>JBDONA010000737.1:0-1974 GCA_039831575.1 Fuerstiella sp. | reverse complement strand
CCGTTTTTCCAAACGCGCCGAATTTTTCCGAGAGTCATTTTAGCGGATGAGATGCCCAAACGCCATGAATCGATTGATACGTCTGATGGTTGTCTTTGCCTACGGAACTTTTTCGTGCGCTGCACTGGCTACCGAGTTCCGCCCGCCGAACGTCATTCTTGTGATGACCGACGATCAAGGGTATGGCGATTTGAGTTGTCACGGTAATCCAGTGCTCAAAACGCCAAATCTGGACCATCTGTATGCTGAGTCGGTGCGATTCACCGACTTTCACGTGAGCCCCTTTTGCACGCCGACGCGGGCGGCATTGATGACTGGACGCTATCCGGGACGAACCGGAGCCTATCGGACCAGTTCCGGCCGGACAATGCTGCACACGGATGAGCGGACGATGGCGAACCTATTCGCCAAAAACGGTTACGTCACCGGAATGGTCGGCAAGTGGCACCTAGGCGACAGCGCCCCACACCGACCGCAGGATCGCGGATTCCAGAATGTGGTCTGGCACCGTTGTGGCGGAGTCGGGCAGGCTTCGGACTATTGGGGCAACGATTACTTCGACGACACCTACGAACGGAATGGTGTGTTCGAGAAATTCGAGGGTTACTGCACCGACGTGTGGTTTGCCGAAGCCATGCGTTTCATAGAGAAGAACCGAAAACGTCCTTTTTTCCTTTACCTCGCGACAAACGCGCCGCACGGTCCGTATCGCGTGGCTCCCCATTGGAGCGAACCCTACCAAGACAAAGTGGATTGGCGATCCGCAGCGGAATTCTACGGAATGATCGCCAACATCGATCACAACGTGGGCTTGCTTCGCGAGCGCCTGCAGGAGTTTGGCCTGGCGGAAAACACAATTTTGATTTTCATGACTGACAACGGGACCTCCAACGGTGCAAAGTTCTCGTCGCTGACTTCGGAAGCGGTTCAAGGATTCAACGCGGGAATGCGAGGGAAAAAGTCTTCCATCTACGAAGGTGGGCACCGCGTTCCCTTCTTTATCCACTGGCCCGTCGGCGGCGCCGTGGGCGGCCGCGATATTACGAGCCTTGCTGCGCATATTGATGTCCTGCCGACTCTGGCGGAACTGTGTGAGCTCTCGAACCCTGCGTCACTTAAGATCGACGGTGCCTCGTTTGCCGCTCAATTGAGGAACCCGGATGCTGCCGCGAACCGTGACCATCTTATTGTTCAGTTTCAGGGCGGTCCGCAGTTTAGGGGAACGCCTAAACGCTGGGAATTTGCCTGTGTGCTCAAGGATCGCTGGCGTCTGATTGATGGGCGAGAGCTGTACGACGTGGGGAAGGATCCAGCGCAACGGAACGACATTTCCGCCGCGCACCCAAAAGTGGTTGAGCAGCTACGAAATCTCTATCAGCCATTTTGGAATTCGGTCTCGCCCCGCATGACACCCGTCTCGATTGATCTTGGGAATCCAGCAGACAATCCTACAATGTTGTGCTCGCAGGACTGGTATATGCCGACGGGAAATCCACCTTGGAATTTCCGTCAGATTCAAACCCTCCCACGAGTGACAGGGCCCTGGATGGTCGATGTAAAGAAACCCGGCCGCTTCCGCATCACGCTGCGGCAACTCCCAAGTGAAGCCAACGCCGTTGTCCAAGCTGTCCGCGCCAGGATCGAGGTGGCCGGGTTGGAACAAGAGGCAGCAGTACCTCCAGATAGCAGAAGTGTGGTCTTCGAAATCGACCTCCCGGCAGGCAAGACGAAATTACTGACCTATCTCTACGACAAAAAGGGAACCGTTGGCGGAGCCTACTTTGCCGAAGTGGAAGCACTGTGACCCCGGTTCTAACAAGGCCGGATATTGAAGGATCTTATTCCTGCAAACCGTCATCCGTTGGCTTGACCGATTGACGAATCGGTTCGATGTCCAAAAGAAATAGACTGAGCCCGTGGGTTGCCGCAACCAGTTTTCCGTCGCGACCGTGGACGGCCAAATCGAACGTCGTC
>JBDONA010000630.1:0-8333 GCA_039831575.1 Fuerstiella sp. | reverse complement strand
AACGAACTCAGTTCCATGACACGATAATGCATGACCGGTCGTCGTTTCGAATCCATTCGACTGCTTCAAAAAGAGACAAAGGCCTGGTCGCAAGCATCGAACAGCAGACAACGCGGTGTCGATTGGCAATTCAACGTGCAAGCCGCACGCAGAAAACTCAAATCACTCTACCCTGAAATTAAAAGCTGACAGGGCACTAGAGCAGTTTACGAAATGCCAGAACCGGTTCTGGCTCGTGGGGGCAGCCGTTCTGCTATCAAAATACGTGAACCGCGGCCATGAGTCAGCGAGATTCGCTGTAACCGGCGGCGAGCGCCGTGCCGCTCACAAGAACAGACGTTTCCGGGCAGTCTCTTAGCGGTCGAAATGCTGTCCGCGGGGCTGCGGCTTAGCAGCGGATGTCTGGTCGGCTATCGCAGCCAGAGCTGTGGGACCCAGGCATTCCCTGCCGGACGACGGAACTACCGGGAACTGCTGACACCAGCAGCAGAACGCGGCATGATTCTCCGGGTCGGCTGTGTCCGCACCGCACTCGAAGGATTCACCTGTTGTGGGGCACTTCTTTTCCATATGTCGGTTGTACAACTTTGGACCTGCCCCGTGCAATAGTCGACAGACAAATTCACCGGCGTCCGTCCCGTTCTTCCGTGTCTGACTGCAGTTGGAGCAGTCTTCAAAAAGATGTAGTCGTGGGGCTCGTGGGAAGGCGACTCTCGCAAATAGAAAGACGTTAGCCGCGGCCACAAGTCAGCGTGTAATACGCTGTAGTGCCGCGGTGTAAATCAAATCCAGGTTTCCTCTATACAATTCCAGTTTCCAAAGTCAGGTTGCGTCGTCATCTGCTGCCAGTCCTTTGTCCTCGCTGGATTGCCTGAACTGCCCGGCTAAACCACGTTTCTCCAGGTCATACAGAACATTTGGGAAAGTGGTGACATCTGCCCTACCGAAGAAATCTGCCAAATTTGGCGATCACTCGTAAGGACTTCGGTGTTTAGACGAACAACTGATCTGGACGTTGCTTTGACGTTCAAAACTTTCCCCCGCTTTGCAAAGAAGGACCATGAACGCCACACTTCCCGACCTGCCGCTTGCACCTCACACCAGTGGTGCGCTGCGATATGAACGAGTCGCCATGCTGGAGGCAGTGTTGACCGTTCGCGATGTCAATGCCGCAGCAAGATTGAAACGATATTTCCTGATCGGCTTTCTTGTCGTCGCTTCAGTTGTGGCGTTTGTCGTCGCGGTGTGACGTACGGATCATTTGCAGCTGTCGGGATATGATTGATCTGCGTGATGTCCATGGGGCAATGACAGAGTATCGCACGATGCCGGGAAATTGCGTCCGCGCGCCGTTGAACGCGACGAAATCGACGGCGCAGTGGCACTGCAGAGTCGACTTCGGTGCGACACAGGACGCACGGTCCGGCGTTCCGATCCGCCGTTGATCTTCGATTCCGGTCTGTCTAGCATACCGCCTTTGTGACGTGTCGCAGCGGTTGTGAGATTGCGACACAGATAACGGATACGATCAAGTCAGAACGGACGAAATGACTGAAACTGCTGCTGCTGCTGCTGCTCTCTATGATCGGCTGGGTGGATACGACGCCATCTCCGCCGTCGTGAACAACTTGCTGCCTCGTCTTATGAACGACGAGCAACTCGGACGATTCTGGAGTCATCGAGGCGATGACGGGATCCAGCGCGAGAAGCAATTGTTGATCGATTTTCTTTGTCACAATGCCGGCGGACCAATGTACTACACTGGTCGCAACATGGTTGTTTCGCACAAGGGCATGCGGATTTCCGAGGATGACTGGAGTCGCTTCATCGGACACGTTCATGCTACTTTGGACCACTTTGAACTTGCCGATGCCGAGAAAGGCGATGTTGTCGCGTTTATCGAGAGCACCAGGTCCGAGATCGTTGAGGTCTGACAGCTGAGGTTCAGGACTGGTGGCGGCTGGCGTCAATTCCCCGTCGTCCGTCGTTGAATCCTCTTCGCGGGAGTGCGTTCATCGTGCCGGTTGCGGAGTCAGCACTGCCGACATCGATCCCGGTGCCCGACTTAATACGTGAAAAGTCGTGCGGCATCGATATCCTGACCGGCCGCAGCGTTCAGCGCCCGAATCACCTTTCCTCGCGTATTCTTCGTCAGTCTTCGCCCCTTCACGGCGCGCGATACCATCTTGTGAGTCAATTGCTCGGTCGACGCAGCGACCAGATCGTGTGCTTTCAGGCCGAACTCTTCAAGGACCTGCCCGATCGGCTGAACTCCCAGGTCTCGTTCCTCTTGCGACAATTCTGCGGCCCCCAATCAATTCCGGATGTGTTGGTTTTTTCTGAATGTGTTCCGGATACTAACACGACATGATGGCTCTCACAGCCTGGAATCGTCCGAATTTTTGTCCGCAACGAGGCCGTGACCTTGGATGCACTGCAGGCAGTCGTTCCAATCCCGAGTCTCTTATTCTGCAAAGATCCTCACAGAAGCCGCATTATGCCTCGTATCAAACCGTTCCAGGCGATTCGTCCCACGGCAGAAAACGCAGCCACGGTTGCCTCAGTACCGTACGACGTGGTCAACCGCACAGAAGCGGCCGCCCTTGCGGAAGGCAATCCGCATAGTTTTCTGCACATTGTGCGCCCCGACATCGATCTGCCGGCCGACACCGATCCGTACGCCGATGAGGTCTATGAAACGGCTCGACGGAATCTGGATCAGCTGATCAGTGACGGTGTTCTTGCTCGCGACCAGACCGAACGTTTGTTCGTCTACCGACAGATCATGAATGGTGTGGCCCAGACCGGCATTGTCTGCTGTTGCCACATTGATGACTACGAAAACAATCTGATCCTGAAGCACGAAAAAACCCGAAAGGTCAAAGAGGACGACCGAACGCGTCACCTGTTGACCCTGAACGCCCATACAGGGCCCGTGTTTCTGACTTACCGGGACGTCGCTGTTGTTGATGCGTTGGTTACTGAAACTGCGTCTGCGCAGCCGTTGTACGATTTCACCGCACCCGATGGTGTACAGCATACGGTCTGGCCGGTTGCCGATGCTGCAGCGCTTGTCGAACAATTGTCATCGGTGGCGGCGTTCTACGTTGCGGACGGTCACCATCGTTCTGCCAGCGCATGGAGAGCGGGTGCGGAACGCCGGGCGGCTAATTCGGATCACACTGGCGACGAAGAATACAACTGGTTTCTGACCGTTCTGTTTCCGGCGAACCAATTGAATATCCTGTCCTACAATCGCATCGTTAAGGATCTGAACGGACAGACGGCAGACGACGTTTTAAAGCGGTTGAGCGATGTTGGCACTGTTGAACGCACCGACGACCCGGTTCCGACTGCTGCCGGTTCGTTCTGTTTCTATCTGGATGGCTCCTGGCATCGACTTACCGTATCGGCGGATTCGATCTATCAGTCGGATGTGATTGCTTCACTCGACGTCGCGATTCTTGAGCAACGTGTGTTAGAGCCGATCTTCGGCATCGAAGATGTCCGAACCGATTCACGGATTGACTTCGTCGGTGGTATTCGGGGCACCGACGAACTCGAAAAACGAGTCACGTCAGATGGCTGGGCGTGTGCCATTTCGATGTTTCCGACATCCATTCAGCAACTGATGGCCGTTTCTGATGCCGGCGAAATCATGCCCCCCAAAAGTACGTGGTTCGAACCAAAACTGCGCAGTGGTCTGCTGACTCACGGACTGGACTGATTATTTCGTAAGCCGAACTTCGACCTGAATCGGTTTTCCATCGCGAATAATCTGCAGCACAACCGTGTCGCCGGGGCGGTGGCTTTCCACCTCTGACAGAAACTCGTCAACTTTCCGAGTATCTTTCCCGTTGACTCCGACAATCAAATCGGCGGCGCTGCGGTCGATTGATTCGAAGACAACGAATCCCCTTTTTGTTTTTTGGGTAGCCGGTCCTCTTAAGCCAGCCCTCAGCGCCGGGCCCTCAGGATCCATTCTCAGGATTCGCAGCCCGTCTTCGGTTTGCCACACTTCTGTGATGCCGATGTCCGGACGAATCACACGACCGTGTTCGATTAACTCCGGAATGACCCGTGCCAGCAGGTTAGACGGGATAGCAAATCCGATTCCGGCGCTTTGCCCCGTGTGGCTGGCGATTGCTGTGTTCATCCCGATCAGACGGCCATGAGAATCCAGCAACGGTCCGCCGGAGTTTCCCGGATTGATGGCCGCGTCGATCTGAATCACCGATTTGATCGACCGCGCTCGGGTTACCGGCAGCGTTCGATTCACGCTGGAGATGATTCCAGTGGTCATCGTTCGTTCAAGGCCAAACGGATTGCCGATTGCAAGCACCTTCATCCCGACCCTCAGTAGGCTGGAGTCACCTAACGTTACCGGAAACAGCAGCTCCCGAGGTACGTCCAGCCGGATGATGGCAATGTCATTGAGGGGGTCCACGCCGACCCGTTCGGCATCGTAGGATTCTCCGTTGTACAACGTCACAAGTATCCGTTGCGCATCTTCGATGACATGATAGTTTGTGAGAATGTGTCCGTCGGTATCCAGCACAAAACCGGACCCGGCGTCCTCAGTGGGATTCTGGCCAAAAAACAACGTGCGTTCGGCCCCAATACGGGTCGCAATATTGGCGACGCTGCGATTGTTCAATTCGTAAACATAGGCCGACGCTGCTTCGTCCGGCGTCAGTCCATCTGCCAGATACGCGCGCGGTTTCGTCGATGGTTGACTGGCGAGGCCATTTTCGAACCCGGTCTGTTGTGACGGTGGCTGTCCTGCGGCGGAGGGCAGAGAACTACCGGCACTGATCAGCCAGGCTCCAAAAACCGTTCCTGCGGCGGCAGACACAAAGCAAATCGCAATGTGTTTCATCACTGTTCCTCTGCAAACGAAGCGACGGAGCGCCGTGGGGTACGGCTGCCGCTCGAATAACGAAATGGGTGGGGAAGAAGATCAACCGCGATCGCGTAGAACGACAGCATGAACGATTGGAATGCGTCCGGACCCCGTCAATGCTCGATGTCACAACGACAGATCTTCCTTGCACAGAAGTCTAACAGGAACAAACGTACCGGATCCAGCGCGCGGTCACGGATTGCGGTTTCGGACAGGTGGGTTGGCCCGGGCGGGACGTGGAAAAGTGATCAGGAAGCAATACCGGCTCGACGCGCCAGCGAGTGGGTCTGATTGGCTTGAATGACACGAGAGGTGATGCGACCGCCTCGATCCTGTCGGGCCTATTTCGGTGGTACTAAGCGAATCGCGCGCAGGTCTATCAACGCAAACGATGGTTTTTCCGGCGCCGTGACGATCAGTTGGCCACGACCACGCCGCAGATCAATGTTGCCAGCCGTCCAGGTTCTGTAGTTATCCCATGTTCCCGTGCCGGGGACTCGGGCAGTCAACAGGCGTGACCCCGTGGACAACTTCAACGGGTTGCCCGCTGTGGCGTTGTCGCAGGCATATTCGATTTCCACTGTCCAGTGGCCGGAGGTCGGGGAATCGACGTTCCACACCGCGTAGTCTTTGGTCGATGACCAATAACCAAGGTTGCCATACTTAGATTCAAAAATCAGGCTTGGCCCGTAGATCTCAGCAGCCGCTGCCGACAGCGTCAATGTGCCATCGGCGTCGGCGGTGATCAGCTGAGGCTGATTGCCTGCAAACTGTTTCCATTTCACACCAGACGACTGTACGAAGGCGATCACGTCTACAAAATTCTGAGGCGTCAGATCCTTTTCCAGGCCTTCCGGCATCAGCGATCGATTGGAGCAGTTCAATTCCTCAACGTCGGTTCGAGGCAGAACATGTTCTTTGCCGTCAGTGCCCATCAGAGTCACGCTGTTGCCGGTTTCGCTTAACAGCATGCCACTGAATGTCAGCCCATTGGCAGTGACGGCCGTGTAGCTGAGGAACTTTGTTTCGACGGCATTATTGGGATCGAGCAGGGCGATCAGCAGAGCGATGGTTGAACGATTCTTGAGCGCTGTAAGGTCTGCACCGATGGCTTTGCCAGTGTTCTGCAGGCGATGACATGTGGCACATCGTTTTTCGAAGACGGCCCTGCCGGCCATGGCATCGCCGGTCAGGTTGTCGATTTGCATCTGCATGTCGGCAATGACAACGGCACGGGCCAAATTTGTTGTCGCCCCAAGGATTTCCTTTGCCAGAATTCTCAGCTTGCCATTACGGTGATTGAATAGTCGCTCGCGAACCGAGGCGTCGATGTCTCTTGCTGCCAGTTTCTTTGCGGCGACAGCATTCAGCAGCAACTCGGTTCGCGATGAACTCTGCAGCAGCTGTTCCACAATGGACGACCTCACTGCGGGAGTTAATCTGCTCCATCGATCAAACAGTGTTGCTGTGATGGCGGGCGAAGTTTCAATAACGGCAGCTGCCGCCGCCTGCTGAACAGCGATCGACGAGCCGGGGCTGAGCAATTCGGTAAGCTGTCCAGCAGCCTTGGTGTTATGGATTCCAGCTACTGCCGTAAACCGTAAGACAGACACGCGAAGATCATCTGGCACGTCACGATCTGTCGCCAGTCCAGCGGCGTTGATTTGCGCCTGGCTCATCGCTGCGGAAATCGCGTCATCGTTTTGTACCACCGAGTCCACTTTTCCGTGGCGTCGAATGCTGCGAATGACCTGAGTTGCCGAGTCCCAGACTTCAGCTTCTTGTTGTCGGGATGAATTCAGCCGCTGCAGAATGGCAAGCACTGGCTGCCGCAGGATGTCGACGTTCTTCATCGCCGCAGCCTGACTGATCAGCTGAGCGACTGCCGTGTTCGGAATCCCTCCGCCGGAAATTGTTTGCTGCAGGACGTCACCAACATTTTCGGAGGTCAGCGCAGTCATGACTGCGTTGACGATAGGAATCGATGCTGCGTCCTGTCTCAATAGTGTGGCAAGAGCACTGGCAGAGTCGAAGTGACCGGACGCACCCAACGAGAATGCCAGCTGTCGCCGTACAGCCGGCGACGGGTCATCGACCAACTGCAGGAGCTGTTCGGGCGGCCGAGATTCACGATTTAATAGCGACGATTCCAGCAATTTTAAAGCGTTGCGGCGCACTTCCGGATGTTGGTCCTTCAAGGCGAACAGAAGAAGGTTGATCACCTTTGGCCTGTCTGCCGATTTGACGTTCTGAGTTGTGTAGAGCGATTGCACTCGCACAGCTGCTGACGAGTGTGAGCGGCACAGTTCTGCCAGGCGTTCGAAAGGCACCGTTCCTTGATGTTCCAGAATTCGCTGAGCCGTGTCTCGCCACCAGCCGTTGGGACTGGCAATACGTTCGATGAGATCGGCAATGGCTGTTTCCTGCGACGAGTTTGGAAACCAGTCACGAAGATTCGGCTGCGGTTCTGCAGAGCCGGCTGCCGCCCCGCAGCATTCTGCTGACGGAACGACCCGGTAAATTCGGCCCCGGTTGCTGCCAGCCTGCAGATTCAGCTTGCGCTGATATTCGGCCGGTATCCATGTGGGATGTTCAATGACCTGGCGATACATATCAGCAATATAAATTGCGCCGTCCGGGCCAGTACGAACCATCACTGGGCGAGTCCAGTTGTCGCTGCTGGCAAAGAATTCCGATTCGCGTTCGTCGGCTGCTCGACGGCCTTTGAAAGTGGCACCGTCACGTGACAGAACCAGCCGTGACACAAGATTATGAACGGGCTCGCAGGTGAAGGCGTTGCCGTAGAACTCATCACCCAAAAAGTTGTCACGGTAGATCGACGTACTGCAGGCCGACGTGAAGCGATTCACTTTGTCAAAATCGTTAAACCGAGCCATCGTTTTACTGGTCGGAAAGACGGGAGCTGCGCCCGGGACTTCGGAGACTTCTGCTTTCGTCGTGGAGACCGTGGCGTAAGGATTACGCCTGAGATAGTGGTCTTCCAGAACATAGTGCCAGATCGGATTCGAATTGTTGTTCCCGAACCAGTTGCCGAAGTCGTCCCGTTCACGTCCAAATTGTGTCCGCCCGCTGACTGGGTCAACCGTGCCGAAGTCCGGATTGATGCGCAGATCACGTCCGCTGATGTTCGTCCGGGCCGCTGACACCACATCGGCCGGAGCGCCGTCATGGAGTGCACTGACGACACTGATTTCGCCACCACTATCGCCATTGGCCAGATACAGAAAACCATCAAGTCCCCATCGCAATCCGTTTACTCGATGCTGTTGGTTTCCTTCAACGAAACCTGTGTACAGCACCTGGCGTATATCCGCAACAAAGTCGCCCTTTGTGTCCTCGGCGTAGATCACGTCCGGAGCGGCCGTGATGATGACGCCGTTTCGCCACAGGGCGATGCCGGTGGGGAAGC
>JBDONA010000266.1:0-33760 GCA_039831575.1 Fuerstiella sp. | reverse complement strand
CCTTTTCAAAAGACCGGGACACTGCGGCCCCCGACGTCTCTGGCGGCCATGACACGCCCTGCCGTCCAGGGTTCAGATCTGCACGACCACATGGACGGGCCACAAAAAGCACCCCGCCAAGTCAGACTCAACGGGGTGCGTTTCAGTTCTTGTCAGAAACACGGAGAAGAGCAAGGCCCGTCTCCAGTGTCGCTATTCTTGTTTCGCATCGTCAGTCGGAGCGTCTGCTGCGTCTGAGTCGGCCGTTGCTTCGGAAGAGTCAGCGGCCTCAGTGGTGTCCGCTGCCTCGTCTGCAGCATCTGAAGACTCAGCGACTGAAGACTCAGCCGCTCCACCCTCTTCCTCAGCGTCAGCTCCCAGGGTAAACAACGGCCCGGCTGAGCCGCCCATTCCTCCCTTGAGATCTTCGGCCGCCTTGCGGGCTGCCTCACTGCCGGCCGCCGGTGCTGCGGAACCGCCATCACCTGCCGCTTCGGCAGCAGCAGCAGCAGCTTCACGAATTTCTTCATCCGAACGACAACTAAGTCCAATCTTTCGATCGGCAGTGTCTACTCGCAGAATTCGAACTTCGATGGCGTCGCCCACGTTGACCATGCTTTCCGGATGTTCAATCTTCTGATCGGAAAGCTCGGAAACGTGCAGCAGGCCTTCAAGTTCGTCTTCGAGTTCAACAAACACACCGAAGTTCGTGATCTTGGTGACCTTGCCATTGACACTACTGCCAGGGCTGTACTTCTCTGGAATGGTTGTTTCCCATGGGTCGTCCGCCAGTTGCTTCAGCCCCAAAGCGATACGGCGACGGTCCTGATCAACCGACAGAATCTCACATTCCAACGGTTCGCCCTTCTTCAGCATCTCATTCGAATGTGAGATCTTTCGAGTCCAGGACATGTCGCTGATGTGCAGCAGCCCGTCCACGCCCTCTTCCAGTTCGATGAAGGCACCGTAGTTCGTCAGGTTGCGGACTGTCCCGGAGACCTTGCCACCAACGGGATACTTGTCGCTGACGTTGTCCCACGGGTTGGACTGCGTCTGCTTCATACCAAGAGAAATTTCCTGTTTCTCTTCGTTGATTCCCAGCACCATCACGTCGACTTCATCACCGATAGCAACCAATTCGCTTGGATGGTTCACTCGCCGTGTCCAGGACATTTCACTGATGTGGACAAGGCCTTCGATGCCATCTTCCAGCTTAACAAAGGCACCATATGACAGCACATTGACAACTTCGCCCTTGATGACGGAATCGACAGGGTACTTTTCGCCGATATTTTCCCACGGGCTCTTGGACTTCTGCTTCAGACCGAGAGCGATTTTTTCTTTTTCATAGTCAATGTTCAGGACCATGACCTCGATCTCTTCATCGATCTTCACCATCTCCGTTGGGTGATTGATGCGTCCCCAACTCATATCGGTGATGTGCAGCAGACCATCAATACCTCCAAGGTCGACGAAGGCACCGAAGTCTGCGATATTCTTGACTGTACCTGTACGAAGGTCGCCAATTTCCAGATCGCTGAGAAGTTCCTTCTTCATCTTCTCGCGTGCTTCTTCGATCAGTCGGCGACGCGAAACGACAATGTTTCGACGCGCTTCATCGATCTTCAGAATCATGCACTCGATGTCCTGGCCGATGTAGTCGGCAATGTCGGACGGACGACGCACATCAACCTGACTGGCCGGCAGAAAGACGTTCACGCCATTCTTGACGACAGACTCGCCGTCCATTTCCCGGCCAATCGCAACCAGCAGACCGCCCTTGATTTTGCGAACGACTGGTCCCTTGACGATGTCTCCCTCGTCGTGGGTCTTGATGATCTCTTCCCAGTCGCGGACACGATCTGCTTTCCGCTTCGACAGGACGATCAGGCCGATGGAATCCTCGAATTCCTCCAACAGCACTTCGATCGATGATCCAACTTTGGGAAGCGTATCGCCTTCTTCCCATTCATCTCGCTGAATGACACCTTCGCTCTTGTAGCCGATATCGACCATCACCTCTTCGTCGTCAACCCGCACTACTGTGCCGGTCAGAATGTCGTTGATGTCGTACGTTTGAGCTTCTGCGTTGATTACGTCCTCAAGGGCCTCGAAAGAAGCCTGCATGACGGCTTCCAGCTCTGCGTCATCAACATTGAACTCGCGAAGAAGGTGACGATCTACCATTGTTAAAGCCTGAAACTAATCCGCACTCCGACAGTTCGGAATGCGTACTGCAAAAAAAGGTGAGCACTCGGACGCCCCCGCACAACAAAGGCGGGAAAACACAGCGTGATACGAGCAAACGGGCCGGGATACTATCGAGTTATTGTTGTCAAGTCCAGCACCGTTATTTGCTTCCAGGCGGCGGAATCCCAGCAAAACGAAGGATTTGGCAAAGTCGAGAGGCGAGCGGGAGGAAATGAGCTTTATCGCTGCGAATTCAGGGCCGGATGTGCACTAAGTCGGCCAGTGAGTCTCTTCCAGTTCGCTGAATTTTTCCACCACGGCATGGACGCTGCCGTCAGGGCGGAAAAGACGGCCGCCGGCGAAGTCCTCGTCTTCCCAGTTCAGGCAATAGAACCCAGTGACTCTTTCCTTCGACAGACTCATCACGAACAGGTCTGCCATCAGCTGCATCTGAGTCATTTCCTGAGCAGATTCAGCGGCGTTCGCCCCTGCCGAATCCGAAGAGGCAGGCAATGCGGCCATCACGTTCAGAGGCAGCTGCAGCAGCGACCAGTGATCGAGCAACTGGGATACATGCAACATGTCTCGTGGCAGACTCTCCAGATCGCCGTCACCGAATCGCAGGTCCAAATTGATCTCAGATAACGTTGCCCCACTGCGACGGAGCGTATCCACGAACTGAATAGGCGCCAGACGGTTCTCCGTTGTGCTCAGATATTCGCCCCAGGGTTGAATCACTCTCAGGCTGATCTGAATCTGCTCGTCGACTTCCTGAGCCGCCTCAATCGCGCGTACGATCAGATTCAGCCGCTGCTCCTCAGAAAGAGCGTTGGCGCCACCACGATTGGGACCGCAGACGACTTCCCAGTGTCTGATCCGACCAATGTAGCGGCTGACAACCGTCTCGACGAAATCGGCGGTGAAACTCTGCAGATTCAGCAGGTCCCCTTTCCACGGTTCCATCCACGCCGGAAAGTAGTCTGAGGACAGGTCCAGCAAGGGTCCCCCCACAATGAACATCTTGTTGGCAGTTGCCCAATCCACCACCGCATCAAGCTCGGTCCACTGGTATTCTCCGTCTTTCGGTTCCAGGTCCCGCCAGGTTGTACTTACGAAAGCGGCATTAAATGCCGCACGAAAGGCTTCTTCCGCAATCGGTGGGCGGGAAACCCGACATCCAACCGTCATTGGGAAATTCAGAGTTCGCTGCTGACGGAATGTAATGCGTTGGCGTGTATACGTATTAATCAGCAGACCAATCGCCTTGTGAGTATTGCGAATCGACTCCAACGCATCAGAAGCCTGATACTCAGAGAAAATACCGCTGGAAAAATTCTTGTGGGCCTTCGAAATCACGTTGTCCAGAGCGGGACTGGACTTCAATCCGGCACCGGTCCACAACGCGTAAAAATTTCTGAGTCGGGAAAGTTCCCCACGGGCAAGTTCCAGCTCCAGCGCATAATCGGTCTGGGTTTCGCGCAAAGACGTGGTGTGCACGACGCGTTGCTGGCCGTCAATATTGCAAAGAACTCGCAGCTTGCTGCTGTCGGACTGCCGACGGATGCACCGCAGGGCGCCTTGGTCAAACGTGCATTCCGCCGGAATAACCCGCCCGTCGAACGTGACGAAGTCGGTCTTCGACACACCCTGTGCAGCCACCAGATCATCTGTCTCAACATTAAATTGAATAAGTCCCATGATCTGGCCTTGTGGCCTTCCTGTTCAACACCCGGTCCGCACCGACAGTTCAAGACACCAAACTGATTGTGGCTTGCCTGTGGCAGCGAGAGAACTGGACGCTTAAGAAACCGACTTTTCTGTATTGCCCCAGTGTAAGGTGATACACGGTCGTTGTTCAACAACGTCACGAAAGTTACACTTGACCGACGGTCGACATCGAACAGATTCGCGAGAATCCGGTGCCCTTATTCAACGAGTATTCTTCCACACCTTTTTTGTCCCACACACCAATCATGTCTCAGGTCGTTCTTCATACCAGCATTCCTGATGTTCCCGTCAAACATGGAAAGGTGCGCGACGTCTATGACTTCGGCGACCACCTGCTGTTCGTTGCCACAGATCGTATTAGCGCGTTTGACTATATTCTGCCGACTGGCATTCCCGGAAAAGGCGAGCTACTGACGCGCATCAGTCAGTTCTGGTTTGACCGTCTGTCGGTCGAAAATCACTTCCTGACGACGGATTTGAGCCGACTGTCGCTGCCGGCCGATGTTACTGAGCCTCTGCAGGGACGCAGCATGATCGTGCGGAAGACCCAGGTCATTCCCTATGAATGCGTGGTTCGCGGGTATCTGGCCGGTTCAGGATGGCTGGAATACCAGCAAAGCGGCACTGTTTGCGGTATTTCACTGCCGGCGGGCCTGCAGGAAAGCAGTCAATTGGCGGAACCGATCTTTACACCTGCCACAAAAGCAGAAGAAGGACACGACGAGAACATCAGTTTTGAACGCATGCAGAAAGACGGCCAAATTGGGGTCGAGCTGGCTGAACAGCTGCGTTCACTGAGTCTCAAAATCTACGCGGAAGGGGCCGAATATGCCCGAAAATGCGGGATTATCATCGCCGACACCAAGTTTGAATTTGGCCTGCTGGACGGCGAAGTCATCCTGATTGACGAAGTTCTGACCCCCGACAGTTCCCGGTTCTGGCCGCAGGAAACGTATCAGGTGGGCTGCAGTCCCGCATCTTACGACAAACAGTTCGTACGCAACTGGTTGCTGGCGTCTGACTGGGATCGCAATAGTCCTCCTCCTGAGCTTCCCTCGGAAGTTGTCGAGCAGACGGCAGCAAAGTATAGTGAAGCGTTCCGAAAACTCACCGAGACCGAGCCGTAGGCATGCGATCGGGGGTCCAGTTTCTCCGAGTTTGCCGATTGAGGTAGCCACGGAATTGTTGTTTTTTCGAATGAATTATGCCATTGTGGGGCGCTGGTCAATAAACTTGTCAGGGCAACATTTCAACAGATTGGGCATCCGGGGCGGACAGTAACCGTCGCCGGCCATATGACCTATCGCTGCGGACAGGGTCGGTGTTCACCCAAACGCGAGGTGTTGCATTAACGAGCCCGGGCGAGGTGACAACGTGTCGGACACAAAAGAAATGGAATCAGCTTCAGAAACTGGCGATTCCGGTGCCAACAAGAAGAAGCAGGTCACGACGATCGGCGACTTCGAGTTGAAGAAGAAGCTGGGCAAGGGCGCGACCGGCGAGGTTTTTCTCGCAAGGCAGATCAGTCTGGATCGGCCTGTGGCCGTCAAGACGTTGTCCAAGGAACTGGCGAAGAAAGAAGATGCCGTGGCCCGCTTCCTGCGGGAAGCCAGGTCGATGGACAAGCTGGACCACGTCAACATCGTGAAGTTCTACGCGGCCGATTCGTACAAGGGCATTCACTATGTTGCCATCGAATATGTGGATGGCAAGAGCATTCAGAACTGGCTGGACAAACTCAAGCAGTTTTCGATTGGTGATGCGGTTCACATCGCCATAGTCGCCGCAGAAGCGCTGAAGCACGCTCATGATCTGAACATGGTGCATCGCGACGTCAAACCAGACAACATTCTGTTGACCAGCACGGGTGTGGTGAAGGTTGCGGACTTCGGATTGGTAAAAACTCTGGACGAAGACGTGGCCCTGACCCAGAACGACACGGGGTTGGGAACTCCGTTGTACATGGCGCCGGAACAGGCCGTCAGTGCCAGGACCGTCGATCAGCGAAGTGACATTTATTCTCTGGGTGCCACGCTTTATCACATGCTGACCGGTGTGCTGCCATACTCGGGGCAAACTGCCGTGGAACTTATCATGGCCAAGGAACGTGGTGTTTTCGATGCGGCGCGAAAGCTTCGCCCGGAGATCCCGGATCGCCTTGATCTGATGATTGACAAGATGTTGGCCAAAGATCCGAAACACCGCTACAAGAACTGCAGCGAAGTCGTCTGCGACCTTGTGTCCGTTGGAGTCCACAACGCAGCCATCAGTTTCGTCGACGGCGCTCAGCCTACCTCCATTGGCAGCGAAGCGACGTCTGAACTGAGACGGACATCGCCCGTCATGGGAATCACAATGGATTCGGCGGCGCCAACGCCAGGAGGGCGTCAGATGCCCGTGGCCGCGGATGAAACGGAAGACACAACAGATTCGTCAACAACATGGTATGTTCAATATCGGGACACCGAGAAGAAAACCATCGTCAAAAAGATGCCGACCGCGCGGGTGCTGAAGTTGCTTAAGGCAGGCAAGTTAACAGCCAAGGCGAGAGCCAAAGTGACGGCCACTGGATATTACCTTCCGCTGGCGGAGTTTCCTGAGTTTACGGAAACAATCGAACGGACACTCCAACGAGATCCCGCGGACGTCCGGCACGACGACCTGAAGAGCGTCTACAAGAAGGCTCGGCGGGACCAGAAACAAGAGACTCAAGGGCCGTCCGTCACGGACAGGGCTCACCGCATGATGGGCACAGGAGTCGGCATCGCCTGTCTGCTGGCAGTCGGAATACTGATCTGGCTGGGAATTGCGTATGGCCGAGTGATGTTTGAATATCTTGGCCAGGTGGTAACCGACATGATAAATTGAACCCACAATCAACGTTACGCATGCCGCCTGCTGCTCCGCGTTGGTGGGACTCCGCCACCAGAGTTGACTTGTCAATGAACGATCAATTCCGCTGTCCGTGACATACAGTTGAGGTAATACACCAGGCGGTTGAGGATCCAGGGGCCAACGAGGTCCTCAATTCAGAAATCGCCTTTAATTTTAGACTGGCCCCTTGTTCCGCCACACACGACGTGTTGCATTTACGAACTTCAGGCGAGGTAACACCGTGTCGGAAACCAGGAAAAATGAGCCGGCTGCAGGCGGTAGTCAGCAGGCTGCAAAGAAAAAGAAGGCTTTGACCAGGGTCGGCGACTTCGAACTGAAGAAGAAGCTGGGCAAGGGCGGCATGGGAGAGGTCTTTCTGGCCAGGCAGGTCAGTCTCGATCGAATCGTCGCATTGAAGACGTTATCAAAGGAACTGGCGAAGAAAGAGGACTTTGTCGCCAGATTTCTGCGAGAAGCCCGATCGATGGCGAAGCTGGACCATGTCAACGTCGTGAAGGTCTACGCGGTCGATTCGTATAAGGGACTCCATTTTGCCGCGATCGAATATGTGGACGGTAAAAGTGTCCAGGACTGGCTGGACAAGCTGACCAAATTCTCGATTGGTGATGCCGTCCACATTGCGATGGTGTCTGCCGAGGGCATGAAACATGCCCATGACCAGAACATGGTGCATCGGGACATTAAACCCGACAACATCCTGCTGACCACCACGGGCATCGTGAAGGTGGCGGACTTCGGACTGGCAAAAGTGCTGGACGATGACGTGTCGATGACCCAAAGCGGCACGGGACTGGGAACACCCCTGTACATGGCTCCGGAACAGGCTCGCAGTGCCAAAACGGTCGACCAACGCTGTGACATCTACGCACTGGGGGTCACGCTCTATCATATGCTGACCGGAAAGCTGCCGTATGGAGGTGGCACTGCACTTGAGCTGATCATCGCAAAAGAAACCGGAAAATATGACACCGCTCGAAAGATCTGTCCGGAGGTGCCCGAGCGTCTGGATCTCATCGTTGACAAGATGATGGCCAGGGAGACCAATCATCGCTACAACAATTGTGCCGAAGTTATCAAAGACCTCGTCGCCCTCGGCGTTCACAACGATGCGCTCAGTTTCGTCGACGGTGCATTGCCCACAGGGATTGGTCGTTCCGTTTCTCCCACGACGGCCGAATTGGGCGGCACCGTGGCGTCCGGTGGACCGTTGCCCACGTCGCGACAGGTGGCCAGAACGGCCACGGTCAAACAGGCGTCACGGACGTGGTATGTTCAGTTTGAAGACGTGAATAAGAAAACCGTCGTCGATAAGCTCTCAACCGGACGCGTGCTGAAAATGCTTCAGGCTGGCATATTGACGGCTAAGGCCCGGGCCAAAGTGTCGGCCGACGGATCATATCTTCCGCTGGCTAAGTTTCCGGAATTCACCGAAGCGGTCGAACGACAGCTCAGCCGCCAATCGACCGATGTCAGACGAGAAGACCTGAAAAGTCTTTACAGACAGGTTGAACGGGATCAAAAGAAACTCACTCGGTGGCGGTGGATCACCCGCAAGTTTCGCGGCCTTGTGGGAGGATTATCCCTCGTTATCTGGCTGGCACTAGTTGGAGGACTCATCTGGCTGGGCATCACCTACGGCCAGGCAGTCTTCAAGTATCTGGGCCAAACGGTCACCGACAAGATTAACGCGCCTGACGAAACGGAAGAGGAAGATCAATAACCATACTCAGCTCGACCGCACAGCGAAGTTGATTGGTGGGTTGTCATTCAGCATTGGTATGGGGGCCCGCTGAGCCGAAGTTCACGTCCTCTGCTCAGAAAACCTGGATGATTTCACAACGCCACGTTGCCGTAAGAAGTGCTCCTTCCGCTCGAAACTCTGCCACGGGGCATTGGACATCGACCGTGAATTTCGCGTTGTCCGCATGACCTGCCGAGGCCCTGAACGGACCGTCGTCGCGGCCCGCCGATCCCGACATTCGAATGGCCGATCAAAGTCCGCAGATTCGTTCGTCACGCGCTCTGTCGCTTAACGGGCAAATAAATGCGTAGTTCATTCGTTCTTCGTGAACTCCTTGATCCAGGCCGCGTGCCGTCTCGTTATCAGGGCTGTCAAAGAAAACTGAGTGTTTTCGGCGGACAACACGAACCAATCTCTCGAGTGCGAAATTGATCGTCTCGAAAATCGTCCGTGTGTAGCGTGTCAGTTGTATTGAAAGTCAGAGGTATCGATGGAAACAACAATTCAGGAAAACGAGCTGCGGCAGAACCAGGGAGCTCTGGAGATGATGCTGGTCGTGGCCATCTCGTGTATCTTTCCCCCAATCCTTTTGTTTGGGTTTATCATTGTGAATCCGCGTCAGGAGGTGGTTGTTCTGCGTTTCGGGAAGTTCGTGACGACTCTCAAGCAACAGGGCATCTGCTGGATTCATCCCGTGGGACGAGCATTGCATCGAATTCCCACCAAAGACATGACTCTGGACATTCACACCACGACGGTTTTGGAACGCAACGGCAATCCGATTCAGATCAGCGCCGTGGTCGTGTATCGCGTGGAAGACGTTTACAAAGCCGCTCTGGACGTCGAAAGCTATCGCACGTTCATCGAAGACCAGGCAGGAGCCGTGGTGAAACGCTGTAGTTCTCAGTTCCCGTATGAATCGGCAGACGAGAGTGAACCGTGTCTGAAGAAAGAAAGCGATGAAGTCACCGCCGCGTTCGTCAGCGAACTTCAAACGGCCGTTGATCCGGCCGGCATTCGAGTGCTCAGTGTCCGACTGAACGACCTGACTTACGCTCCGGAGATCGCTCAGGCGATGCTGATGAGGCAACAGGCGCTGGCATTGATCGATGCTCGAAAAACCATCGTCGAAGGCGCCGTTGAAATTGTGCGAGATGCTGTTGATCGACTGGCCGCTGCAGATCTGCACATGTCTGCCTCGGAACGAGAGTCTCTGATTTCAAACCTGCTGGTGGTGATCTGCAGTGGCGAACGACCTCAGCCCGTGATGCAGGTTCAGTCAGGCCGCAACGGATAGCGGGGTCAAGCCCACAGAACCGGCCAGCCACAGCGTCAATGCGAACAGCGACGCCCTGGTGTGGCATCCGCGTCTTCATATAGGGGCGAATCACGCGTCCGTTGACCAGTACATCTCGCACCCAATTTGGCTTCAGTTTGGCTCCCACTCCCGTGAGCGTTGGCGGGATTCTTCCCTGGTAACCAAGATTCATATTCGTCGATTGAAAGTGCGGGTCGCGAAGCGTCGTTACACCACCAAGGTCGCCTCGTGTATGACACGCGATGCAATTAAACGTCTTCAAGGCAACTGAGACTTATTGCTCGCCGGTCAGATTGAACGGAGCTTTCTTCAGCGCGAGTCGAATTGATTCCAGTTGGCTGTTGCTGAAATGAAAATTCGGCCATCTACCCGTCGTCCCCGAAAGGCAACCGTGTCTTGGGTTGGACTTTTCCAGGGCTGGCGGTCGCAGGATCTGTCGGTTCACGACTGCCTGGTGTGTGTGGCAGGAAGCGCAACCGAGTACGAAAAAGAGCAGTTTCCCCTGGTTGGCCAGTGTCGCGTTGGACGTCCACTCAGTGACCTCCTGACTCGCGTTCTGAAGCAAATAGCCGGCGATGTCTGTCGCTTCGTGATGGTTCAGGTTCAAGTTGGGCATGCGACCGGAGGGGCGGACCGCATGTGGGTCCTTCAGAAAATCCACCATTGCGTTGATGCTGTATTTTTGCGACAGCACGCCCAACGGGATCGACTGCGCCAATGGCATTTCGCGTGCGGTTGTGTCTCGAGGAGCATGGCAGGCAACACACCCGACGGTGTGAAACAGATCCGACCCTCGTGACACTGAGTCGGCGTCAAACTTTTGGGATCGAAAACTGTCGTTGATATTCGTCTGCAGGAAAGGGGAAATCGCGTTTGCTGAATCGACACTTGCCTCTTTGCCCAGATGGCCCAACACGTCCGGCATGGTCGTGCCAGGCTTCATACCGTGCGGGTCCGCGATAAACTTCGCGAGGTAGCGAGGGTTCAGTCGTTGCCGGGACCAATTCAAATTCGGTGATTTCCTGGCAGCGATACCTGTTTTGCCAACATGTGATTCATGGCAGGCAACACAATTCAATTCCTGAATCAGCAGGACGCCTTCCAGCTCGGAGCTCAACCGTCGTTTGCCAACCGGGTTGGTGATCGCCACGCGGTCAGCAGGACCGCGTTCTCGAACACCGAGCACGTATCGCAGCAGATCCAGAAACCGCTGGCGGTTTTTCAATTTGTTCACCAGCCGATCCGGCATCGTAGATTTTTTTTCCAGGTCGAATCTGTTCGACGTTGTCTCGCCGGATGATGATCGTGCGACCAATATCTGCAACATCTCGCAGAACGATCTTTTCCGAATCTTCTTCAGCAACCATTCCGCTGACCAGGATTCCGTCTCCTGTCAGAATGGTGACCGTTTCATATCCCCTGGTGATTGTTTTGGAAGGCAGCAGGATCGATTCAACGATTGACTGAGCCGTAACGTTCGGACGCAACCGGCTGAGATCCGGTCCGATCCGAGTGGCCTCCGCGGCAGGTCGATGGCATTTGGCACAATTGATATTTCCCTGGTGAAACAGAATGGTCCCTCGGACGACATCGCCCTTTGTGAGTGCTGACTTAACGAGCTCCGCTGGATCTTCAGCGACAAGTTGTTCAGTTAACGTTTGAGCGCGAACGTTGTTGACCAACAGTGATGTGGCAATCAGAAACAACAGCTTCAAAAGTGATTTCATCGGTGATCTCCGAAATCTCATCAATCTCAAAACGTTGTTCGGGGCTGCGCAAGCGGAAACGCGCTGTGTAACACCGTGCCAGTGAAACGAAAAAGTGTCACGGAACGAATCCGGAGACTGCTTCCGGCATCGTTGATTTCCCAGACCAGGACGGCAACAGTGTAGTCCGTCCGGCGTGCTCAGGGGACCGGGCGCGTGGGAAGATCTTTGCAACACTGCGGGAAGGCGTTCTTAAGCCAGCCAGCCCCGGCCATCAGCCAACGATTTCGGTACCAACGCCGGTGTCCGAATAGATCTCCAGCAGCACCGAATGTGGCATGGCGGCGTCGACGATGTGAACCTTGCGAACTCCGGCATCCAGAGCGTCAAGGGCGGCTTCTACCTTTGGAACCATGCCTCCGGAAATTGTGCCATTTCCGATCAGATCTCGCACCGTGACGGCATCAACATGAGACAGCCGCGAATCGGGATCGTCAACGTCGGTCAGAATTCCGGGGATGTCACTGAGGAATATCAGCTTCTCAACATTTAGTTCCCTGGCCACGGCGGCCGCAGCAGTGTCGGCGTTGACGTTCAGGCGGTGACCGTTTTCATCGAGCGCGATACAGGGGATGACGGGAATCGTGCCGGCGGCACACACGCGTGCCAGCAATTCACAGTCGATACCTGTAATTTGCCCCACATGGCCGAGGTCGATGGCTGCCCCGTCTGTGCCTGCAAGGACCAGTGGCTCCGCAATCAAAGCATTCTGTGTCTGAAAGTGCAGAGCCGCTGCTGTTGCCCCGTGGCGTTGCAGTGACTCCACAATTCCAGGTGAGATCTGCGTGACCAGAACCTGCGACGCAATTTTTAGAGTCGCGGGGTCGGTGTAGCGACGCCCCTCTACGAAACGTGGTTCGATGCCAGCTGCGTTCATTGCCGCGCTGATTGCCTTTCCGCCCCCGTGGACGATGACCGGCCGCATGCCAACCGCGGACATGAACACAACGTCAGTCAACAGGCTATCGACCGCATCCGGCTGATCCAGCGTGCTGCCGCCAAGTTTGATAACGACGTACCTGCCCTTGAATCTCTGAATCCAGCCAAGGGCCTCAATCAGAACTTTCGCTTTTCGAATGGCTTCCTGCATGAAACTTCAGATTCGCTGAAACGTTGGGCTACTTCTGAATGAAAACGTGCTACCTGTAAATCGCGTCCACAATGGATCTCGACAAGGTAGAAACGCTTAGACCA
This sequence comes from Fuerstiella sp., assembly GCA_039831575.1. Classification (GTDB taxonomy): domain Bacteria; phylum Planctomycetota; class Planctomycetia; order Planctomycetales; family Planctomycetaceae; genus Fuerstiella. Next base: position 20,949 of record JBDONA010000266.1, on the reverse strand, counting down.
GAAAGAAACTGAAGTCCAGCAATTCTGTCGAAATCATTTTTCCGGCCGTCAGTCCCATGGTCAAGGCCACCGTTGTGTGCCAGCCATTCTCGGTCGAAAAATGTGACTTCTGTTCACGCCGTCAGAACTACAGTTCGAGAATCCGGATTTCAGATCCAGAATCTCAAGTCGCGGCCTGGCGAAAAACCTTCCTTCACCAGTGGGATACGTTTTTCACGCATCCTGACCGCAACCAACTGACGTGAACCGTGCCGCTGTCGTTGACATGTTCAGACACCCCGCGGGCGTTCAGCCTTATGTCATGCACTTGACCACGGGCGCCGGGACATCCAGCGTCAACTCCTGCGTTTTGGTCGGTAAGTTGCGTTCGAGAACTTCCTGTCGCATGATTCGGACCGACCGGGGAGCTTCAATGGACAGACGAACGCGTCCGCCTTTTACCTCCGAGACCGTGACAAATATATTGTCATCGATCTGGATCGACTCACCCGTCTTTCGACTTAATACCAGCATCCTGCACCTCCTCGCCTTATAGCTTTGCTTCCATTCGTGATTGTAACTCACACGCGGCCCAATCTCATTGATGTTGTAGACCGCTGAAACTGCGAAAACTGCGAAAACTGCCCTGCTTTTCGGTAAAAACTGCTGCTTTGTTACACGTAGTACGTATTGGGAGCGATTTTAATTTCAATTTCGCCGTCAATATTCGCCATTTCTCTAAAAATCCTCAAATGGAGAGAATCTTTCTCTGGCATGACTGGAGGGACCGGTACCGCATTGAACCGCAGCTATGTTGTGCTATCCATTGTAGTTGTGTCATTAAACGGCACTTTGATCCTCTATTTTTCAACATTCTGAGGGGAGTGAGGGCAGACTGAAGACAGAGCTATTTGGAGTGAATTATACCAGGTGGGTGGTTCAGTGACACATGGACTAGGTGGTACTGTCGGATTCAAGAAGCCGACCACTTCTAATTCAGTCGCTTTTAATTTTCGCCAGGAACTGGTGTGCGATGTCATTGGCCATTCGAGCCAACCATGGGTGGCGGTTCCAGCAGCCGTGCTTGCCGTCCTTGTAGGTCATCAGCCCGGTCGGAATCGAGAGTTGCTTCAGACGCTTGCGAGACAACTCATTGCGGCCCGGATTATCGTGCTCGCCCGTCATGAAAAAGATCGGGCTTGTGTGTTCTGAGATGTGTTCAAACGCGTCCGCGAGTTCGTAGAGTTCCGGTGCCTGGTCAATCGTCTTGCCGAGCCATTGCGTGGCGTTTGATTCCTGTCCCGATTTTGATTTTTCGGCGACACTGCCTGTTGCGATTTGCATCGGCCCGGCCATGACGAAGGCAATTTGCAGCCTTGAGGATTGCCCGGCATTGCCGCCGTCGCCCTGCAGCCGTTGATCATTCCAGCCGCTGGCCATCAATCCCACAAGGTGACCGCCCGCGGATCCACCGACGGCCGCGATGCGATCAGGGTCAGTCCTGTATCGGGAGGCGTTGGCACGCAGAAATCGTACGGCGGCGTTGCAATCATGGATGGTGGCAGGAAAGTGTGACTCACCGCCCAGTCGGTATTCAATGGCTGCTGTGACAAAGCCGCGTTTCGCGAGATTAAGTGCCAGGGCACGAAACTTTGTCTTGTCGCCATTCAGCCAACCACCGCCATGCACGACAACGATGGTGGGAAGTTTTGTTTTTTCCGTGCGGGGCACAAAGATGTCTGCCAAGACCTTGCGATGTCCATACTCGGCATACACCACATTCAGGTGCTGGCGAACGCTTTTGGGAACCGTCGTGTCAGGCACCGTCGACCTGCCAGACACAGAAGGGACGGGCCGAGGCTGGGGGGCGACTCCGGAGATTCTCATTCTCTGTCGATAGACTCCGCCAAATCCAGTGATGTACAGCGTCCGCATGTCGGTATCGCCAAACGTGCAGTTTATCGGGCGAGTCGGGCAGTTAATTCGGTCGAGCAGTCCGGCGCCCAGATCCAGACGTCGATGGCCCCAGCACAGTAAACGTTGCCCGCCCGGTCGATGGTCATGCCGTCAGCGCCAAGCGCTTCGCCGTCGTCCATTGCGGCAAAGTCTTTCCCGTCGCCCAACTGACCGGGCTTGTTGATCGCAAAGGCGACAATCTTCTTTGGACGATAGGCGGCGACGTACAGTGTGCTGTTGTCCGGTGAGATGGTGATTCCATTCGGACTGATTACGGCTTCTGTCACTACCGCTGACGTACCTTCCGGTGAAACATAGACCACCTGGTTCTGACGGGTGAGTGTCACGTAGACACCGCCGTGCTGATCGACGACCAGATCGTTAGGACGTTTTTGCGGTTTGTCGTCGTCGTCGAGGAGCGTGATGAGGTTTGGTCCCGCAGCGATATTGTTGCCAGCGAAGGCTTCGATCTTTGCGGCAGAGTTGTTGGAGACGAACAAGCGCCCGTGACTGAAAATCGATGCGCTGTATCGGTCTGTCCCCTTGTGCACGATGCTCCATCTTTTACTGGCCGGAAGAAAGCGTTTGATGACCGACTGCTTCACATCAGGCACGTACAGCGCGGAACGCCCGTCCCATGCCGGGCCATCCGCCAGGCCGAACTCATCGGTCAGAAGTTCCAGATGGTGAATTCGATCTACGGGTGACGTCGGATCGCCTGCCCACGCGTCCGCAGATGAGACGATGCAGCAGGCCAACGCTGGCATCAGCAACAGGCGGCTGGTCAGTGTTGCGTGGCGGGGTATAGACGGCAGGAAAATGGAACGTGGCGGTCGCTTCTTCAACGGCATTGTTTAATCAGTCCTTTGCGGATGGAATTCAGATGTGCGACTGGCGGGGTGCCGATTTACTGCATTGCCTCCGGCAGCCACTCGGCTGGTGATGACCCACACATAAACCAGCCGATGATGGGAATGATAGTGGCATCGGTATGCTGTTCGCCACAGCGCCGCTGGGGAAACGAGTGTCCGCACCCTGTCGGGCGTCTGAGATGGGTTGTCGCTATTTTCTGTCCAGGGCAAACAACCCGACAATCGAAAGCACAATTCCGGAAACCATCGGCAGGGACAACGGTTCGGCAAACATCAGCACGGCGCCAACGGCACACATTGCATTTTGTGAAGCGTTGATGAGGTTCACCTGAGTGACGTTGGTCAGCTTCAGCGCGTGACTGATGCTGAAGAAGGCGACTGCGTTAAAGACGCCTGCCGTGAGCATCAATTGCCAATCTCGTGCTTTGATAGCGAGCAGACGTTCGGTGCCCAGCATTGAGGCGCCGATTATGCCCAGCAGAATGGCTCCCGTTAAGCTGTAGACAATCAACATCGATTCGATTGGTAATGTCTTACGACCGATGCTGCGGATCACGACTCCATTGATTCCGTAGGACACACCAGAGACAACGGCAATGAAAATTCCCAGCCAGATGCTGCCTGCCACCAGCGTTGTGGGTTTTGCTTCCGATGACGGAGCGTTCAGCGTTGCTGCCCAGGACAGCAGAATGATGGAGACGGTCATGATGGCCATGGACAGGTATGTTCGAGGGGAAAGGGTGTCACCCAGGAACATTCGCCCCAGCAATGCGCCGGCGCAGATAATGAACGCGAAGACCAGTGGAACCGTGATGGCCAGCCCGATATGTCCAAGCGCCACCTGAAACCCCAGGTTTCCGCCAAATTGCATCACCAGTGCGCAAATGAACAGGACTGGCAGGATTCTGGTGGATGGAAACAGCACGTTGCCCTGCGCGGCGCGGCGTGCCAGCAGGCATGTCGCCACCACAACCGTCGGCAGGGCCTTCATCGCGGATACCCAGATTGCCCAGCCGAGATCCTCATGCCGCCCCGACAGACCCCGGAGCGCAAGATTTGTGGCCGAATAGGCAACGGCGGAGGCGATTGCCAGCAGGATGCCACGCCGGAAGTTGGAAGCCGGAGCGTCGGACCCTGCGTCGTCAAGGTGTGGTTCGGTGGCGGACAATCAATCTGCGTTCCGGAAATCCATGGGGCACCCATGAAGCATTGCTGCGATTTGAATCCTGGCGGCCAGTGAATTGAGTCAACTGTGAAAGAGGGTGCCTGGTTACAGCAACCCGTAGTTTTTCAGCGTGACTTTCAGTGACTGTAGATCATCCGTGGAAAGGTCCGTCATGGGCAGGCGAAGTGGCCCGCAGTCTATTCCCGTGAGTGCCATGGCAACCTTGATGGGAATGGGATTCGTCGACAGACCGAGCATATCGCGACAGAGCGGAAACAGTTTGTGATGCCACTCCTGCGCTTTGGCGATATCGCCATTGTTAAAGGCATCCACCAAAGCCTTCACATCTTTAGGAATGATGTTCCCGGCGACGGACACTACGCCACTGCCGCCGATTGACATCAGCGGCAACGTCATGCTGTCGTCCCCGGACAACAGCGTCAGGTCAGATGCGGCCAGAATCTGGGATGCCTGATCCATGGATCCCGTTGCATCTTTGACGGCGACAATATTGGGACAGGCTTCGGAGATACGGCAGATTGTGGCTGGTTCAATGTTTTTGGCAGACCGTCCGGGAATGTTGTACAGGACATGCGGGATGTCAACGGCGTCGGCAATCGCCTTGTAATGCTGGAAAAATCCTTCCTGAGTCGGCTTGTTGTAATACGGAGCCACCTGCAACGAACCGGTCGCTCCCGCGTCCTTCGCGTGTTGAGTCATGCGAATGGCCTCGGCCGTGGAATTGGACCCTGTTCCGGCCATGACTTTGATTCGTCCGTCGGCATGTTTGCAGACGATATCAATGACGCGATGATGTTCGTCATGAGTCAACGTTGGGCTCTCACCGGTGGTGCCCACGGGGACAACGCAGTCGGTACCGGATTCGACATGAAAGTCGACCAGTTTGCGCAGCGTTGCTTCGTCTAATGATCCGTCAGCATGAAATGGAGTGACGAGAGCGACAGAGAGTCCGGAAAAGATTTCACCTTTTCGAGTCATTTTGCAGAGTTTCAGGGGTCAAAGGACGAAAGTGGGGCGAATTGCCATCAATCGACGAAGGTTATCGTTTGCCGTGGCGACTGACAATTCGGTGCGTATCTGTAGAGAAATAAACCAGCACACCGCCGGTGACGACACGCACAATCGACGCTCGGACTGTTTTCCTTCTGTTTCCGTGCAGAAATCTGGACAAATGTGCCTGATTGCGTGATCCTGTCAGGTAACCCATGGGAAACTACGCTCAGTGTTCGTCTGACGCCGTTGCCAACAGCCACTTCAAAAGGATGCGATCGTGCGGTACGTATTGCTTGGTGCCATTTTCGTCGCGGCGGGAAACACTCTGGGGGCAGCCGACCCTCCCCACGAAACTGCAGTTGAGATCGATCGGCTGTTTCACGCGGCGTGGGACAGAGAAGAAGTTACACCGGCCGGCACCGCCAGCGATGCCGAGTATCTTCGCCGTCTGTATCTGGATCTGGCAGGGCGAATTCCTGCGGTGTCAGAAGTTCGGGAATTTCTGGCGGATCAGTCAACGGACAAACGTTCCCGCGTCGTTGACCTGCTGCTGGATAGCCCTGCGTCTGTACGACACTTCACCACCTCCCTGCGGAACGCTTTGATTCCTCAGGCAAACAGCCAGCCGCAGTTTCGAGCCCTCATTCCTGGATTCGAAGCCTGGTTGTGGCAGCATATTTCAGAAGGCCGCCCCTATGATCAGATCGTGCGCGACATTATCACGACGGAATTGAACGTCAGCAACGGTGCTGCCCTGTCGGCGACGACCAGTCCCGATGCGTTCTTCCTTGTCCGCGAATTGAAGCCGGAGAATCTTGCGTCTGGCACGGCACGTGCCTTTCTTGGGGTTCGCCTGGATTGCGCTCAGTGTCACGACCACCCGTTTGACAAGTGGAGCCAAAATCAGTTCTGGAACCTGGCGGCCTTCTATTCCGGCTTCAGCCGACCCGACGGTGAAGACGCTGACAATCCCGCCATGATGCAAAACATGACGGAGAAGACGGACGCCAGGACGATCAACATACCGGGGACTGAGGATGTCGTACCCGCCGTTTATTTAACCGGTCTTAAACCCAACTGGGCAGATGAATCAAAAACGTCGCGGCAAATGCTGGCGGACTGGGTTGTCGATTCTGAAAATCCCTACTTTGCAAAAATGGCCGTGAACCGCCTGTGGGCCCAGTTCTTCGGGCGCGGCATCGTTGATCCGGTGGACGATTTTTCTGAAGGCAACCCCCCATCGCACCCACAGGTGCTGGATCTGCTGGCTGAGGAATTTGTGTCGAGCGGGTTTGATGTGAAACATGTCGTGCGAGTTATTACGGTGACGAAGGTCTACCAGCTTAGTGGTCGTCAAACACATGCGTCTCAGGCAGAACCATCGCACTTTGCCCGAGCGGCGTTGCGGGGGCTGACGCCAGAACAATTCTTCGACAGCGTCGCCGAAGCGGTTGGGTTTTACCAGCCCTACCGCAGTGACAACCCGTTCGTTATCGACATGAACTCACCTCGCGCCAGATTCCTGGATTTGTTTCGAAACAACGTCGAGTCTCCTCTGGAGCGTGAAACCACGATTCTGCAGGCATTGGCAATGATGAACGGTGACTTTATCAATGTCGCGACCAGCGTCGATGACAGTCAGACTTTGCGTGCGATCTCAGAGTTTCCCGCGATGTCCGATGAGCAAAAACTCGAAACGTTGTTTCTGGCTGCGTTAAGTCGGCGTCCCTCGGCGGAGGAACAACGGCGTTTCGGAGAATACCTTTCGTCCGGTGGTGCTGCTGAAAATTCTCAGGCCGCTCTGTCGGACGTGTTCTGGGCACTACTGAACAGCAGCGAGTTCCTGTTGAACCACTAGAGCAGTTTAGGAAATGACGAAACCGGTTCGGGCTCGTGGGGGCAGCCGTTCTACTATCGAAATTCGTGAACCGCGGCCATGAGTCAGCGAAATTCGCTGTAAGTCGCTCTTCATTTTATACGTTTGAAAGTCGTCAGATGCACCGCACAATAAATCGCCGTGACTTTGGAAAGTACGCTGGGCTGAGTCTGCTGGGAGCGTCAGCCTCGGGGTGGTTGTCCACGATTGCAGCTCGGGCTGGTCAGTCGGAAACGAAGAAACATCGCAAGTGTATTCTGCTGTGGATGTCAGGTGGCCCCAGCCAGATGGAAACATTCGATCCGAAAGAAGGGCACGAAAACGGAGGTCCCACGCAGTCTATCGAAACCAGCGTGCCCGGCATCCGAATCAGCGAAAATCTGCCGCAGACAGCGCAGGTCATGGACCAGCTCGCTGTGATTCGTTCGATGTCCACAAAAGAAGGCGACCATTCGCGAGCCACTTACTTTATGCATACCGGGTATTTGCCTCAGGGACCCATCAGATACCCGACCGTTGGGTCGTTTTTGAGCAAGGAACTGTTGAACAAAGAGTGTGATCTGCCCGCCTTTGTGAGCGTCAATCCGTTTCAGGCTTTCAGTCCGGCAGCGTATGGACCGGGTTTTCTCGGGCCAGCATGGTCCCCGCTGGTTGTGGAGTCACAGATGACGGGGCCGGATGAATCTCAAGAGGTTTCGTTTGAAGTGAGCAATTTGAAGCGGTCCGAGCGGGTTTCGTCAGCTCAGGCGGACGCACGTCTGCAGCTACTCACTTCCCTGGAACATGATTTTCTGAAGCAGCATCCGGGAAGTCCTGGTCGCAGTCATGTGCAGTCTTACCAGCAGGCCATTCGCATGATGGAGTCCGGTGCCGTGGCAGCCTTTAATCTGGACACAGAAGACGAAGTGCTCCGTGATTCCTACGGTCGGAATCCATTCGGTCAGGGCTGCCTGCTGGCTCGCCGGTTGATTGAAACCGGCGTGTCCTTTGTGGAAGTGAATCTCAGTAATGCAAATGGTGCTGGCGGAGGCGCGGGCTGGGACACTCACCAGGACAACTTTGAAGCCGTTAGTTCCCTGTGTGGCGTTCTTGATTCGGCCTATGCCACCCTGATCAGCGACCTGAAGCAGCGTGGGTTGCTGGACGATACGTTGGTTGTGTGGATGGGTGAGTTCGGCAGGACACCGAAGATCAACGACAACACAGGTCGCGACCACTGGCCCAAAAGCTGGAGCACTGTTCTGGCCGGGGCAGGCGTCAGTACGGGACAGGCGTTCGGCAGCACATCTGACGATGGGATGGAAGTCAAGAATGATCCCATGACCGTGCAAAACCTGATGGCGACTGTTTGCCAGGCCCTGAATCTGGACCACGAATCGACGAATCTCAGCAATGTCGGCCGACCGATCCCTCTGGCCGACCACGGGTCAGAACCCGCCCAGTCGCTGCTTTCCTGAACCGTGAGCGGCTGGACGCTCCGGCGAGTGTGATGCGCCTCTGTCCTCGGCTGCAGAAATATGGACACACACCGGCGGCACGGGCGAATGTTGCCAAGCACACGGGATTCGTCAGGAATTCTGTTTTCCCGTGTTCCATCTGGGGGAACCAGGCAGGGCAGTGAGAACGAACTGTTCAAAATCTCCGCGCTGGCGCCGAAATTGACCGTCGGGCCTGCAGGTCGATGTTGCTCTGCCGATTGTTCTTTGTCACACTCCGATGGCAGTCCGACGCGACGTAACGTTTGGTTTTCACGACACTTCCGTTGGATCGCGGGTTTTTGTTCGTCTGACCTGCAGGAAACCGGCAGGACGGCGATCATGGGCTGCACCATTCCTTCGTTACCAAAATTTGGCGTTCAGCCATCGCTTCGGGATAGAAATGACAGAACCAAACGCATCATCGGACGAGAATCTACGGCGGGTGCGTGAGAAGGTAATGCACCTCGCCCGCGAGATTGAAAAAATGTCGGGTGAGGACATTCCGCCCAATATCTTCTTTCAGGAGTTTTTGAATCGCGTTGTGTCCGCCATCGGAGCGAAAGGTGGTGCCGTGTGGCTGTTGCAGGATGGGGGGAGACTCGGTCTTGTAGCCGACGTCGATCTGGATCAGACCGGTCTGAAAGAGATCCCCGGGGCCATGCAGGTCAATGAAAAACTGCTGATTGACGTGCTGCAGACGGGTGAAGCAAAGACGCTGGTGCACGGACAGGGTGTGGATCTGCCTACCGAGCACGTGATGGTGCTATCGGCATTGCACAAAGAGAAAGAATGCGTTGGTGTCGTGCAGTTGTTTCAGAGAGCGGATGTGCCCGAGAAAGCTCGATCGGGTTACATGCAGTTCCTAGAACAAATGTGTGGCTACGCATCGCGTTATGTCGAGGGCAAACGCCGAAATACGGCGTTGACCGATGACCTGAAGAATCAGTTCTGGACAGATTTTGAGCAGTTCACGCTGCGAATTCAGAGATCACTCGAAGAACAGGAAGTCGCTGATGCTTCTGCCAGTGATGGTCGACCGTTGCTAAGTTGCGATCGGGTGAGCGTGATCACTCGCAAGGGCCGCAGCGTGAAGGTTCGGGCGGTGAGTGGGCAGTCTACGGTGAATGCCCGAGCCAATCTGATCACGTCGATGGTACGGCTCGCGCGTCGCGTGATCGACATGGGCGAGACGCTGACGTACGCAGGGAAAATCGAAAACCTGCCGCCTCAGATCGAGAAGCCGCTGGCCAATTTCGTTCAGGAAAGTGGCTCGCGGATGATCATGATCGTCCCCATGTTCGAAAACGAAGTGTTGATTCGCGAACAGGGAGAAGAGGCCGAACTCAAACGCAGAAAGAAGCGTCCCAGGGCGATCGGCTGCATTGTGATTGAACAAGTCGCGGAATCTGAACCTGTCCCCCAATTGGAGCAGCGAGCAGAGTTGCTGGCCGACCACATCGGTGCAGCGTTATGGAATTCGCGACTTCACGGTCGAATCTTTGGACGTTCTTTCTTCAAGCTGTTGGGGCGAGTTAAAGAGTGGTTTCAGGGTCGCAAACTGGCCATTACGACGATGGTGCTGGCGGTGATCGCCGGAATCGTGGCAGCCATGACCATGATCAGGTTGCCATACCCTGTGGATGCCGACGGCAAATTAATGCCGATCCAGCAACACGCTGTGTTCGCCCTGTGGGACGGCGAAATCATTAACATTCATATTGTCCCCGACGACAGTGGCGAGCTCCGCGTGGAACAGCAGGCTGTGCTGATGACGCTCTACAACGACGAGATTGAGGAGGATATCAGCAACGCCAAAACGGAAATCGCTAAGCAGGTCGAGCTCGAGAAAATTGCCAGCAACGCGAAGAAATCTGCTGAGCAGTTAAGGAACAAAGAAGAGGTTCATCGCCTGCAGATTGAACTGGAGACCATTGCTGCTGACCACAAGATCGCTCAGAATAAACTGACAACAATACTCGAACGAAAAGACAAGAAACTGAAAGTTCGAGCACCCGCGACCGGCGTTATTCCGGACTTCAAACGCATGGAAGTTCTGCAGGACCGTCCCGTCCGACAGGGCGATCATCTGTTTGACGTGATGAACGACAACGGCCCGTGGCACATGGAGCTGTTGGTCGAAGAGAAACGTATGGGGCATCTGCTGCGGGCGATTGAGGAGGACAAAGCTAACGGTGGTGATGGCATGCTGGAATGTGATTTCACGATGGTCAGTCTGCCGGAGTCCAAATTCAAATGCCGACTCACTACGATCGCGACACGTTCGACAACAGATTCGGAACTGGGAACTGCCTTCGAACTGATCGCAGAGGGCACGGAAGGCACTGAGATGCCGACTCGTCAAATTGGGTCTGAGGTTTCCGTTCGCATTTACTGTAGTGACTGCACGCTGGCCTTCTGGCTGTTTGGCGATATTGTGGAATTTGTCCAGCGGAACATGTGGTGGTTCTGATCGGTTGATATGTCAAAATTTGCCGTCATTCTGCCTGCTGCCGGCGAGAGTCGGAGATTCACCGGATTCTCACGCAAAAAACCCTTTGTCGAATTGAAGGGACGTGCTGTCTGGTTGCGGACCGCCGAGCACTTTCTGAACCGGGACGACGTTTCAGAGGTCGTTCTGGTTTTGTCCCCAGATGACATTGATGAGTTTCGGGAACGGTTTCGGGCAAACCTGGCCTTCGTGAATATCACCATTACAGAGGGCGGCGCATGTCGTGCTGAGAGTGTGTTGAACGGAATCAACTCACTGTCTCAGGAGGCCGACTTTGTCGCCATTCACGATGCGGCTCGACCATTGTTGACCGAAACATGGGTGACAGAGATTTTCGCAGCGGCGGTGGAGCATGACGCGGTGATTCCAGGCGTTCCGGTCAGTAGCACGGTAAAGGCTGTTGCGGGGAATACCATTCAGCGAACGGTCGATCGCAGCGGACTGGTCCTGGCACAAACGCCGCAGGTCTTCCGCAGAACCCTGCTGCAACAGGCGTTTGACTCGGCGGACGACCTGGCGGCATTCACGGACGATGCATCAATTGTGGAGGCTTATGGTCAACCAGTGCACGTCCATTCCGGTTGGCCGATGAATATCAAGATCACCACGAAAGAAGATTTTCAGTTGGCGGAGGCGTTGCTTGAGACTATGCCTGCCGCTGACGGACCGGAAGATCTGCCTCCATTTTCAGATGAACGTTTCCGATAGCCGTGTCGTACGCTAAAATTCGGAAAGATGCTCGCCTCACCACGTGACTCTGGAACGGTCGAGGTGAGTTCTCATGTCTCGGAAGCAGGTTAGCCCTGTTGGACGAGGTCGGGGGGGCGTCAATGGCTTCTGCCTGTGTTGCGGGAAATTTCGTGATTCCGGCAACGCCAACGTCAACGGTTCATGAAAACCAGATCTTCTGCGTTCTGACACTCCAGGTACTGCAATGGCAACGGTTACAATTTCCTGTCCAAAGTGCTCTGCCGACCTCGAATTGCCGGACCGAAAGCTGCTGGGGCGGAAGGGGAAATGCCCGCGCTGCCAGCACCGCTTTATCCTGACGGAACCGGATGAAGTGGAATTGACGCTGCTGGAGGCGGACGTCCCGGAACGGCCAGCGGAACCCATGGTCGGTACATCAGCGAAATGGGTGCCGGATTCACCGCCCCCGGCGCACGATGTACCGTCGACATCTTTTCCGACGCCTGATTCGGCTGGTGCGGCTGACCCGGATCCGTTCGACTTTTCTTCTGTGGCGCAGTCCGCAGTTTCGTCCTCCGGTAACAGCAGCGAATCCGAACCTGTCGACACGGTTTCTCCGGCGACTGTCACAGGCAACGCGGCCAGTCGCGTGCGAAACCGTGGCAAACGAAAAAGCCGTGGCGAAACCATGGTTGTAGTGCTTGGCACTCTCCTGTTCGTGGGCAGCATGATTGGTGTGTGGTGGCCGCGGAACAACGACGCAAAGTTAGCTGCTGAACAGGCAGCCACAAATCAAAAGCCAAAGGTGAATGAAGCATGGCAGCAGGAGAAACGGGTCCTCGCCAGTGCCAACGCCAATGCAAAGGCTCTCAGCCCCACATCGGGCTCCGCGATTCCACTCGACTATTTGCCGTTCACACCACACCTGATTTTGCATCTGCGGCCTTCGGAAATCTGGAGTGTTGACCGAAAGAATGCCGAGTTTGTCGCAACGCTTGGTGACCTTGGTCTGTGGCTGGCGCAGCAGATACGAGACATTACGCGGTTCGAGCCGCAGGAAATTGAAGAGCTGACGTTTGCGGTGAACTTCGGCCCTCGTACCTCACCACCCGAAGTGGCGGCTGTTGTGCGACTTCGAAGTGAACAGACACAATCCGATCTGCAACTGAATCGGTTTCGAGGAACGCGTCGTTCGGATCTGGACGGGCAGGTGTTTGAATCAGATCCTTTCAGCTACCTGCTGATTGATGCAAAGACCTTTGCCGTCGCCCCCATTACCATGTCCGATGCACTCTCGGATGCCAGAAAGTACGCGGCGCAGGCTCCCGTGGATATCGAAGTCCTGCTGCGGGAATCGGATCGCCGTCGTCAGATGACGTTGGTGTTTGATTTGATGAACATCGACACACATCGTGAATACATTTTTCGGGAACAGATGCAGGACTTTGCAGACGAGTTTGTCCTGTGGTTTGGCAAAGACGTACAGACCATCGGCTGGAGCCTTCATCTTGGTTCCGAATTGTTCATGGAAACATTGCTGCACCCCAACAACGAGAGTTCTGCATTGCGGGCTGAGCGTCACATCAAAGTGCAGATGGAAAAACTTCCCGAATTGCTTCAGGCGACTGCCCGTTTCATGAGACCTTCAACAAAAGGCTATCGCGAAATGATCGGGCGATTTCCGGCGATGATGCAGGGGACAGTGCTGGGCACTTCCACTTTCGTGGGGCCATCGTATGTGCGAATGATTACATTACTGCCGGACAAAGCTGCCGCGAACCTTGCGGCAGCTTCGTTGTTTACCTGGAATCAATCCGTTGTCACGGACTTCGATGGCCCTGCCCCGGCTATCGCGACCGGGAAGGTTTTGCCCGAGTTAATCGTGGATCGTTTGCAGATGATGATCTATGTCGACTTCCGCAATATGCCACTACAGGAGGCTTTGACCTACATCGCGGACGAAATTCAGACGACGATCGAAATCGACGGCGACGGTCTCAAGAAGGCGGCGCTCACGCAGAATATGAAACAAAACTACGACTTCGGAGAGGCGACGGTTCTGAAGACGCTGAATGCTATCATTACCAACCCGGAATACCGTGACATGATGGTCATGAGTATTAATGAGGAGGCAAAGAAGATTATTGTCACCTCACGCCCAAGTGCGACCGAGTCAGGACTCCCGATCTTCGACACCACGCAAGGAAACTAACGCGACTGAAATTATAGTTCGGCCGTGCCCCGTCCGCTCTGAAACGCACTTTGGTGATTATTAATTGCGGCCGATGTTCGACAGCAGTCAGCCGATGTTCGCCTTCGCCGCGGTTGCGGTTTCGACAACGCCTGGTTTGACGGCATCGTTCCGCACGAATTCGTCTTCCACGGGTTTCCTGAGAAGCGGGATTTTGCGAACTCACGGCGATCTTTCCACACCGCACCTTGTGCACGGACTTCATCTGGTACAGTGGCAGATGTCAGCCCTGATGTGAATAACTGGTGTACACCGTGTCGCGTCCACCGACAGACAGTGTGGAGTGCGGCAGGGGACACTTTGAGCATAAACTTTGACCGCGGACTAAGTCGGGACTTTTCAGAATGAGTAATTCCATCTCCGCTTACGGAGAATTTCCGTCAGTTCGAATGCGACGAAATCGTCGGACGGACTGGAGTCGTCGTCTGGTCCGGGAGAATCACCTTACTGTCGACGATTTGATTTTGCCTGTATTCGTCACGGAAGACACTGGTGTCGTTGAAGCTGTTGCGTCCATGCCTGGTGTGAATCGTTACAGCGTTGAACGTCTTGTTGAATATGTGGGGCGGGCGGCGGAGCTTGGAATTCCGGCGGTCGCCATCTTTTCGGTCACGCCGGCAGAGAAGAAAACGGCAGACGGTGACGAAGCGTTCAATCCGGAGAACCTGATTTGCCGGACATTGAAAGCGATCAGGACTGCGGGCCACAACATCGGACTGATTGCCGATGTGGCTCTGGATCCCTACACAACTCACGGTCAGGACGGAGTGGTCAGGGATGGCTATGTGGCCAACGACGAAAGCATGGACGTGCTGACGAAGCAGGCTGTCGTTCAGGCCGATGCCGGGTGCGACATTATTGCGCCATCAGACATGATGGATGGCCGCATCGGTGTGATTCGAAGTGCGTTGGATGCGGCGGGCCACAGGAATGTGCAGATTATGTCGTACGCGGCGAAGTATGCGTCTGCATTCTACGGGCCGTTCCGGGATGCCGTCGGGTCTGCCGGAAGTCTCGGTGGCGGTGACAAGCGGACCTATCAGATGGATCCGGCCAATACTGACGAGGCACTTCGCGAAGTACGCCTGGACATCGCAGAGGGGGCCGACATGGTGATGGTCAAGCCCGGTATGCCGTATCTGGATGTCGTGCAACGAGTGAAAGCCACGTTCGCGGTCCCGACCTTCGCCTATCAGGTGAGCGGAGAGTTCGCCATGTTGTCGGCCGCCATTCAGAATGGCTGGCTTGATCGGGAAAAGTCCATTCTGGAAAGCCTGCTGGCGTTCAAACGCGCCGGTGCAGACGGAATTCTGACGTATTTTGCGGTGGAAGCAGCAGAGCTGTTGAACTCAACAGGGTTGTCACAATGAATGTGGTTGTGCTGGGAGCCGGTACTGTCGGCCGCACAGTTGCAGAATTGCTTTGCAACGGGGGCGTCAATGTCTGCGTGGTGGACGAACAGGCGTCTGTTCTGCGTCGAGTGGAAGAGCAATTGGACGTGCAGACCGTTTGCGGATCGGCATTTGACGTTGCTCGACTGTTTCAGGCCGGGATTCAATTAGCCGATTTGTGTCTGGCCGTGACCAGTCGCGACGAAGTCAATCTTGTCAGCGCCAGCATTGCCCGTGAAATGGGAGCGTCCCGCAGCGTCGCGCGAGTGTTTAATCCAATCTTTCGTGACAACAGCACGTTCGACTATCAACGGCACTTCAACGTTGACCGCCTGATCAGTCTGGAGCATCTGACGGCGCTGGAACTGGCAAGACACATTCGCAGTTCGTCCGTGCTGGCTGTCGAAAACTTTGTTCGCGGTGGTGTCGAGGTGCATGGCATACATGTGGGACCGAAGGCGCGGGCCATCGGGATTCCGTTGAAACAGTTAAAGCTGCCAATCACAGTGCGGATGGGATTGATCAGCGGCAACGACCGGTCCATTATCCCTGGAGCAGACGACGCAGTGCAAAGTGGTGACTACGTCACCTTAATTGGCGCACAGGGCGAACTGGAAAAAGTTGCCGGACAATTCGCCGATCGCTCGACCGAGCGGCAACGGGTTGTGATCGCCGGAGGCGGTGAAATTGGTTTGAACCTTGCACGTCTGCTGGAGCGTACTCGATGTCGCGTCACCGTGTTGGAAAGCGACGTCGATCGATGTGATTTCATTGCGGAACGGTTACCGAACTGCTCGGTTCTGCATGCGGACGTAAAAAGCAAAGCAGACCTGGAAGAAGCTCGTGTCGGGAAGAGTGATGTCTTCGTGGCCTGCACCGGTCGGGATGAAGAAAACATTGTTTGTGGCGTAGAGGCCAAGGAACTGGGGTGTCGCCGTTTGTTGACCATCGTGCGCAGCCCTGATTACGCCAATGTGCTGGAACGTCTTGGCATCGATGTCGCCGTCAGTCCCCGCGAAGCCATGGCCAGACAGATTGTGGGTCTGGTCGCGAAAGGTCCCGTGCTGAAAAGATCCTCCATCGCCGGCGGATTCGCCGAGGTCTGGGAGGTGGAAGTCAGGGAAGACGTTCCGGCAACCAAGTCGAATCTTCAGGAACTGCACCTGCCCAACTGTCTGGTGGCGGCCATTGAACGCAAGGACTATGTGACGGTTCCGCACGCCAACGATCAGCTGCAGGCGGGCGATACCGTGGTTCTGATGGTGCCGAAGAATTCAGAACAGGAAGTCCTGAGCCTCTTTGGCGCGGAATGAGCACTTCCAAACACTGCCGGATTCGGCGTTTAACACCTGGCCCCTGCTGAATTTGATCGTCGTCGATTTAAGACCGCGTCACGGCGTCTCAGTGATTCATGCTGTGCAGTACAGAACAGCATGTCGGCTGGGGCGAACCCCGGAAATTCAAGATCGCTGGGTCTCGACTCAGTCTGCGAGCAGACTGGACAGCCCAAACGATCGATAAGCCGTTTCCACGGCCCTGACCACGATCGACGAAGCAGTGTGATTTGTTAGACTTTTTCTGTCTTCTCGGAGTTCATGGGAAGAGTATCATTCAGAGAGTCGATTTGGTTGAAAAGCGGCGATTCGCAGCTGCCGTGCTGTGGCTGGACTCCGATTTGTGCACGTCCAGCACCAGTAATCGCAGAGTAATGAGGTTGAGAAGGGGCTGGCACCATGGCCAAAAAGTTATTTCATCGTCACGATGACGCAGGCAGCATGCTGGCGACCGTCATTGTCGTGGGATTGGGGGCCGGTCTCTGCTCTTTCCTGGGGCTGGCTGCTACCTCCAGTGCCTTCGACTGGATCGTGATGGCTGTCCTGGCCACGGCCCTGCTGATGCTTGGCCTGTTGACCTCGTATCGGTATTTTCGAAACGAGGATCCGAATCTGGGTTTCTGGAACGCTGTTGCTCGCAATCACCGAGAAGAAGGGCTGGCCGCGCAGTACCGTCCACGGAAAGTCGAGGATAACCAGGAAAAGACGCCGGTTGACCCTCATAAACCCATCACTGCGGACGAAGTGCATGAAATTCAGATCACCAGCTCACGGACCTGGGTTCCCTCTGGCGGGTGCAAAGACTCTGGTCCCTGACATCACGGCTGTTTCTGACCGATCGTCGCGGTCGCTTCGGGCGAAAGTCATGTCACTGACCTGCGACGGCCTTGCAACACGTTCCTGCATCTTTGAAGATGCTGCCAAATCTCAATGGCCTCGATTGTTTATTCGTGAAATCAACGCAGCAAATGTCCGATGACCGTCCGAACATCATTTTTATCATTACCGATCAGCAGCGCTTCGATACCATCCGCGAGCTTGGTTTTGACTACATGGACACGCCCAACCTGGATCGCCTTGTGCGGGAAGGGACGACGTTTACCAATTGCCACATTTCGGCCCCCAGCTGTGCACCATCGCGTGCCAGTCTGTTTACCGGATACTACCCGCACACCACTGGCATTCTGAAAAACGCCGATCCGTGGCAGCACGGCTGGATCGAGTCGCTGGCAGACAGCGGCTATCGCTGTGTCAATATTGGCAAGATGCACACCTATCCCTACCACACGCCAATGGGATTTCACGAACGCTACGTGGTGGAGAACAAGGACCGTTACCTGGAAGAACGCTACTACTTCGACGAATGGGACAAGGCGCTGCATGCCCGCGGGCAGATCAAACAACAGCGCGAACTGTATCGCCAGCGCGAAGACTACAAAGACTGTCTGGGGGCATTTCTGTGGGAACAGGACGCCGACATGCAGTCGGACAATTTTGTGGGAAACATGGCGACCTGGTGGATTGACACAAAACCCAAACCGGAACAGCCCCTGTTTCTGCAGATCGGTTTTCCGGGGCCTCACCCACCGTATGATCCCACGCCCGAAGAGGCGGAAAAGTACATGAGCAAAGAACTGCCGCTCATGGAAGTGACCGACGAAGAGAAGGAGAATCAACCGCGGGCCTTCAAGGTGCTCCGTGAGCATAATTTTGACATCGATCACGACAGCGTCGTGCACAAAGACAATCCGACCCAGGAAGAACGCCACCGGCAACGAGCGTACTATCTGGCGAACGTCACGATGATCGACACCAAGATTGGTGAGATTCTGGATTCGCTCGAAAAGAAGGGCTACCTGGAAAACAGCGTGGTGATCTTCACCAGCGATCACGGCGACTGTCTGACGGACCATGGTCACAGTCAGAAGTGGACGATGTACGACATTATTACAAAAATGCCATTGATCGTGTGGTCACCTGGGCGATTTGAGGCCAACAAACGAATCGAAGGGCTCTGTCAGCAAATGGACATCGGGCCCGCCATCCTGGATCTTGCCGAGGTCGAAGTGCCGGCCACGATGGAGGCAAAATCGTTGTTGCCGGCGCTGGACGGAAAAGACTGGGAGCCCAGAGACTACGTCTACGCCGAACACGGCAAGGACGGAATTCTCGATGGCACCGACTTTATGACCATGGTACGCGACAACGAATGGAAACTGGTCCACTTCATTGACGAAGACGAAGGTCAGCTGTTCGACCTGGTCAACGACCCTGACGAAGTGAAGAATCTGTGGAGCAATCCTGCCCACGCTGACAGGAAGCAGGAAATGCTGGCTGAACTGCGTGAGTGGCGCATGCGGAGTCTTGTGCACACAGCTCCCTGGGCGGGAAGTTTTCGCTAGTCTGGCTGGTCAATTCGGGCCGACCGTATGTGTGTTGTGAGTTTGTGTTGCCTATGACCTCTTTGATTGAACTGCGAAACCTGACCAAGGACTACGGGAAATTTCGCGCGCTGGACGGCGTCAGTCTGACGATCGATGACGGCATCACCGGGCTGCTGGGTCCCAACGGTGCAGGCAAAAGCACGCTGATTAAAGTGTTGCTGGGCCTTGTGAGAGTGACATCCGGGGAAGGCCATGTTCTGGGGTACAACGTCACAACAGAATCGGCCGCCGTTCGCGCCAAAGTCGGCTACATGCCGGAAGATGACTGCTACATGCATGGGTTGTCCGGCATTGAATCTGTGCAGGTGGCCGCCCGACTGTCGTGTCTGCCACGAACGGAGGCATTGCGGCGGGGGCATGAGATTCTGGACTTCTGCGGCATGGGGCAGGAGCGATATCGAAAAGTCGAAACATATTCCACGGGAATGCGGCAGAAGCTCCGTTTTGCAATGGCCATTGTGCATGATCCGGAGCTGTTGATTCTGGATGAGCCAACGTCGGGGCTGGATCCTGAAGAACGTGAGGCCATGCTGAACCGCATTAGTATTCTGTCAAAGAAGTTTGGCAAGTCGGTGATTCTGTGTACGCACATTCTGCCCGATGTGAAGGTTGTGTGTGATTCAGTGACAATTCTGGCGGCCGGACAGGTGCGTCTTTCGGCACCATTGCAGGAGCTTCTGAAGTCGCCGCACCCTGCCGTGAATGTCGACTTTTCCGGCGACGGCCAGGCGCTGAGCGACGCGTTGCGATCGCGCGGACTGAATGCTGACGTGCAGCCGGACGGTACGCTGCAGGTGGCCGGCAAAGCGTCGGATATTTCGGAGCAACTCTGGCAATCCGCCAACGACTGTGGAGCCGCCGTTCAAAACATGATTTCGTCGCAGTCCTCACTGGAGGAAGTGTTCTTGAAAGCCGTCGGGGAGAAACGCGATGCCGATTCATAATCTCGGGTATCGTGAATGGGAAGGCGAGCGCGAATCAGGCAGCAGTCGCTGGACTGTGGTCGCCGGTATTGGCATCCGTCGCGCATGGCAGAGTTTCTGGCTTCGCCGCATCGCGTTTGTGGTCTGGGGGCCTCCCCTGGTCTACGGTGTGCTGATCTTTCTGTTTGAGCAGGTTCTGACCAACAACAGCCAGACCAACGCGGATGGTATGCGGCAATTGCTCCGCCTGTTGCTTCCCGCTGAAATGCTGCCCGTCGTGCAGGTGACGCTTGATGGACTTAACGGTGATGACCGTGAAGCGTTGCTGACTGCTGTGCGACCTCTGTTCTGGAAGTCCGTCATGCTGCAACTGCAGAGATCGCAGTCGATCGGCATGGTCGTGGTTGTGGGGCTGCTTGCGCCGTCGTTGATTTCTCAGGATGTCAGGTCCCGAGCCTTCCTGTTGTACTTTTCCCGACCGCTCACTCGAGTCCAGTACATCTGCGGCAAGTGCGCCACGGTGTTCTGTTATCTGTTGCTGACCTGCACGCTTCCGCAGTTGCTGCTGTACGTTTTTGCCGTGTTGCTTTCTCCGGACATCTCAGTGGTCAGCGATACATGGGATCTGCCGTTAAGGACGATTGCCGCCTCGGCCGCGATGATTGTGCCCACTACGCTGCTGGCGTTAATGCTCTCAGCCATGACGGTGGAAAGCCGCTTTGCGACCTTCGGCTGGTTTGCGATCTGGATCTTCGGACTGGCGGCCTTTCTGGTCATGCAGAACCTGAACGGTGACACATCCGAACTGGTACTGCGCGTGTCGTTCCTGTTTCTGTTGTACAGCGATCTGTCCGTAGCCATTCTCGGAATACCGAGCTTTTCACCTCACGTCGACACTCAGATTGCCTTTGTTATTGCTCTGTGTGTGATTTGCTTTGCTGTTATCTACCAGAAGGTGTCCGCACCGTTGCGAGCGTGACTGCATATATGACTTCTGACTACCTGATTGAACTGGACCATGTCACCAAGCTCTACGGCACGGTGATTGGCATTAACGATTTCAACGC
>JBDONA010000509.1:0-33805 GCA_039831575.1 Fuerstiella sp. | reverse complement strand
TTGCAGAACCATACTTCGTGGAATTCGGCGACACACTGGAAAGCATCGCTCAGAAGTATCAGGTGCCGTGGCAGTACCTGGCGCGCCTGAACAGCACGAATCCCGAAACACTGCAGGCAGGGCAAAAACTGAAGGTCCTGAATGGACCGTTTGGTGCTGTCGTGGATTTGAACAGTTTCGAAATGACGATCCATGCCCATGGCTGGTACGTTCATCGATACCGCATTGGTGTCGGCAAAGATCAGGGCACGCCCGTCGGAGAATTCACTGTTCAGACCAAGCGAGAGAATCCAACGTGGGTTCAGCCCAATGGTCAAACTGTTGCAGCAGACAACCCGCAAAATCCACTCGGCGAGTACTGGATTGGCCTGGGTGAGCACATCGGCATCCACGGAACGATCGACCCGGAATCGATTGGCAGAGAAACGTCACAGGGCTGTATCCATCTTGCCGATGGCGACATCACTGAAGTCTTCAACCTGCTTGGCCCCGGCTCGAAGGTCGTCATTCGTCGATAGTACATCGGCGTCTTTGGTACGCGGATGCCGTCGACCCATCCACCAGTAGATTGCAGCCGTCAGAGTCGCAGGTACGATCGGCGCGTCAGTGAACGCCACCAGTGAAAACAGCGCACGATGGACGATATAGCCACGTGCAACATCGTTTGCGGAATTCCACCACATCGCCAGGTTGGTCACCGCGAAGGTCGCTGCTGCCAGACCGACCACGATCATCAGCAATCCGGCCCAATGGACGGCGAAGTCCGGCCGTTTCTTTGCAGCGATGATCGCTGGTGGCACCAACAGGATCGTTACAAAGCTGTGCCAGACCAGCAGTGAACTGAGCGGCGGTCCGCAGCCCCAGGGCCCGCATATCGAATGACCGGAACCCACAGCTGCCGCCAACACAGGCTCAGCGCGCAGAACAGCAACGATGGACGTCAGCCACACAACGACCAGCAGGTTCGTGACCATTTTGTTGTAGACCACTGGCGACAAACTTCTGATTCCCCTGACAGGACAGCAGCAGCAGCTGAATACACTACGCCGCACTGCCGGTCGTTGGCAGTGAGCCGTCGTACAGATCTTCTGCTTTGAGTGTTTGCAGAGAACTGGCAGTTACTCGCGTTGACGGAGACGCTGGATAGAATGATTCTCTGTCACCTTACGATTCCCAGCCCTGAATACAGAGCAATGCGACGAATTCTGTGCAATTGTTTAAGCCTGCTGATTGTCTGCTCGGCGTATAGCTCGGCAGATGAATCTCCACGCTATTCCACAGATGTGCGGCCTATCCTGGCGAAAAACTGCTTTGCGTGTCATGGCGCGGATGAAGGATCCCGGGAGGCAGAACTGCGATTGGATGTGCCTGCGGATACAGCAGAGAAGGACTCTGCCGCAGTGAAAGCCATCGTCCCGGGCGAACCCGCCAGGAGTGAACTGATACATCGCGTGACCAGTTCCGATCCCGATTTAGTGATGCCACCGCACGATTCCGGGCATGCCCTGACGAAAACTCAGATCGAGACGCTGCGGCAGTGGATCGCTGCAGGAGCGAAGCATGAAACTCACTGGTCCTTCGTTCCGCCGGTTCGTCCAAAACCACACACCGTCGCCAACGACGAATGGAGCCGCAGCGACATTGACCGGTTTGTGCTGGAAAACCTGTACAAAAAACAGCTGACGCCATCGCCACAGGCTGATCCGTACACCCTGATTCGCAGAGTCTACCTGGATCTGACCGGTCTGCCTCCAACTCCGGAAGCCGCCGACAGATTCGCATTGAGTTCGTCTGCGGAAGCCTTCGAATCCATCGTGGATGAACTGCTGCGGTCGCCGAAGTTTGGTGAACACTGGGCCACGATGTGGCTGGACCTTGCTCGATATGCCGACACCAAGGGCTATGAAAAAGACCAGCCTCGAAATATCTGGCGATACCGTGATTGGGTAATCGAAGCCTTCAACAATGATATGCCGTACGATCAGTTTACCGCCGAACAGATCGCCGGCGACTTGTTCGAAAGTCCCACCACTGAACAGGTTCTGGCCACTGCCTTTCACCGCAACACCATGACCAACGACGAGGGCGGTACGGACAATGAAGAATTCCGCATCGCTGCAGTGAAGGATCGAGTCGACACGACAATTCAGGTCTGGATGGGACTGACGATGGGCTGTGCCAAGTGTCATTCGCACAAATACGATCCCATCAGTCAGCATGAATACTACCGTTTCATGGCGTTATTCAATCAGACCGAAGATGCGGATCGTCCGGACGATCAACCACGCTTCGCGACACCAACCGCCGCACAGAAAAGACAGCAAACACAACTGATGTCAAAGCTGGCGGAGTTGAAAACGGCGCAACAGCAACAACCTGCCGCAGAAGCTGATCTCACGACGCCTGCGCAATCGTCTCCTGTTGCAAAACAAATCACCGCCACAGAAAAAAAACTCGGGGAACTAAAAAAGTCGATAACGGAAACACCGATCATGCGAGAACTGCCCGCCAATAAACGTAGGGAAACCTTCGTGCACGTACGTGGCAATTTTCTGGAAAGTGGCGACAAAGTGGATGCTGCGTTTCCGTCAACATTCGGTGCGATTCCTGCCGACGAGTCGCCCGACAGACTGGACGTGGCGACGTGGCTTATGTCTGAAAACAATCCGTTGACCGCACGAGTGGCCGCGAATCGCATTTGGAGCCGATTCTTTGGCACAGGCATCGTCGAAACGGAAGAAGACTTCGGGACTCAGGGAATGCCACCGAGCCATCCGGAGTTGCTCGATTGGCTGGCTATTGAATTTCGCGACACACACCAGTGGTCGCTGAAGCAGCTATGCAAAACAATCGTGATGTCCGCCACCTATCAGCAGAGCGCGGTCGTTACTGATGCCTCGCGCGAGCTGGACCCGCAGAATCGCTGTTTTAGTCGGGGGCCGCGTTTTCGTCTGTCTGCCGAAACTGTCCGTGATCAGGCGTTAGCCATATCCGGGTTACTGTCAGAAAAAATTGGGGGCCCGTCTGTGATGCCGCCTCAGCCCGGTGGGCTCTGGCGTACGACATACAGCAAGCTCAAGTGGAAGACGCCAACCGGAGAAGATCGGTATCGTCGGGGACTGTACACGTTCCTGCGCCGAACGAGCCCGTATCCATCCATGATCACCTTTGACAGTACAAGCCGCGAGGTGTGTCAGATTCGCCGCATTCGGACCAACACACCGCTACAGGCTTTGGTAACGTTGAATGATCCGGTGTACGTGGAAGCTGCCGGGGCACTGGCACAAACCGTAAGTGCAATCAAAGGCGACGCCGGGCTGAACGCCATGTTCCGCCAAACGCTGATTCGCCCGGCATCGGCAACTGAGCTCTCGAAGTTGTCGCAGTTGTTCAACGAATCTCTGGCGGAGTTTCGGGCTGATTCTGCGGCTGCCACGGATTTATTGAAGGCTGCAGGTCTGAGTAATACTGCACAGGAAGAGTCTATCAATCTGGCCGCGTTGACGGTTGTTGCCGGTGTTGTTTTGAATCTCGATGAAACATTGATGAGACCATAAGCGAATCCGACAGAGATCAGTTCAATGAATCACCTCCACCAGCAGCTCGGCCTGCAAACTCGCCGCCACCTGCTAAGCACCGCCGGAGTCGGTCTGGGTGCCATCGCGTTGCAGAGCCTCAACAGCCCGACAACGGCAGCGGCTGGCGTGCGCACCGCGGACAATCCGATGGCGGCAGCGATGCCAATGCGAAGTGCAAAGGCCAAGGCCGTGATTTATTTGCACATGGCCGGTTCGCCGTCGCAGCTGGAGTTGTTTGAACACAAACCGGAGTTGAAGAAATACCACGACAAGGCATGCCCGCAGGAATACCTGGAAGGAAAACGCTTCGCCTTTATTCGTGGTGTGCCAAAGATGCTGGCCGGACAGTTTCGGTTTCGACAGCGAGGCGACGCCGGGCAGTGGATCAGCGAGTTGTTTCCGGAATTCTCGTCCATTGCTGACGAAGCGTGCATCATTCGCACGGTCAACACCGACCAGTTCAATCACTCGCCCGCTCAGTTATTGCTGCATACCGGCCAGCCGCGGCTGGGAAATCCGTCCATGGGATCATGGGTCACCTGGGGACTGGGCAGCGAAAACAAAGACCTGCCAGGTTTTGTGGTGCTTGCTTCCGGCGGGAAAACTCCCAGCGCCGGAAAATCGCTGTGGGGATCAGGTTTTCTACCGACAGTCTACCAGGGCGTCCAGTGCCGCACATCCGGCGACCCGGTCCTTTATCTGTCCGATCCCAAAGGCATCAGTCGTGGACTCCGCCGCAAGACGCTGAACACGTTGCGCGAGCTCAATGAGATTCAATACGAACGGATTCGGGACGACGAGACTCAGACACGAATCGCACAATACGAATTGGCGTATCGTATGCAGGTGGCGGTTCCGGAAGTCATGGACATCGGCAACGAACCGAAACACATTCTCGATTTGTACGGTGCGGTCCCGGGATTTGTTTCCAAAGCAGAATCCGCAGACGATCCACGAGCTCTGTACAAGGGCGACGATCCAACGTTCGCCAACAACTGCCTGCTGGCGCGACGTCTGGTGGAAAAGGGCGTTCGTTTCGTACAGCTGTACGACTGGGGCTGGGACCATCACGGCAGTTCGCCGGGCGAATCCATCGATGGGACGCTGCCGATCAAAGCGCGTCAGATTGACCGCGCCGTGGCCGGATTGCTGAAGGATCTGAAGCAGCGAGGCCTGCTGGAATCGACCCTGGTCGTCTGGGGCGGCGAATTCGGTCGCACTCCGATGATGCAGAACAATGTCAACAAGGAGCTGAAAAAGGGCTTTATCGGTCGTGACCACCATCCCTACGCTTACACCATGTGGCTGGCGGGCGGCGGCGTCAAAAAAGGACTGGCGTACGGTCAGACCGACGATATTGGCTACTATATCGCCGAAAACCCGGTTGGCATTCGAGACCTGCAGGCAACGATTTTGCACCTGCTGGGCCTCGATCCTCACCGTTTCAGCTATAGCTACCAGGGACTCGACAACCGGCTGATCGGGCCCACAAACGAGGGTCAGGTGGTGGATAGCATTGTTAGTTGACAGGATCCAGGTTATAAAAATGGGGCTTCGCATCATCAGGAGACCCATCTTATGTCCAGCGACGGTATCGAAGAAGAAGAGCGAATCGCCAACGAACGGATGAGTGATCCGGACGCCGAAATCGTGCACGGCTCGATTCGGCAGCTTTCCGGACTGCACCACACAATCGTCGCTCTCGATCGCTCGGCGACAGTGGATGACGCCGTGAAGACAATGATTCAGCATCGCATGGGTGCCATTCTGATCGTTGAGGACAACAAGCTCATCGGACTGTTCAGCGAACGCGATGTGCTGACGCGAGTGGTGGCTCAGGGACTCGTGCCCACGGACACTTCGATTGTCGATGTCATGACAGCGGACCCGGAGTGTCTGCTGTTTGATGATGAAATCGTGTTTGCCCTGAACAAGATGACCGTTGGTGGCTTTCGACACGTGCCAATCCTGGACGAAGACGGAGTACCGGTCGCCGTAGTTTCGATGCGTGACGTTGTCGATCACATCGTGTCCTATTATTCAGACGAAGTCTACAACATTCCGGCGACACCTGACGCCCGGGTTTCCTCACAACGCGAAGGCGCGTAACCCGATCGTTCGCAGTCATAGCCGAATTCTTCCAGGAGCCGGAAGACGCCAGGTTCCCGTTGTTCAGGCGGTGAGCCAGTGCTATTCCTTCGCTGATTCGGTCACGACAATTGTGATCAGGTCGGACCAGGCGGCGAACTTGGTGTTCTTTTCGACGGCCTTTGCTGCAGCGGCTTTGGCAACTTTGACGATGACCGTCTTCGCTTTTTCGACTGCCATCACTCTTCCCGCCGCCTGCTTCGCCACGACTTCGGCCGCGACCAGGGCCGCTTTGGCGTCGTCCGCTGCAGGTCTTAAGCGTGCTTTCGCATCGTCATCACCGGCCGATGCCAGATTCTGCGCGGCGACCTCCAGCGCTTTCTTCGCATTGTCCACGGCTACCATCGCCTGCTCGGCGGCAGCTGCAATTTTCGTAGCCAGTTTTTCAATGCGCTGCTGTTCGACGCCTGTACGAACGCTGGCCGGATAGTTGTGACGGTACTTCGCCACGCCGGTACCCTGCAGAGTGAATTGATAGCGACCGGGTTCCACCTTGAAATTGCCGTTCTTAGCGAAGTTGATCGTCAGCGTTCCGTCGCTGTCTTTTTCTGCGATGTTGACTGTGGGAGGATTCCGCAGCATTCCAAACAGGCCCTGTGGTTCAATTGTCAGATTACCGACTCGCGTGCCAATGTCAGTCACCTTCAGCGGTATCTCCAGCTTCTGGCCGACCTCGACCGTCCACTCTTTGTCCTCCTCGACATCAATGCTGACTGGTCCTTTTTCGTGCTGATTCAGAGACAGCGGAATGCGTTCGGTCAATCGTGAGCGAACTCGAATGGAATCGGCAAAGATGTGCCCCCACACGAGTGACGCAAACCGAGCGTCACGAACCAATTCGTGGTCTCCAGCGGCAGTTGAAACGCTGGCTTTTCCCACAATGCGAATTTCACCCGACCACGATTTTGCATCGGCAGACGCTGAGACAACCAGAATGCCTCGGTCAGTCATGCCGCTCAGGGTCAGCGGTGTGGCCGTGACGCCAGGTGGTAACTCCTGGGCGGAGATCACAATGTCGCCGGCAAATCCATCCTGTCGTGGACACAGCACCCGAATGCCCCAGCGCGCCCCCTGCCGCAGCAACGGTGTCACCGAGTAGCCGGTACGATTGGTCGGCAACGTTTTCTCCGCAGTGGCGATAAGCTGGAAGTCGGGCGTGGCTGCACGAATTGCCAGACGGTACAGATCGGCGATTCCACCGCTACCGAACTGGTTCGCGATTGTTACCTGATATTCGCCATCATGGACGGACTTAAAGCTGACAGCCGCGTCAATCGTGTCTGCATTGATCGTGTCCTTGCCGTCGATACTGAAAAAGCCTGGCATGTCGTCGTTGTCGGCCACCTGAATCAGAGTTTCGACACCGTCTTCTGATTTCGCGACCTGGTGGACGATCAACCAGGGATCGACCTTTGACTGCATGCGGTCAGCGATTGCTTCCACCCAATATGTCTGGTCTTTCTGAGTCGTAAACCGAAACACGTCTTCATCGTTCGCTTCATCAAAACGCCCCGCGACTTCGCTGGGTACGGAAATCTGCTGCACGGCATCATTAGCCGTTTCCAACACGACGGGAGCCGTTGCAAATCCTATGCGAACAGAATTCGCTTCTTTGAACGTGTAGTCGAACCCGGGAAGCAGGCCTTGTCGAGGCTGCCCCGGATGAAATCCGGGTGGAGTGGAGGCCACCTTCGGCAACGCAATCTCAACCTGATGTTTCTCGAGTACGTGGCCGCGGATCCGCGAAGATTTGTCCAGCACTCCGCCAGGCAGATTGCGTCCGTACAGTGTATACAGATTCGTCGATCCCGGTTCGCCGGCGGGAGGATAGACAAAGTCGATGTGTGGTCTGTCGGAAATACTGAGTCGATAAAAGTGATCGCCTCCGCCTCTGTAAAGAATATCCGACACCGCAAGCAGGAATTTACCATCCTGTTGCGCCTGCACTTCCAGAAACGAATCCCGGCCGAATGTGTCACGATTGCGATCCACTTCACGACCTGTGGAATCGTAAACGGTCAACTGACCATCAAGCCTGGAATCGATGCGTTCGGCGATAAGTTCGACAAGAACTCGCTGCCCCGCCTTTGCTGTAAATCTAAACCAATCGATGCCCCGGGATGCCACGGCACCGGTTACGACAGAGTTGATCTCAACCGACATCGCATTTCCCGGCATGGTGTTGTTGCCCGGTTCAGTCACTTCCTTCGAATCGGCAGCAGCCACCACAAACGGCCGTGCTGTGGAAAGTCCGAAGTAGCCAACGGCCCGAGCATCGTAGATCCCCGGAGGCACGTCTGCCGCCACCTTGACGACAAACCTTGAGCCGACCGTGTGGGGTCGCGGAAAAAACTCATCGGCGGGCAACATCACTGGTTTTGCTGTGATGCCGGGATTCGTAAAACGAAGCTCGGTCAGTTCTTCCAGATTGCTTCCGTGAAGAGTGATTTCAACAGTCTCACCAGCCCTGGCAGATCGTGGCTCCAGTCGGCTCAAGTCCGCCGTCGGAAGTTGAGCGAACAGATACGGTGCTCCCAGCGCTGCGATAAGTGCTGCGATAAGGCGGGTAAAAACGCAATGAGTCATGGTTTTGGGATCGCGACTGTTTTGACATCAATGATTAAACAGGAATTCCTTCGTGTTCATGACCACCCAGATGATGTCTTCCCAGCCTTCTCTGGCTGCCTGATCAGATGACAAAATCTTAGGATCGACTGCCGACTGATCCTGTTTTTTCTTCAGGTGGGCCAGAGCAACCGACACTTCGCTGTCGGTGGGATCACGCGAAACGGCGTGCAGGTAAAGTTCGGAGATCTTCGTCTGGTCGTCAGCGTCTTTGTCACGAGACAACTTCACCGCCCGTCCGTCGGGCGCGCTCAGTATGCGTTGCATGGCATCAGAATTGATCAGGTGCAGACTTTGGGACAGGTCGGCGTTGGCAGAGCGTTCGCACTCACACGCGGTGTCCATCTGAGGACGCCCGAACACTCGCAGAAAGAACGAATCTTTGTTTGCCGAATCATCCGGCAAAGCGATCGCACGAACTCCGACCGGCTGGTGGTTAAAGTTATTCCTGGCACCGGCCACGTCATTAATGGCGTCCAGCATCACTTCGGCAGTCAGTCGACGCGGATAGTAACGTGCGAAGTTCTGCTCATCGTTGCTGTTGTGCTGGTTGGGAAAGGAACTTCGCTGATACGTCTGACTATTGCAGATTGTGTAACACAAGGACTTCAGGTCATAGCCGGACGCCCGAAATGACTTCGCCAGTTGATCGAGCAGCAGCGGGTGCGTGGCCGGATTCGTCACGCGTATGTCGTCCTCCGGTTCCACCAGACCACGACCGAAGAAGTGCTTCCAATAAC
Organism: Fuerstiella sp.; assembly: GCA_039831575.1. GTDB lineage: Bacteria > Planctomycetota > Planctomycetia > Planctomycetales > Planctomycetaceae > Fuerstiella. Next base: position 24,714 of record JBDONA010000509.1, on the reverse strand, counting down.
GATTCACCAGCATCTTTGCGAAGTACGGGTTTGTAGGAGACGTCATCGCTTCCGCCAGGTCGATCCGGGGATCGCGTTCGACGGGGATCTGTAGTGGCTCACCGCCCAGCGGTGTCGGTTTCAGATCGACGTTGGTGATGGGATTCTTCGCGACCGCCGGAATCCGTTTGTGGTAGATGATGTCGTCTTCGGGCAGTTTGCGGACCTCCTTACGACCAATCGTGGAAAAGAACGCAGCGAACCCGTGGTAATCATCCTGAGTCCACTTTTCGTACGGATGATGGTGGCACTGAGCGCACTGGATTCGCACGCCCAGGAAGACCTGAGCGATGTCGGCCATCTGATCCTTCGGGTCGCTGACCGCGCGATACCACGACACAGCGGGATTGGTATCGGGTCTGCCTCGCGCGGTGATCAGTTCTGTGACAAACTGGTCAAACGGTTTGTTGGCCGACAGACTGGCTCGAATCCATGCATGAAAACCGAATGTCTCGCGGGCCACCTGTTCCAGATTTCCGCCGGCCTTGTTGCGCAGGATGCCAGCCCATTTGTTGGCAAACAGGTCGGCATAACCAACGTCATCCAGCAGTCGGTTGATCGCAACCGCGCGTTTGCCGGAGTCATTCGACGCCGTGAACTCCCTTGTTTCCTGCACTGTCGGCAAACGCCCGGCGATGTCCAGAGAGACACGTCGCAGAAACGTCGAGTCGTGACACGCATCGGATGGCGGCAACCCCAACGTTTTCAGTTTGGCAAAAACGAGTTCATCAATGAAATTTTTCGGCGTGGGCAAATCGGGCGTGGGCAGTCCCAGTGGAATGGTCGCCATGAATGCGGTCACGTGTTCCTGAAATCGGATCATCACCGACGTCGTGCCGGTCATGTCTTTGAACGTGGCCAGACCGTGATGGCCGACGTCGCACATGTCCGGCTGATTGGCTTTGTATTCGGCAACACGTGTAATGTCGCGAGAAGTGCCGTCACTGAAGAATGCCGTCACCACCAACTGCTGTGAACCACCACGATTGACAACGCGATCAGAGGGGGAGATGTCGATTCGTTCCACAGTCGGGTCATTCCGGGGGCCGTACGAAAGTCCTTCGCTGATCCAGCGTTTCAACAGGTCGTAGGAATCGCTGTGCTTTTGAATGCGAATGCCGCCCCCGTGCGGCGTCTCGCCGCAGGCCTTCTGCAGCAACAGACTGCGTTCCGGCGCTGCAGGAAACAGACGGCGTCCTCTGGACTCACGTGTCAGGAATTCGTAGTCTTCCCGGGGCTCAAACCCCAGCAGTGACAATCGGAAATTATTCCTGCCTTTAGGCGTGCCGTGACATGCGCCGCCGTTGCAACCGGCTCGTGTCAGCTGTGGGACAACGTCGTTGGGAAAACTCACCGGCCGCTGCACGTGAAATGATGTGACCACAGCCGTTATCTCCAATGGAGAATCGAGTCCCTCCAAATGAGCCATGATGGTCGCGGTTCCGTTCCCGAGTGGTTTTACAAATCCTGACTCATCAACTTTCACAACAGCCGACGGTGTCACGGAATAAACGACGTCGCGCGTAACGTCCAGCAGACCGTCACCGGGTCGTCGCGCCGTGAGCAGCAATTGGCGTGAGTCCGATGGGCCGACCAAGGCAACCGATGTGGTCGTCTGCGTTCGGTCGATCGACAGCTGTGCGTCGTTGGCGAATACCGAGGCCGTTCCGACGGCAGGGGCTGTAACAATCACCCACAGCGAAAGAAACAGCCACGTTTGACGTTCAGGTATTCTGCGACTGGGTGATTGCATGGTCATTTTGGAGACTCAGAACAAGGCATCGCCGGCGACCGACTGGCGTCGCTCAACAGATTCTCGGGAAGTTGTCTGTCCGGCGAAAGGCATATCCAGGATTTTCGACGGCCAACGCGCAGACGACCGAAGTTTCGGTGCAGAAGTACTCGCTTTTTGTGACCAGTTTCGCTCAGAGTCGCCTGGTCATGGCAGGGCTTCGATTCACGCGGTAAACTGCAGCCCTTGCCCCCAGGTCAGGGGCAGAGAGCAGAATTTAACATACGCCGAAATCCAGCATGGACTGACCTCTTCAAAAATGGGGCGGTGGCGTCCAGATCGCCGGTCGTGGCTCAGCAAAACAAGCATGTCCAAAACTCACTCGATCGACGGCGTCTGCCTTCAACTGTCCACTCCTGACTCAAGTCCGAATAACTGGATTGGCCAGGCAGAAATCCTGAAGCAACTGCTGGCCTGCTGGCTGGTGGTTGACGAAAAGGACATGCCCCTGACTCCGCGGCTGATCGGAACTCCTGGCATCGGCAAGACGACACTGGCCATCTCGGGGGCACGGCAACGAAAGCAGGATCTATTCATCTATCAATGCACTGCGGACACCAGACCGGAAGACCTTTTAGTAACTCCCGTCCTGGCTGAAAGCGGGAAAATCGCCTACCACGCGTCGCCCATGGTGACAGCGATGATCACAGGTGGAATCTGCATTCTGGATGAAGGTAACCGCATGAACGAAAAGTCGTGGGCCAGCCTGGCGCCATTGCTGGACCATCGACGTTACGCCGAATCCATCGTCGCCGGGATTACGATTCACGCTCACCCGGATTTTCGGTGTGCCGTCACAATGAATGAAGACGAGTCTACGTTTGAGATTCCGGACTACATTCTCAGCCGACTGCAACCTACGCTGAGCCTCGGCCATCCGACGCGGGATGACGAGATGGCAATCCTGAAGTACCACCTGCCGTTTGCTGACGACCAGATGCTCAGTCTGACCGTTGATTTCCTGCAGGAGTCACATACTCTGAATCTTGATTTTTCCACCCGCGACGGACTCAACCTGCTGCGGTTTGCGTTAAAACGACTGGCTCAGGATGCCGACCATCCGATGTCTCGCGACGACGCCTGGCGAGAGGCACTCGAACGGTGCCTGGGAGAAGATGCTGCGGACCTGCAGACACTGGCCGAACGCCGCAGTCAGTCACTGGGCGGAAACGTCGTGCCCATGGGCCTGGGAGATTTCTTCTTTTCCCCGGACGACCCGCTGCATCCCGATCTGGGTGACGACGACGATGAAGACGACGACTTTGAACCTGGCATTGACCCCGGTGATGATGTGCCGTTTTGATTCGGTTACACAAATCAGTCTCGATCGTAAGCGGTACAATCATCGCGCGACATGCTGATCTCGCTGGCAAAGTCTGGCCGCCGTCAGAATGGCTTCGATCATCCCGGACGGGTCAGCTGGTGTTGTTGGGTCCCATGCTCTGTCAAACGCAGTGCCGTGAGTGGGACTGGTACGGACGATTGGCAGCCCAAGTGTGATATTGACGGCCGCGTCAAAGCCGATGAGCTTGATCGGAATGTGCCCCTGATCGTGGTACATGGCAACCACCCCGTCAAACTCGCCGGCAACAGCTCGACGAATCAGCGTGTCGACCGGCAGAGGACCGGATACGTTGATGTCGTGATTGTCAAAGTGGCGTACGGCTGGTTCGATGACGCCACGTTCTTCATCACCGAACAGACCATCTTCGCCCGCATGAGGATTCAGAGCACAGACAGCGATGGCCTTGCGGTCGCAGCCAACGTCGGCCAGAAAACGGTGCATCAGGCGAACTTTTTCCACAATGCTGTCCGTCGTCAACAATGATGGTACGCTTGCGATCGACGTGTGCAGGGTGACGTGGGCGATGCTCAGGCCGTGCAGAGACTGCTCTCCGCCGCCCCCTACGAGGTCTCGTAAACCCGCAATTCCTGATTCCGACAAATGAAGCATCATGGCGAAGTCAGCGACACCACATCGTTCTGCCAGGATCTCGGTGTGTCCTGGATAGTGATGTCCGGCAGCGTGCAGAGCCGCCTTATTCAGCGGAGCGGTGGCAATCGCATCCACGGTACCTGCCTGAGCAAGGTCAATCGCCTTATTCAGATATTGGAACGCCGCTGCACCAGCGGCACAACTAACCACGCGACGTTCGGGCAGCGCCGTAGCAGCGCCCACCGGGTTGTGACAGACAATCGCCTGTCGCTGTGCGAAGTCATCACACTGCTGTGCCAGAGTCGTACGGCTCAGTGGCCAGTCTGACATTTTTTCGAAGTCAAGACCGTCGGTTCTTAATAACTCTTGTGAAGCCTGCTGCAACACATTCTGGTCACCGATGACGAATGGTCGACAGACGTGCAAAATTGCACGGTCCTGTAGTGCGCGAGCAACGACTTCCGGACCGATGCCTGCAACATCGCCGATTGTTATTGCTATTATGGGTCGATTCATTGTTCAATATCACATAATGAGATATACGGAGCAAATGCAGTACGACAACCGCGCCGATTCCGGGAGCGTGGTTGAGCAAGCCGTCACCAACGTGAATTGGGACATGTCTGTCCAGCGGGAGATTGTGACAGCGTTGATGGTCTTGCGACGATGCATTCCCTTCATATGCCGATCCGGAAATGCACCTGGTTGATTCATTCAGTTTTCTTCCAGGTGCGAGTGAGAGTTTAACAAAGACGCCGTCTAGTTAACTCGACAGTGGTGGCTTGCCGTCCTGATTCCCCCTTCTCACTGTGATTCTTCACTTCATACGCCGAAATTCGGTGCAACTTCATGTTAGCCAGTGTCCCGGACAGACTTCTTCTGCGCCATTCATCTCTATTTGCGATCACCGATCAGGCGCGAGCAAAACATCACGGTGATTCGATTTATTTTCCATCCCACCATCAGCGTTGCTGATGGTTATCAGGATTAGAGCAGACCGGATCCAGACCACGCCTACGGCCCACATCAACGACGGTGCGGCGAAGCTGGCCTGATTCCGATGCTCCCTTCCAGGAAAACAGCCTGCGGAGACGGTTCGTCTCTACTGCGGGATTGCCCGACCCGGCACACTTTACGCTAGTCGGATCGCAGATATTACGAGAACACTACGACCCCTGTTTTTTAACGAGAGAGAAATGTCAGACACCCGTACAACGACAAACAATGCTGTGGATGAGATCGCAGACGACGCCCCACTGACCCGGCTGCGATCAACACAGTCGCTCATGTCTGGAATTGGATCCAGAAGATATCGGCTAAGAAGACCGCTGTCACTGTTCCGAAGATCCGTCAACACGCCTTCACCGACTTCCTCAAGAACCCACAAGAATGGTTACGGTGAACTGCAGTAAGCGTCGGCAACTGCCAACGACGGAGTGATGTTCGCGGTCTCAAATGAGACCGCCACGTACCGCTGGCAGAATTGCGACAGATGTTCCTGGTGTGAATTCGGCGTGACGGCCCCCACTGTCCTTAGGTGGGGCGTCAACGAAAGACCTGGGCCGCTACTGATTTCTTAGGGCCACGCATCATCCCTGCGTGGCCGGCAATCGCCTTCAGATGTCGCTCGGCGACACCGGGCGGTTCGGTGAAAACGCTACGGAACGGGGACGTAAATCAGCTAATAAGTTGTGTTTGTGAAGTTATTCCGGCATTGCGAGCTGCGAAGACTGGCCAAACGAAGCAGAATTCGGCCGAAATGCGGTCTGGGAAAGGCTGGAATATTGTCCCTGGGTTTCATTCTGAGATCCGGGTTTCCCGCCATCGGGTGGCTTGAAAATCTTGACCGCGGCCATCCGGAGGGTAGAATTGCGCGACGCCAAGCATAAGGTTCATAAGAGCTTACGCGGTGTCGCCCTGACCGGTTGAGCACGTCGGAATTGAATTCGACGTGTTCCCGAATTCTGAAGATTACGGAACTGGCTATAAGCCGCCGGAGATATTTTGTGTCCGTTGGATTTGGGGACGACTTCAAAGAGCAGGTACGCGCAGCCACCAGTATTTTTGACTTGGTATCTGAGACCGTCAACCTGACACCGAACGGTCGTGACTATAAGGGGCTGTGCCCGTTCCATGACGATAAGAATCCCTCGTTCAACGTCTATCCGGATCGACAGACTTACCGGTGTTGGGTGTGCGACAAGGGCGGAGATTGTTTCACCTGGGTACAGGAAATTCAGGCCACCACATTTCCGGAAGCTCTCGAAATCCTCGCCGAGCGAGCGAACATAGAAATTCCAAAACGAGCTCAGTCTGAGTTCGCTAAGAAATCACAGGACAGCAAGGTCACTCAATACGAAATCGTGGAGTGGGCGATCAGCCTCATGCAGCAGGGCCTCCGGATGGGAGAAGCTGGTGAATTGGCTCGTGAGTATGCGAAGAAACGCAATCTGTCAGAGGAAACGACGCGAAAATTTCGTCTGGGTTATCACCCGGAAAACTGGAGTTGGATATTAGACAAGGCGAAAGGGCGGTTTACTGAGAAGCAGCTGCTGAGTGTGGGACTGGTCGGTGAAAGAGACAACGGACGTGGCTACTACGACAACCTTGTCGGTCGCTTTGTGTTTCCGATCATTGACGAAAGAGGCCGTGCTGTCGCTTTCGGTGGACGAGTGTTGCCCGGAAGCAACATCGAGAGTCCGGCCAAATACTGGAACAGTCCGGAAACTAATATTTTCCTGAAACGGAGGACGCTGTATGCGTTTGAGCAGGCTCGGGACACAATCCGAACCAGCAAAAGTGCGATTATCGTAGAAGGGTATATGGACTGCATTGCCTGTCATCAGGTTGGCGTGACCAATGTCGTAGCAACCTTGGGGACGGCACTGACAGAAGATCATGTCAAGTTTTTGAAACGTTTTGCTGTTGAACGTGTTGTTTTGCTTTACGACGGTGACCAGGCGGGAAGGGATGCCGCCGAACGCAGTATTGGGCGGTTTCTGGCTCAGGATCTCGATTTAAGGGTATTGACTCTGGAAGAAGGTCAGGATCCGTCTGATTACCTCGAAAATCACTCGAAAGAGGAATTCGAAGTCCTGATTGGCACTGCACCGGAGGCTTGGGAATACAAGTTGCAAACTGTGACTGATCGATATGGCATCGATTCCGTCAGCGGGCGGCAGCAGGTGATGAATCAGATAATCGACTTTCTGGCAGCGGCTCCCGGGCTGGAGGGAACGCTGCGAGAAGACTTGATCCTGCGAAAGGTGTGTCAGCGAGTTCAGGCGGACGAAATTACGGTAAGACGACAACTTCAGGAGTTGCGAGGCAAAAAAACAACACAGCGTTTCATTCGACAGGACCAGCCCGCCCAGTCGGAGCCGCTCAACCTGAAATTCAACGGAACAGACCTTGCCGAACGTGAACTGTTGGAAATCATTCTGAGTTGCCCTGAGTACACGGACTACATCCGACACCAAATCGGTGCGGATGATTTTAATAATACGCAGCACCGGCAGTTGCTGGAGCTATGTTTTGATCTTGTGACGGAAGAAGGAATACTTCCCGATGCTCAAAGTGTGATTGCAGCAGCAGAATCGGACTCGGCGATCCTGAGTCTGGTGAATGCTCTGCTGGACACGGCGAGTGAGAAAGGAATCATGGACCTCATGCGTGAGCAGCCACTCACGAATGAGACTGGTGGAACATCTGTTCCACCGCACCTGGAGCGGGTATTACACCCGCTTCTCCATCGGCGTGCCAAAAACCAAAACTTGTTGTCGAAACAAAAACTGGCTCAGGCGGATTCGTCATCGGGCAGACTTAACACCGACACAATGGATGCACTCCGGCGTATTTTTCGTTTCCGACAAAGTCAGATGGGTGACGACCCCCCATCTCTGAAATAAACGTTGAGGAGCACATCGGACATGCATCGATTGGATGAAACACTAGCGCAACTTGTGTCTACGGGACTTAAGCAGGGCTACCTGTATTTCTCGCAGGTTCACGATTATCTGCCCAATGAGGCAGCTGATCCGCGCAAGCTGGATCACTTGATCATGGTTCTGGAAGAACTGGATCTTGAACTGCGCACGGACCCCATTGTCTACGCAGACGAATCTCCGGCAGATAAACGAAAACGCCGTCCGGAAATCCGTCTGGAGGAAGAACCCACACGTGGAACGGAAGATCCAATCCGCATGTACCTGACTCAGATGGGCGAGATCCCACTGCTGACTCGGGAAGAAGAAATCTTTCTTGCCAAACAGATCGAGGTCACTCGCCGACGGTTTCGTCGAGCTCTGCTGAGCTGCGATTTCGCCATGAACTTTGCCTTCGAAACGCTGTCGCAGGTGGATCGAGGTGAACTTCCGTTCGACCGGACTATCAAAGTGTCCATGACGGAGAGTCTTGAGAAGGAACAGATTCTCGGCCGCATGCCGCACAATCTGTCCACGGTCGCGTCGATCCGCGAACGTGATCTGACGGACTTCGCAATGGCTCGCTCACTTGGGCTGGACAGCGAACAGGGACTGGAAATTCGTCGCCAGATTGACGAACGTCGTCGTCGCAGTTTGACGCTGCTGGAAGAAATGAGTCTGCGAACTCAGCGACTGCAGCCCTGCATGAAGCGACTGCAACAGATTTCCGTTCGCATGCTCGACCTGCAGGATCAGATCAACAACCTGAAGGATCTTTCATCTGCAGAAGACGAACGAGTCAGCATGCAGAAAGAACTTCACGACCTGATCGACCTGACGTTGGAAACTCCGAATTCGCTGGGTGCCAAGATGGAGAATCTGGCACTACGGTACGAAGAGTACGAGCAGGCGATGCGTGATCTTTCCGGCGGCAACCTGCGATTGGTTGTGTCCATTGCCAAGAAATATCGCAACCGCGGACTGACGTTCCTGGATCTGATCCAGGAAGGCAATACCGGTCTGATGCGTGCCGTTGACAAGTACGAGTATCGACGCGGCTACAAGTTTTCAACCTATGCCACGTGGTGGATCCGCCAGGCAATCACGCGAGCGATCGCCGATCAGGCACGAACGATTCGCATTCCGGTGCACATGATCGAAACCATGTCCCGCCTGCGAGCTGCCGCGCGTGACCTGCTGCAGGAAATGGGCCGGGAACCATCGGTCGAAGAAATGGCGGAAGTTGCAGATGTTCCGATCGAAGAAGCTCGCCGAGTGATGAGAATCAGTCGCCAGCCGATCAGCCTGGACAAACCACTGGGAGAGGGCGAAGACAACAGCTTCGGTGAATTTGTGGAAGACAAGAGCAATGACAGTCCCGTCAGCAATGCCGCGTCTGAAATGCTCAAGGACAAGATCGATTCCGTGTTGAAGACGTTGACATATCGTGAACGCGAAATCATCAAATTGCGTTATGGTCTGGGCGATGGTTATACCTACACGCTGGAAGAAGTCGGTCGCATCTTCAAGGTGACTCGGGAACGAGTACGCCAGATTGAAGCCAAGGCCGTTCGCAAACTGCAGCACCCGGTTCGCAGTCGCCAGCTTCAGGGATTCCTGGAAGGCATTACGGCCATCGCAGCGGGACATTAATCGCAGCTGCAATCCACGAAACGCAGAAGCCCGGCATTTCAGAGATGCCGGGCTTTTTTTGTTTCATATTATTCCGCTTCGTCGTCCGCTGCACGCATTTGCTCGTCAAGAATTGCCAACGCAGTGGGATCATCACCGAAGTGCTGCTGCAGAGCAGACAAGGGATCATCATGAATCCGCTGCAGCAATTCCACACCCAGCTGCAGATTTCCTCCGCCGGAAGACACCATACTCCCGAGCGATTTCAGCAGCGCATCGATCAGATTCTCGGGATGTGAGTCGTACTTCAGCAGCGTCTTGACGCAGGCGGCAGCGGTTGTGGGATCACATCGACGCAATACGTTGGTAACGATCTCCAGCAGATCACCATCGTTGTCGAATCCGGGCCGAAGCGCTGAAATAGCGGCACGACGGAGCACGACCGGGCCGTCTTCGGCAATGATCACCAGCTCGTCGTGAATTGCACGTGGCACAGATTTGCACTGCCCCAGAATCAGGGCGGCAACCCGCTGTATTTCCACCTCTCGATGATGAAGCAGCTCCGCGACAGTATCAATCAGATCAGGATCGACTTCATCCGCAGCGTGCAAATCCATCATGGCCCCAAGTTGCATGCTACCGCTGTCATGCCGCAATTGTGCCAGACGAAAGCCCACGGAATTGTCCGACGAGCGGTCCAGAAAGTCCTGTTCAAAGCTGCAGTCGACCGTCTTTCGCAGGAACCGAAGCCCTTTCTCCAGTCCCTCCCTGGCATCAAGCCGCAGATGTGAGGCGACGTCATTGAAACCCGCGTCAAGCGACCAGTCGGCCAACGCCATACTGTAGCCGAATTCGAGAGGACTGAGTGTTCCCACGCGGGACCGTTCCCATGGCATCTGTGTTACAGCACTGCGTTGATCGGCGGCCTCGCGCAGAGAGGCATTTGCCATGATCGGGCCCAACCCAAAGAATACCGGCAGAATCTCAAACGTGCCTTTGGGAACACTTTCAGCAAGAGATTCCGTCTTGATGAAATACTCGGCTACGGCCACAGCGGTGACGGCAGCCAGCCGATAAGGCAGGTCATCAACTTCCGGGTGCAGGCCGATAGCTGTTACCTGACCTGCATCGTCAAAGACGAAGCGATAGGGCAATGCCCGTCCGTTTACGGTCAGATCGTCAGGGTCGTGCCAGTCGACGTCGACCGAATGGCCGGACAGCGTCAAACGACTTCCAATAAACGCAAACAATCGAGTGGGCAGGACGTCGCGATCGCAGTCTGTCACAATCGCATCTATGTCATCCGGCGTAGTGACGGTCGCAGACGAAATGCGGTGGCGGCCCAGCATCCTTGCTACGGTGGCGAAGCGACGTTCGCACTCCACCTTGCGGGCCAGTGGAAGAGGTGGGTGCGGTCGAAAGGGCCAGATCACAAACGTATCCTTCAAAACCGCAATGGGGAACAGCACGTCGCGATTCAACGGCACGAATATCTGACAACCAGGCCCCGCCGATCCCACGTCAGCGAAAACATATCTTTCGGGCTACGCGAGGATAGAATTCACTGCCGCAGTGAATCAGAACCTGCGAGTTGACGACGCCGGCTGAACTCGCAGCAACCGAGCCGTCGGACGTTGCTGGTCGATCAGCACGGGCTGTGTTGTCTGAGCAATGGTAACGTTTCCCGCTTCGTCTCTCACCAGCAAGCGAAAGTGCATAGTGGTTGGCATCCCGGGCTGAATCGGCATCTCGAATGCACGTTCGTCCATCTGCCAGTCAAATAACGGCGTCCACGGGCCAGCGGCACTTACAGCTGACTCAAGACGTACCGGCTCTGCTGACATATTCTGGTCGGCAATCTGCCAAGTCAGGTGAATTCGTCCCTGACCATCAGCCAGTACCTTTGGTTGGGCCAGTTCGGCGTGTGGTGGGGTCTGGTCCACAAGAATCACAATGCCGGGACGTTCGCCGGGTTGTGGTGGAGGCTCACTGAACCCCAGACCATTCCGGACACGAATCGCGAAGCCAAACGTGCCTTCGCCACGAGTATCCACCTGAAACGGACTTTGTAGATCAATGTCATTGTCGTAGCGGAACCATTCGCCCCCGTTGTTCTCGGTTACAAAAAGATCCACAGAACTCACACCAGACGGCCCGACGTCTTCGACCTGGTACGCGATATCAAACACTCGATTGTTTATGATCTGCGTGCTTCCAGGTGTCAGCCCAACAGGCTGAGTGTTCGGCCCGGATCGACCGGGCAATCCGGCATTGTAGGAAGCGTGATTGAAAGCCGTTTGGCCACGATATGGTTGCGTGGCAGTGCTGTTGGCCACATTGTACTGCGAGGCACGAAAGGGCGACGTTCCCACAACCTGAGATCCGGTCGGTTGTCCAACGTCGTGATGCCCCGTCGAATCTCCAGGCAGAACGATGGAGTCGTTGGGTACTGCAGCGGGCGTGTCCGCGCTAAGAACGATTTGGCCGGTGCCGGTGCCCTTGTTGCCCGCAAGGTCCGTCATGAAACCCCGCACAGACACCGACGTTCCCGGTAACGACTGAATGGTTGTCTGGCCTGACGGCGTGGATGCTCCCTGCAATGGTCGCCAACGACCGTTGGTGCCTTCAGCATACTCCAGGCGTACGGACCCGGGATCCACATCGGGGCTGTTGGTTTTCCATGAAATATTGACCTGACCACTCGCCGTTTCCGCCAGTTGGAACTGAAACCGGGGGGCTGTAATATCAACAGAGACCTGCAGCTCCGGTTGCAGCCGGGCAGCGTCGCCGACAAGATTTCCAGCATCGTCCGTCACACGCACTGCAAATGAATACAGACCATCGCCGGGCGCTTCAAATTGAAAGCCACCGGCCGAGGCTTTAACTTTTTGCACCTGTTCCAGCGGGCCGCCATTGGTGGACGCGAACAGAACGGCGTATCCGGAGACCGGGCCGACGCCGGCGGATTCCACAGCAAACGGAATACGAAAGCTGGTCGTATTGGTGAGTAGCGGCGTGTCAGCAGCGGCGATCCCGGAAAGTGCCAGTACCGCCGCGGCTTGAGCCGAAAACCGAATCAGATTTTTGAACTTCATCCCAGCGTTCCTTCGTTGGGCGACAACGTATCAGGACGACATGGCGGCAACATAAACTCAAGCCACCAATCGGAACCGCATGGCCCGCTCCTGGTAGCTGTTTCGTACACGTTTCAAAAACGGTGAGTTGTCTTTCCCAGGGTATCCAGTGAGCACACAAATGGCCTCACGCAATCGATATCGGAAACAGCGGTTATGGCACTTGATCCGAATGATCGCATGGTAACGGTGAGAGCGTTCACACCGGGAAGATGCTACCCAGACCTCCTGTCTTAAACGACGACCGGCGAGAACTGCCTGAGTGAGAATTCTCGGGCATCGGCACGAACGCCATCATCAACCGAACAGAAAGATTGTCAGGCGCTGATCGGCGGAGGCAAGGATCGTGTATTCCGGCGAAACTCTCACGCTCATCGAGCGGCGACGTAGGCAGTCGCAGATGCCTTACGACCGGGAATCTCGGGCCAGACGTCTTACTTGCTGAACAGCCCAAACAGGCCACCCTTTTTCTTTTCGGGGACGACCTGATTCGCCTGTTCTTCTTCGCTCATACTCAGGCGTTTCGTCAGATCGTTGATGCTGCGGGTTAACCTGGCTTTCGGAGCAAACTGTGTCAGCGGAATACCGTTATTGCGGGAGCCCACCATCGTCGCGTAGTCATTCGGCAGTTGCCAGAATACTTCCCGACCGATCGTCTCCAGTGCCTTGTTCAGGCTGATATCGGTGTCTTCCAGCCCCATCCGGGTGACGATGATTTCGACTTTTTTATCCAGCCCGTTCGCCTGATCCAGAAACTGAATGACCCGGACGACGTTTCTCAGGCATGTCAGGTCCAGTTGTGTCACGACCAGAATTCTGTCGGACACTTCCATGGCGGACAGATCCAACGGGCCGAAGGACTTGCTGGCATCGATGATCAGGTGAGAGAACGTTGCTTTCAGAAGCGCCAGAATTCGTCTCAGGTCGTCCGGCCGGACCAGATCCTGGCCCTCCACTTCGACCGGTCGCGGCAGCAGAAAAACGCCGCAGTCGTGTCGCGTCAAGAAACGCTTCAGCAACCCGTAGTCAAGCCGGCTGATATTTTCGGAAACATCGCGAATGGTGTACTCCGGGATAATGTCGAGCCAGACATCAGCGTCGCCAAGTGTCAGATCAAGGTCGATAATGACGGGGGAATTCGCGGGATCCTGCGCCAGAGCAGCCGCTACGTTGACGCACAACGAGGTGCCACCGACACCGCCACCGACACCAACAATGGTCACGATCTGACCAGCGTCGCCTGCGCCTTCTCCGTCTGCACTGCCGAGTGCTGTGCGAATGCGGTCGAGAGCTGCAACAAAGTCGTCCAGCTGCAACGGCATATTGAGAAACTCACGCGCCCCCTGCCGCATCACCTGAAGAATCAGACTGCCTTCCTGCGAGCTACTGGTCACCAGAACTGCGCACTGCGGAACGGTGCGAGTGATTTGACCGATCAGGTCGATGGCCTGTTGCGGGTTGCCGTCGACGTTGATGAGTGCCATGTCCGGCTGAGTCTGCTGGATCACGTCCATGAAGAATTCATAGCGCGAGCATTCGGCCTCAAGCCATACGGTGTCGATCCCCAGCAACAGCGTCTTAAGCAGGTTGCGTGTCCCCTCTTCGGGATCCATTGTCGCGATTCGTAAAACACTCTTCATTGCGTATCTCGTCTTGCCTTCACAACCTTGTTCGTTTCCACTGCAAATTCCTTCATCGCAGCTGACCTTATCGCATCAGAGGCGAGATCAGTCCCGTTGCCCGGGAACTCGGTCGTGTCCTGAGTGTTGATGGAATTCCCGACGAAGTCGGTTTAATGAATGATGATTGGGCCGCTCCGTCAATTTGATCCCGAACCGCCGCTTCCGGTATCGGCAGTCCAATGTCCGGCGTTTGTGTCCGAATCTGCGATTTGGCGTCAGGTGCTATGAGCATCGGTTCCTGCGGAGTGATTGTCGGTGCCGAACTGCCATTGGCACGGTCAAACGGACCATTGGATTCCGTACTGCAGCCCGCACGTTGATTGCCGCATGATCCGTTCCAGCAGCCGTTGGGATGCTGACTGCAATGACCGTTTTGATTGCATTCCCTGCAGTTAAACGTGGCATCGCAATCGGAGCCTGTCCGGGGAATTTCCAGCATGTTGTGAAAGAACAGTTCGTGGTCTGTCGGTGTGTCTGTGAATTTTCCAGGCCCGCCAGCCGGCACCTGTTCCGGTGACATGGGAGCGACGTATTCCGGTGTTATGAGAATGATCAATTCGGTCTCAGACTCTGTAAACTCTTTGTGACTGAAAGCCGCTCCGATCCACGGCAATTCGCCGAAGAACGGCAGTTTGACCGTGCTTCCGGTTTCGCGAGTTGAAATCAGGCCGCCGATCACAAGGGTTTCACCAAAGTTCATTTCCACCTGAGTGCTGACTCTTCGCACAGTGAACGATGGCACTGTAATGCCGTCAACGGTTACCGAATTGGCAAAGTCACGTTCGATGACGGATGGTTCCACCTGAAGTCGCAGCCGTCCATTTCCCAGAATGTGTGGCACGGCAGTCATGATAATACCGAATGGCTTGAATTCGATGGCCGTCGTCCCCAGACCGGCGGGAACAATGACAGGTGCTTCGCCGCCATTCATTAATTCCGCAGGCTGTCCATTGTGCGTCACGATCATCGGCGTGGCGTGAATCTTCAACAGTCCTTCCGTCCGCAATGCGTCGACGAATCCCTGAAATATCGAATTGGGATTCATAAAGCCGAAAGAAACGGACGCGTTGGAAAAGCCCGTGAATGTGGCGGTCGCACCGGCCCCCGTGACGGTCAGGCCGCTGACGGGAGTAATTGGGCCAGGAGTACTCAACAGGTAACTACTGCTGTTGATCAGACCAAAGTTCATCCCCATCCTGCGTAACTTCGAACGGTTAACTTCCATGATCGTAGCCTTCAGCATGACCTGCTGCACGCCGCCGATTCTCATGTGGTCCAACACGTTCGGATAGAATTGCTCGGCAATCGCCACGATCTCGTTGATATTTTCGGGCCGGGTCACCCAGCCGCTCAGCAGGACGGCACCCTTGATTTCCTCGACGTGAATGTTGTCGTTCGGATACAGACGCTTCAGATAGGATTCGAGGTGTCGGATGTCTCCGCGAACAAGGATTTCTACCTGGGAGTACTGATCGTATTCGTCAATGATCGTGACGGTCGTCACCCCGGTGGCAAGTGCATAGACGGTGACCTGATCAGGATGCTCCTGAACCGCGTCAACTTTGATGACGTCCGCGTCAAAGTCCAGCACGCTCTTGATCCGAGCAGTGTGCTGCAGGATCGTGGTGAACTTCTCGAAGATCGAGACGTCGTTCACACCCGGTTTCAGGTGGTATACGGGCGATGTTCCGGCCGATTGGCCGTATGCCCCACCTGTCACAACGCCCACAAGAAGGGCCGCGGCACATACTGTCTTGAAAAATTGTCTGTCAGCCTGCATCCTTGCACTCCAACAAAGGTGAAGAGCGGTCCCGGGCAGATTACCCAGGACCGCATCCCCAACTCATAACGCGCTCCGCGGGATTCCGTGTTCCGGCAGACTGCTCAACGTTGTCGCAGCCTGAAAAAACGTTTTTACTAATTGAACAGATCCAATAACCCGGAGGTCAGCTCCTCCAGTGCACCTTCATTCAACCCACCCTCATCCAGTTCTTTCAGTCCGCCGACAGGTGCCGACGGCACTCCACCTTGTGGTGAATTACTTTTTGATGCACCATTCAAAGGCAATCGTTGCGGCGAGGTTTCAACGGGTACGTCACTGTTCAGGTTTACCTTTTCAACACGTACTATTCCCGCCTCATAGATGGCCATCGTCCAGAATTCTTCCGCTTCATCCTGAACCAGTGGTTCTGACCGTACCGGTCCAAACTCATTTTCAAGTTGTGCAACGATGCCCTGAGGCTCTTCCCGTGGCAAAGCAAAACCGCCCAGTCCGGCTCCAACATCGAGGGTCGACGTGGAATTAAGTGCGTCAGTGACTCCCCCCTCGAGATCGTTTTCTGATATGCCCGCCATCGAAATCTGTTCTTTGTCAGCACTTGACCGAAGAACGGTTGAGATGTCCCCTTTTGCATCAGCAAGCTCAAGAACCATCATTTGCTGTGGTGTCACCAGCAGCGATATGTTTCTGGCCTGTGTATTCCCTGTTCCCGAATTCACACCGTAAACTTCCGCACCAACTGCAAAAACCTCGATGTACTGCAGCAGCGGCCGAACTCTCCGTATCTGTTGCCCAGTGGTTGGATCCCTGTGACTATCACTGAGTAACAGGTCTATTCGGTTTCCTGGTCGCAGCATTCCGCTGTGACTTTTGTTGGCATCCACAGGAATGGTCATTACACGCATTCCCTCCGGAATCACTGCGCTGGCCCCGAACTGTCCCTTTTCCGTTAGCTGATCGACAAAAATCCAGTCTCCCACCCCTCGAGCCACTTTGAGCGACCGTTCTTCGATCTGTTCTAAATCTGTCACCAATCCTTCTGGACAGGTGTCTACGTTGACGGTGGAAAACATTGTGTTCTGTTCAGTCAGGGTGTCACCCGGAGTGATTGAGTTGGCTGCCACCAACACCTGAACTGTCTGTTCGTCTTCGTTGTCCCCACTGTTCTTATTCAGGTGCTGCTTGACGCCCAGCATCGCCACAAGGCCACAGGCACCGGCGACAAGCAGAAGTATCAATGTCTGGTTTTTCATTGTCCGGAGACTCCCGACTCGTCTGGTCGAATGAGCGTCCCGCAGCATCTGCGGCAGCTTAGAGACTGCCATAACTCTACGAAAAACGCACAAACGTCAAGATCGAGCCATCCCCCATCAGCATCATCATCGGCACAGTCGGAAACTCTGCTTCAATAATGCTGGCAGGAATACCATTCAAAAAAATCTCCGCTACCCCCCGCAGCGAAGCTCAGTCTCAAAAAACACCCCGCTGGTGACGTAATCAGCAGCGGAAATTGATTCAGGTATCGATTCCCTACATCAGGCCGGCATACATGAAGTAGCCAATTGTGCCGATGCAGATTGGAATGCCATAGGGCAGCAGTAACATTGATGGTTTCCGGTCGGCAGCGATTCTTGACAGTTCATAAGGATTTTTTACGACTGTCCATTCGCTCAGAATGGTCAGAAACTGCTCGTAGTGCTTCTTCCATGCCCCTCGAGACACAACCATCAGAACTGCCATCACAGCACCAACAATGACCGAAACGCAAAAGGCGTAAAATGTCGTTTGCCATCCCAACCAAGCCCCAATGCCAGCCATCAGCTTGACATCTCCGGCTCCCATGCCGCCCACGGCATACAGCGGAAGCAGACACAGTAACCCGCAGCACATGCCGGTTAATCCGACAAGCAGCCCGTCAAAACCGCCAACGCAGGTCGAAAAGACAAGCCCCGACAACACCATTGGAAATGTAATCCAATTCGGTACTCTCAGTTCCTTGCCGTCAATCCATGCTGCCAGAATCAAAATGGCCGACACCAGTTTGACATGCCAGTTTTCTATAAAGATTTCGTTCCAGTCCATTTTTCTGTTTCCTGTTGCGTTTCGAGTTATGAGTTGATTGGGACTCGATCAGCTCCGCTGTGGGGAATACGGCGGTAGATCCAGGCAGCGTCTGAAAAGTGCGGCCCATGAATTTCAGCGTCGAGTCAGGCACGCCTGGCAGACATGAAAAACTGAAGGGTGAACAGGATGAAGGCCATCGCTGCGTACCCGGTGCCCTGCATCAGGTCTGAAATCGAAAGTTCGATCCAGTATGGCAACATGCTTTTCCCCTTGTGAATGTCTTGTGATCCGCGTCAAACCTCTACAGAAAAGAGGTCGCCCACTGACACATCTTCCGTGCCAGTGGATGTACCCTTCTGTGACCATGGCTCATCAAGAAGATGAGCGTCACGCTTATGTCAGGTATGAACCAACCTGCTGGAACTTGCTGTTGGCCGCACCACCGATGGTGGAGATAGCAGCCAGACAGACAACAATAATCATCGCCAGCATGACTGCGTACTCAACTGCAGTCGGGCCATCTTCAGATACAATGAACTTCTTTACACTGTTAGCGAACTTCAACATCTCAATTACCCCCAAAGGAAATCAACGGTGAATGACAGCAGGACCCCTCCATGCTGCCAGAATTTCGGCCAGACAATCAAGTTTTGCGCAGCCTGTAAATTGAGTCGATGGGCACTCGAGGCCTATAGTCGACTCGTTCAAACCTAGGTTGCCGTTTTTGTCGGTCAAGGAACTTGGGTAGAATTGTGCAACGTTTTATTACGCGTTGTGACGGTCATGCGTGAGGGATGGGCACCAACTCAGTCTGGCATACTGGATTTCTTTCGGCCTAACCCAGGAATCAGCGACGCAGCACCACGGCACCGACAGTGACATTTGCAGGGCCACGAATTCAGCGCGATCGCGATTCCCGATTTTCAGCGAAACCAATAAAAAGGGGCTCGATCCTGAATGGATCGAGCCCTCTTTGATTTCCTTTGGCCGGTGTCACGACAACCGGTATCTTTTTTGTTCTGCGGCTGACGCAGATCAGTCGCAAACTACTTATGTCAGGTATGAACCAACCTGCTGGACTCCATCGAAGCGGCTGTCCGTTCTCATGCGACGCAGCAGAGTTGTCGCTTGGACAGGCAGAGATCGCCAAGTGGAACCTAGGTCAGGAACGGTACCGATTCAGTTTTTCCTTCCGATGTTGCGGGCAGTTGTCGGGACATGGGCCGCAGGACACGCATCGTGGTGAATCTGACGGTTAGGTAAAACGGCGTGGCGGCTGCACAGTGAACAAATCGTTGCAGCTTAACGGTATGGACTGCTTCATTCGTTCTGGTCGAAATACTTCAGATGTCTGTAAGAGAAGACGTTGGCTCCTATGAACTGCAACGTCAATCCAATTTGCGGCCAGACAACACAGGCCATTCTGCGTTGACGTTGCGGAATCCTCAGAAAAGATCAACCCGAGTGGAATGCGACGCGAAATCACGGTCGCGATCGTCTTTTCGATGGCCGGAGCAATTCAGACTCGATATCCTGTAGGTGTGCATGTTAGACACCCTCACGTGTGTGCTGCCGCCGTGTGAGTCGCTGGGGCATTCAGGTGAAGACTACAGGAACAGGCCGATGTTTTTCAGATTTCATTCCAAAGCGTTTAGCCAAGGAAAACCGGGCGTACTCGCACCTGCGAGGCAACCGGATTACATCCCGTCACTTGTTAAAAGGCCCGGGGTCATCGCAATTCGCGGGAAATCCGGACGGGACGGCACCAGCAGTGCAGGCGGAGAACGCAGGTCTCACGGTGGGGCCGATGCTCGATCCGAACCATACCGACCACCTGTTGATGATGGTGGAAATGTCACCGCGAAGGCGTTGCTGATCGGCGGATGTGTGTTGGCGGTTGGTGTGCTGGCCCTTGCGGCAGTCCGGTTTTCTCAGGTTTCTGCAGACGCAGGAACGTCTGGCCCAGCAACCGTGCAGGAACCGGTCGGTGAGAATCCTGGCAACAGCGTTGCTGTTGACGACGAACCGGATGAAAGTATCGAGATCCCGGAAATTGCGATCCCGGAAGATGCGGACGACCCCCAGGCGTCAACGCGCAAGGGTAAGAACGCAGTGAGAGTGGCAGGTGTTGCCTCGACAGACGTCGTATCACCCGGAATTGGAGAAAACGACGCGTCGGCGGTCAATTCGGAAAAAACTCCGGAGGTGACTGTCCCCGACATTCCCCGATTTGACGGTCCGATCGCGGTACCCAAGTACAACCATCCCGACCCATATGCCGAAGTACAGACCGTTGACTTGTTGGACGATGTGCGCGGTCGCCGCGTGATGGCATCGCTGAGCGAGGTTTGCGTGCACATCGTTCCGTTCACAAAGGACGTTCGCGGTGATGTATCAGCAGCGGTTTCGTCGGGCGTTCGGGGAGCGTTGGAAAGATGTCAGCTGCGACACCGGGGCGGCATCAGTGAGCCGATCATGCTGGTGCACTTGAATGTGGTCCAGAACGGTGACGACCAATCGCTGTCCATGACGGCAACGTTGCTTGTCAACAGGGACTCGCGGATGCTGAAGGTGTGGCAAAAGACGGCGGACATCGGAGCCGTCACAGATCAGGCTCTTCGGAAAGGCATCCTTCCACCGAATCTGACTCGTGGCGTCAGCGGCTTCTTCAAGGAGCTGCGAAGCCAATTTGTCGACGTCCGCCGACAGTTTGCGGCAAGGTAACACGTGATACACAAACCGTCTGTACTTGAGTGTGTCCGAGTTTCTCGTGGGCGATGCGTCCCGCTCTTTGCAGCCTTCAGGCTGCCATTGTCCGGCACATCGTGTGCGGCTGAACACCAATAGCGCTCATTCCTGGTCTGACGTCGCAAGCTTCGTGAATTCCGCCGCTGACTGTTCCCATCGAGCAGCGAGTGCTTTCACCTTTCTCGGATGCTCAGACGCAAGGTCATGCTGCTCGGCGCGATCTGCCTTCATGTCGTAAAGTTCCCACGGCTCGCCTTTCGCAGCAACCAGTTTCCAATCACCAATACGTACGGCTTTATGGCCGTCGTGAAGCCACCACCGGGCAGGGCATCCCGCCGAACCTGTTGCGCGTAGAAACCGGTCATCAGCACGGCACGAGTCGGCCAGCACCGCGCCGTATTGTAAAACTGCGTGAACCGCAGACCGTTCTTTGCCAGTGAATCCAGATGCGGCGTCTGAATTTCACCTCCATAACATCCGAGGTCCGAATACCCCAGATCATCAGCCATGATCAACAGCACATTGGGACGCAAAGTCTGCTCAGCTGCAAGCCGTGGAAATCCGACAGCGACAACACTGAACACAGCGACGAGCGTGATTGCCAACGTACGGAGTGGCCGATGAGGACCGTTTGAATAACGGTTGACAGACCGGTGGAAAGTTCTTTTGAACATGCTGGTTACCTGATCATCGCAAGCCATATTCGGCAATGGCGAGAATGGGAAGTTGTCTGAATCTGGAAATCCCGTTCGGAGCTGCGCGAGAATCTGCAGTCTGGCCGTTTCTTCAGTCAATAGACAGAAAGCATTTCTGCGGAACGCCATGTCGCGGGACGACGTTGAATATACAGCTAATGCCGAACACTGCTAATCACCTTAGGAGGCTTCCCCAGTCTCATGGCGATGACCTTAGCCTCCTGTTTACCATCGAGACGTTTTTCTCTGGGAGGCGACTCACGAGTCTTGCCATTCAGAGCAATTTCAAACCCCTCCATCACGAGCCGCTTACGCAGATTCTCCACCGTCTGCACGCGACAGGAAAACGCTTCGGCGATCCAAGCATCCGTCCAGTTTTGTCCGCGAACATCCGCCTTCAACAGAATCTGAGCGCGCCTGACTTTTTGCGAAGAGCCTGTCAGCCGCTTGCTCACACCAGGCAACGTTGTTTAGCGACAATTAGTTTCCCCGGGCGTGTTGCCTCATTAGAAAATATTACCAATGGATCTTGATAGTAGCGAGAGTCAATGCGAGTCAGGTTGTAGGGACCAAACCGCCCGTTCTCAACTTACCGACCTCGGTATCAATGTCAGCCGAATCCGTAGCGGCAGTTTTGTCAATCACGGTCCTTCCGACAACTTTCAGAGTCAGGAAGAGCAGGATCGGGCTGTGGTCGATCTGTGGAAACGTTCGTCCCTCCAACTGCACCGAATCTGTGAGGCAAGCGGAATACTCTGTCTGCATGTTCTTCAACCCAACCAGTACATGCCAGGCTCAAAGGTCATGACCGCCGAGGAAAAACAACACGCATATGATCCGCACCAACGTGCCGCAGTGGCTATCAGCCGAATCTACCCTCACGTGCGAGAGACAGCCACCTGGCTGACAGATGCGGGTGTAAACTTCAGCGACAAGTCGATGTTGTTCTCTGATATCGACGAGACGATCTACGCTGACCCGTGTTGCCACTACAACAGGAAGGGAAACGTCATGCTCGCGAATTCGATCGGCATCGAACTCTGTCGGTTGCTGGACAAACAACGTGAACCCGTTGCATTGCGCGAACATTGACCGAAATTGTCGGGCCTGCGTTTTTCGATTAGCCACAACGAAACCGTCGTGGTCTGATCTGTCGCGACTATAGAACAATTGTCCCGGTGAACTCGCCTGAGGGCCTCATCAGACCGCACACGCGACAAGTGCTGCCGATTGCTTTCCGAAGGTACGGCAAGTCATGCGGGCTGTCTCGAATCATTTGACCCGTGTGACTGTTCGGCGAGGCTATATCGATGTGTATTGTGAACATTTAGTGAAATGACTGACTGCAACACTAAGTGTTAAGATTTATCGTTGCAGGAAACATATACTGCAGTCATCGTCGCGTCCACGGACCATGGCGGCATATGAAGACACGATATCGCACGCGAGGAAATGGGCAATTATGGCTTTCGATGTCCATCGGCACTGGCAGAAAGTTCGTGAACTGCTGCAGATGAATTCGCCCTTTGCAGTCGTGACGATGATCGACGTCCGTGGAAGTGCTCCGCAAATTCCAGGTGCAAAGGCGATCGTCACTGTTGATGGCATTGTTGATGGCACTGTCGGTGGAGGCAAAGTCGAGGCCCGTGCCATTGTGCAGGCCATCGACATGCTGCGGGCAACAGACGGTCGCAGTTGTCAGTTTGTGACATGGAACCTGCAAACCGACATCGGCATGACCTGTGGTGGAGAAGTCAGATTCTTTTTTGAGTTGTACCTGTGCAACGACTGGAAGATTTCGCTGTTTGGCGCCGGGCATATTGCTCAGGCTCTCGTGCCCATCCTGCTGCAGATGAATTGTCGAATCACCTGGCTTGATCAACGTCAGGATTGGCTCTCCCGGTTGCCGGAGCACCCCAAGCTGACGAAGGTCTGCAGTCAGAATCTACAGGACGAAGTGCAGCGACTGGATCCTGGCAGTTTTTTTGTCCTGATGACCCAGGGACACGCCACGGATTTGCCAGTGCTGGCTCAGGTGCTGCAGACGATTCAACCACCATATATTGGTGTCCTGGGAAGTCTGCAGAAAGCAAAGGTCCTGCGCCGGGATCTTCAGGAAATGGGCATTTCCGATGAAAAGAGGGCGTCGTTTTTTTGTCCGATGGGCCTCCCCATCGGCAACAACACGCCGCCTGAAGTCGCGATCAGTGTCCTGTCGCAGCTAATCCAGGAACGCGATCGACTGGGAATCATTGACCAGAAGACAAAGTCATTCTGACGCGTCACCTGTTTATATTCACGCAGCGGCGAATCTGGCGGCTATCCGCGAGCCTTGAAACACTCTCGACCATCCACGCATGCGGTCCGGTCAACCAGATCCTGGTCCGGCCCCAGCACGTGTTGCGTGCTGTTACACCAGCAATTGAATCGAGTGCTGCCTTCCTCGTCCGACGATTGCGGATCGGGATTGCCGGTCACATAGATTGCTTTGCTGCGAAGATTCATGCAGGGAGGCTGCGGCTGAGTTTCCGTTTCATCGAACGAGCGTTTGTAACTCATCGGTTTCTCCGTGGCATGGTAATTGGTAGTGGGTGACCGGGGCTGGACAGAGCGAAGCGAAGGAAGGAAGCCCCGGGGTTTCGCTCCTGCGTCACTCCAACCCCGGCCACCCCAAATATTCAAACGTGAACAAACCACTAAGCGATATGTGTTTCGAGTGACGGCGACGCTGACGGTTCATTTAACATGGGGCTGTCCAGTCCACCGGTATCAAAGCCGGCGGCCTTCAACACGGCACGCTTGACCGCAACCTGGACGAGCTGAATCTTGTATTCGTTCTGAGAAAGTGGCATGGCACCGGCCACTGCTTCAATTCCGGCGATCGCTGCAGATTCTTCGTTGACCGCTTTACCACACAATGACTGAGCTGCGGCACCCGCGATCCACGGCGCCGGAGCGACCTGACCCAATACGATGCTGGCACTCTGCACCCTGCCCGAAACCACATCCATACTGACGGCAGCAGCTGCCAGTGGCTGATCCGGGCCTTCTCCGTGACGAACCTCGTAGGCCGCACTGAGTCTGTTACTGTGAGGTGGGATGATCACGTGTGTCACGAGTTGTCCTGATTGCAACACGTTTTCTCGTTCGCCTTCGGCCGTGGGCGTCTGGTAGAGATCTGCGAGTTCCAGGAACTGCTCCTCATCCGGTCCGGGTCCGATAATTCGTACGCGAGCCCCCAACGTGATTAATGAAGGGGCCAGGCGAGACGCATTGACGAATCTGGCTG
>JBDONA010000744.1:0-1981 GCA_039831575.1 Fuerstiella sp. | reverse complement strand
GCGTTCCAGCTGACAGGCTGGAATTCATCGGAGGTCTTTGTGTTTCCTTCGGTTGTCCATGATGGCGTACTCAGAGGAACTGTCACCTGGTTAATGGGGAAGGAGACCGGGCCGATGGTTCTGAGTCTGTCCCCTTCGTCGTAGGGGCGGAACATGATCTGCTGAATGTCGGACGTGGATATCCATTCCGACTGTCGCCGCAGTCCATTCATGTGCGCAACGACATGTGTCCAGCTTCGGCCACCGTTCACACGAATGCGGTCATACTCCCATGTCCCGATGATGTTCAGCGTGCCTTCCTGCAGCGCGACTCCGCTGACAAAGTATGTCGTGCTGGACGAGGTGGACTTCCCGGATTCGATATCGGTGACAGTGACGGTGGCCACGTAGCGTCCCGGATCGGTGTAGGCGTGGGAACCGGTAAAGCTGCGACCCGCGTTCTGCAGGTCGATGACGGAGTCATCGGTACCGTCTGCCCAGCTAATGGTGACGCGATGCTGATCGTTTACATCCAGGTCATCAAACTGTCCCGTCAGAGTCTGCAGCGTCCCCGGCGTAATGGGATCGGCCGGGACGACGATCGCCAGGTCAGTCGGAGCGACGTCGGCCACAGTAAACACGCTGGTATAATCGGTGGACTTGCCATCTGGATACAGCACACGGACATAGACGGCCTTGACTCCGTCTTCTGGAACTTCCAGAGAATAGTTGGTCTCCGTGGAACCGTCGGCGTAAGTGGCCGCTGCAACCTCGGACCGCACTGTGGAAAAGAGATAACGCAGATCAGCATCAGGTAGCGTTGTGGCATTTTCGTCACGCGAAATGCTGACAACGGCATTGCCACCTTCAAGCAGGGTGCTCTCAACATTAATGTGGCGGTACCATTCAATTGAATCACCGGACAGCGGCACGACGATGGGAACATGCTCTGAGCCTTCAGAAAGATGAATATTCTGCAGCCCGCCGTTCGCAAACACGGGGATCGTCACGGACAGCTGATCAAGCGGGTCGTCGCTGAGTGCGTTCAGGGAAATGTGACCGGCAGTCATGTTCAGAATCGGCACTGCCGCGTGGGCGGTAAAACTGCCCTGAGCAATGATGTCAATTGAAGCGGTTTCGTGCGACGCGCGCGACGTCTTAAGAATACTAAGGCCCCCCAGTTGAAAGAACCCCGGCACTAACAGGTCCGTCGTCGGTTTATAAAACTCGCTTTGGTACTGCGGAAGTGCCTGAACCGGAACGATCGCCTGGAGCGGATCGATGTGCGACATGATGCCCTGAAGCTGAATGCCGTCACTGCCAACAGTCAGGTCGCCATGGTTCCTGATGGCAATATCTCCATTGTCCGTCATCGCAGCGATGGAATTAATCTGTGTGTGGAGGGGTTTACCTGAGGCCCCCACACCATGGCCTGAATTTTGCCACGCTCCTTCGGCCGAAAAGACTCCGTGGCGTGCCGTCACATTCAGCGCATCGCCCGTAAGATTGTCATAAATGGCGCCCACAGTGTCCTCGAACAAGCCTCCAATCCCATCGTAATCGGCCACGATGAGGACGTCTCCTATTCGTGAAGCAGCATCTGTCTTCCAGGACGTGGCCACATTACTCAGCCAGATGTCCTGGGCGGCAAGCATCGCAATGTTGCCATGCTCACTGGTGACGGAGGCTCCGTCCTGCATCCAGATATCGGCGGTGTTGCTGCCGTGACGCAGCTGATTATCATATGCGGTTCCGGCTGTAATCACAATCTGTCCGTATCCTCCGGTGTAGACACTGGGCCGCTGCAACAGGTATCCATTGCGTGGATCACCCGCCGCCAGATCATTCCAGCTTCCGTCGCCTTCGATTTCGAGAATGTTCTCATTCACCCCACCGTTAGGTTCGGGGCTGGGGGAACTGTTATTCCAGTAGGCCGGCAGTCCGTTTTGTTCCTCGCCATTCAGCCAGAACGTAACGCCGTCCTCTGGCAGCATCGGCGAAT
>JBDONA010000185.1:0-8358 GCA_039831575.1 Fuerstiella sp. | reverse complement strand
GTCGATGACCCAGTCGGCGGTTTTGATGACATCCAGGTTGTGTTCAACGACGATGACGGTGTTGCCCGCTTCCACGAATCCGTGCAGCACTTCGAGAAGCTTATGGACGTCGGCAAAGTGCAGGCCAGTGGTGGGTTCATCCAGCAAATACAGGGTCCTGCCGGTTGATCGCTTACCCAGTTCGCGAGCCAGCTTGATCCGCTGAGCTTCGCCGCCACTGAGTGTTGGCGACGGCTGTCCCAGCTGCATGTAGTCCAGGCCGACATCGGACAGTGTCTGCAGCAGGCGTTTGATTTTTGGAACATTTTCGAACAGTTCGACGGCGTCACGAATCTCGAGCTTCAGCACTTCGGCAATGCTGCGATCTTTGTATTTGACTTCGAGTGTTTCGTGGCTGAAGCGTCGCCCCTCGCACACGTCGCAGGGCACCCAGATGTCAGCGAGGAAGTCCATCTCCAGTTTGGTGGCTCCGTGACCTTCGCACGCCTCACAGCGACCTCCGGGCACATTGAAGCTGAAGCGTCCTGGTTTGTAGCCTCGCACTTTTGACTGCGGCAGCTGAGTGAACAGTTTGCGAATCTCGTCGAACACTTTGACGTAGGTCGCCGGATTGGATCGAGGCGTACGACCAATCGGTGACTGATCAATATCGATCGCCTTGTCGATGTGTTCCAGGCCTGTCACGACATCATGACGACCGGGGTCGCCGTTTCCCCTGTTGACGTCGCGATTCAGCACCTGCCAGAGGATGTCACTGGTGAGTGAACTCTTGCCACTGCCGCTGACACCTGTCACACAGATAAACTGTCCCAGCGGAAATCGGGCCTCGATCTCTTTGAGGTTGTTGTGCCGGGCATTCGTAATGACGATGGCATCGTTGGTTCCGTTGCGACGTTCGTCGGGGACTGTGATCGACAAACGACCACTCAGGTACTGCCCGGTCAGACTGCGTTTGCTGCTGATCAAGTCTTTGAACGATCCGTTGGCGACAAGTTCGCCTCCCCGAACCCCAGGACCAGGACCAAAGTCGACAATGTGGTCGGCAGCTCTCATGGTGTCTTCATCGTGTTCAACGACAATCACCGTATTTCCCTGATCACGCAGGTGCCGCAGGCTGTCCAGCAGCATCGAATTGTCGCGCGGATGCAAACCGATTGAAGGTTCATCAAGGATGTAGACAACTCCGACGAGACCGCAGCCGATCTGTCCTGCGAGTCGAATTCGTTGTGATTCTCCGCCGGACAACGTCGGCGCCGATCGGTCCAGTGTCAGATAGTGGAGACCGCACTGAAGCAGGAACCCCAGGCGACCTCGAATTTCTTTCAGTGCCTCTTCTGCAATGTACTGCCGTGTGTCATCGAGCCGGAGTGAAGTGAAGAATTCGGCGGCTTCTGCGATTGTCAGTGCGCAGACCTGCGGCAGGCTGAGTTCTTTCGGCGGACCGTTTTTTCCGAAACGCCGACTGTTCGTCGTCATCCGGACATGGCGTGCCTGCCGGTTCAGGCGTTCGCCGTCGCACGATGGACAGGGCACGATTTCCAGGTATTTCTCAATCTGCCGTCGTCGCATGGGGTTCTTGGACGATCGGTAGTCATTGAGTAGACGACTGGTCCAGCCCTCCCATGTCCCGCCGTGTTTGTAGGAGCCTCCTCGATGGCCGAATGTAAAAGTAATATGCCGGTCACCGGTTCCGCTGAGCCACAATTGCCGGGCCTGTTCGGAAAGGTCCTGCCATTTTGTCTTCAGCAGTGATTCATCAGGCAATTCCGTGAGTGTTTCGATGGCTGCTGCGGCGCCTTTCAGGATGTGGCGGGGCCAGCGGCCCATTTTGCGGAGTGATGGCAGCAGCAGGAGGGCCCCATTTTGGATGGACTTTTTTTCGTTAACGACGATCGTCTCTGCGGCGAATCCATGTCGCATGCCGAGACCATTGCAGTCGGGGCACATGCCAATGGGGCTGTTGAAGCTGAACAGCTGCGGCGATGGAGGCTCATAACTCATGCCACTCTCGGGGCACGAGTAGCGGGCGCTGAAAAGCTTGTCCTGTGTGTCGGAGCCATCCTGTTGTTCTGCCCGTGAGGATCGTGGTCGTGGGCCGGACGAGGGGGCTGAACCGTCCGCGTTCCCCCGCGCTTTCGTCGTTGCTCCGTCAAGGGGTGCGACGGCCGCGGAACAGATCAGTCTCCCGTCAGCCAGTTTGAGAGCCTGTTCAACTGCCTCAGCCAGGCGCGCCCTGTGACCGGGGCCGGCGATGAGTCGATCGATGACAATTTCGATGTTGTGTTTGTGATGCCTGCGCAAACGAAGATCGTCGCTGAGCGAAACCACCTCTCCATCAACACGCGCCCGCAGGTAGCCTCGCTTGAGCAGATCTTCGAACAGATCTTTGAACTCACCTTTCTGATTCTGCACGAGCGGTGCAAGGATCGAGTAGCGTGTCCCTTCCGGCTGACTGTTAATGCTGTCAATGATCTGATCGGTCGACTGAGCCTGGATGGGTTTGCCGGAAACGTAGCAGTAGCCCTGTCCGACTCGGGCAAATAGGACTCGCAGATAATCAAAAATCTCGGTGATCGTGCCGACGGTGCTGCGAGGGTTCCTGCTGGTCGATTTCTGCTGAATCGAAATCGAAGGAGCCAGTCCGCTGATGGAATCGACATTCGGCTTTGGCAGCTGACCGAGAAACTGGCGCGCATAGGTGGACAGACTCTCGACGTAGCGACGCTGCCCTTCTGCATACAGAGTATCGAAGGCCAGCGAACTCTTGCCGGAGCCGCTGACGCCGGTCATCACGATCAGCTGATTCCGGGGCAGTGACAGACTCACGTTGCGAAGGTTATGTTCGCGAGCGCCGCGAATAACGATTTCTGTTTCTGACATGTCGGGGCAGGAAATATCTTCGTGGCGCAGGCATCGTGCCTGGTGGATGGAATGGTGTCCCGCAATTATAGGAGCTGACCGGCCCCGGAGTAGCCACCTGCCGAAGTCGCGCCAGACTGCCGTGACAGACTGCTGACTGTGCGACAAACGGAGTCTGGTCCTGCCGATCACCAGAAGTTCCGACGAACACCGCTGATGACGATCGTCGAACCTGAGACTCCTTCCCGAAGGCGCCCGGTTTGATGGCATAGCGAAATGCAGGTCCTGGCAGCATTTACGTCAGGGAAGTGAACTGCCAGTCGCAGCTCGATACGTGATGGTGAGTCATCGATGAGGAATCTGTGCCAGCTGACGGAATTATGAGCCACAGCTCAAACAGGTCTGGTATCCCGTTCGGCATTTCGTGTATTTCAACAGGCCGAATTCTTTGCCTCGCGAAGCCCACCAGCTCGCCCCATTGAAGGATGTGCCCAGGAATGTCTGTGACGTTGTCACCTGAACCTCAACTGGTGCAACAACACAGAAACCCGCCGCGCCGCTGTTTCCCGGGCTGGACGATGCTGGCAATTGCTGCCGCCGGTCAATACATGTCAGCGCCGGGGCAATCTTATTCCGTCGCTGCTCTCAAGGATCCGATGAGAGAATCGCTGCGGATTTCCGAGACCGATTTTTCTCTGGCGTATGCATTTGCGACATTGATCAGTGCGATTCTTGTCCCCGTGTTTGGCCGCCTGGTCGATCGTTATGGTGCAAGAATTATGTTGCCGCTGATCGCGGCTGGTCTGGGCGCAGGCTGTTTTCAAATGTCGCGAACTGAGTCGCTGGCAGGTCTCTACTTTGGTTTTAGTTTTGTACGGACGCTGGGTCAGGGAGCGCTGTTTCTGGTTTCCATCTGGTTGGTCGGCGAATGGTTTGAACGCAAACGGGGAATTGCCACGGCCATCGCCGGCCTGGGTGGCGGGCTCTCCGTCATGACGGTCCCCGTTTTCAACAATTTGTTAATCGAATCGTATGGATGGCAGACCACATGGGTTGTTCTGGCGGCGGCTGTGTCGGCAACTCTTGTGGTGCCCGGATTCCTGTTCATCAGAGATCGTCCCGAAGACCTTGGCCTGCATCCGGACGGTCTCAGCCCGGAAGTGGCGCCTGTCAGTGACGACCCCCTGGATCCGGCGGCAGGTGCATCACAGCCAATCAAACCGGCCATCACACCACTGGAAGATTCATGGACCGTCCATGCAGCGATTCGAGACCCCACGTTTTGGAAGCTGCTGTCGGTTCCAGCGACTTCCGGTCTCGTAGGAACGGGGTTGATATTTCATCAGGTGGCTCTGTTTGCTCAGCACGGTTTGAAACCACGTGAGGCCCTTGGGCTCCTGAGTGTCCAGGCAGTCATTGCGATGGTGATGTCGTTCCCGGCGGGCTATGCCACGGATCGAATTCCCAGCCGTTTTCTGCTCGTGGGAGCCATGACCATGTTGGTGGCTGCGACGTTGCTGGTGATCACTCTGCCGTTCACCTGGATGTCCCTGGTTTATGCACTTGTCCTTGGAATGCATGGGAGCATCATGCGCAGCACGGCGACGGTTGTGTGGATCAATTACTACGGTCGAGCTCACCAGGGAGCTGTTCGCGGAGTGGCGTGGGCGATCATGATTCTGGCATCGGCGATCGGCCCATTGCCACTGGCGTTCTCGATTGACCAGCTTGGATCCTACGCGCCTGCCCTCTACGGATTTCTCGTTCTGCCGGTCGTCGCAGGAATTGCTGTCTGGACGGCCACTCCTCCCTGTCGCAAGGATTGAGCGGAGTTCTTTGAAACAGGAGATGATGACGAGCCGGGGCGCGTTATCATGGTTTTGGCACACACCGCTGAACGTCTGTGCGATCGCGGTCCGCATGAAGCGCCTTTGTCAATCCGTCGATTTCCTTTGCCGGACTGTCGACCGCGTAGCATGCTGATTCGTGGCCACGGCGGAAGTGCCGGATTCCATCATCCATCGTGTCCGCGGGTCGGAACCCACCACGACTTTTCGAAAACTGCTCTATGCCCTACGTCGATCGAGTGTCAATTTGCGCTGGACTGACGATCGCCACGTGGATCCTGGTGACAGGAGTGGGTGTTTTCGCCGGACAGGACGCAGCGTGGCTGCCGTTTGAACATAAGATCGCGGGAACGGTTGCGAACGAAACGGGCGAACCGGTTTCCGACGCCATCATTGAAATCGTTTCCGATCGCCTCCCGGAATACCGCCGCACCGCCAACTCCGACGGACGTTTTCTGTTGACCTTCCGATCAGATGAGAAACAACGCCCGCCGATTCGCGTCTCGAGAGGTGATGGAGAACTGTTCCACATCATTCCCCCGGCGGAACCTGCCGTTCGCCGTATTCTGCGAATTGTCCTGCGACCACCACGGGACGTTGAGGTGCACGTCACAGATTCATTCGGTGCCCAGGTAGCTGGAGCCCGTGTGACAGCAGTGATCGGCGGGATGCCGGTCGTTTCCGAACATTCGGCTGCCGACGGTATTGCCACGCTGTCACTTCCTGTTGACGCCAGTGTTGACTGGATCGTGGCGTATCGGGCCGGCAGGGGTTTGGATTACTTTGAGAACTATCAATCGTCGTTGCCCAACAGCCGACGACTGCTGGTGCCACAACGAATTGATCTCAAACTGGACGGGAGCCAGCCACGAAGGTTCAGGGTGGTCGATGATTCAGGAGTCCCGGTGTCCGGGATACGTGTGGCGCCTTTGAATCTGTGGCGGTTTGACAAACTCGCATCAATCAGTCTGGAGCGGTTTTCCGATATGGGTGTGTCCAGTGAAAATGGTGAAGTCACCCTCGGGTGGATGCCGCACTCGATGCCACATCGAGTGCAATTTTCCGTCTGCCATCCGGACTATTCCTGGTCTCGGCGTGATGTTCCGTCAGGCGAAACCATTCAGGTTGATCGCGTCGGAAGTATTTCAGGCAAAGTGCGCCAGGCCGACGGCACGCCGGTCGCGGGCATTCATGTGCTCGCTGCAGGCTGGCACCCATGGACCGGACATTCATTTCGTGGTCATGTTGTGACGGACGACGACGGCTCTTACCGAATGAGTGTGTGGGCAAACCATGATGCATTGATCGCGGTGGCAGACAAAGATTGGGCGGCGGAAAGTTTACCAATCGCTCAACTGGAGCCTGGTGAACACCGACAGGTTGCTGACCTGATGCTCGAGCGGGGGACTCTCATCCACGGAACGGTTCGCGCAGCAACAATCGAACAACGGCCCGCGAACGATGTAGTGAGGCTTGGAGAATTGCGCGGAAAGACACGTCTTGTTCGGACCGCCGACGTCAACAGCAACGGCCGGTATTCGATTCGCACTGGTCCCGGTCGATTTACATTGAATACCGCGTTCAGCACAGACGTGCAGAGGCTTGATATTTCCGACCAGCGAACGGTCCAGGCTGATCTGCATGTAAGATTGAGTGCTCGGAAATCGCTGGTGGTGCGTCTGGTCGATTCCGTGGGAGCGCCGGTGAGTGACGGTCGCGTGTTTTGCATGCCGATCAGACAACGAGACGGTGTCGGCCGCGCAAACCCGGCTGTTGATGCTCTCCGCGACAAAGGCGAACGATTTCAGGCCGCATCCGGAGCGGATGGCAGCTTCGAGGTTGAATGTCTGTCGATTGCGATGCGCCTGTATGGTTACAGTCGTCAGGAATGCCTCGCTGGTACACTGCATGTGGACAAAGATGCCACAGAGGCAACGCTTCGGCTGCTGCCGGCAGCGACGGTGACGGGCGAAGTCCGCGACCGAAATGAACAATGGATCGCAAAGAATCCGGTTGAGTTGAACGTAGAACTTCAGTTCGGAGAGGAATCAATGAGCTGCAGCCTCACGACAGCAACGGACGCGATGGGGCGGTATCAGTTTCCAGGCGTCCTGCCGGGGGCAACATGCCGGCCGTATGCGGTGTGGATGTCTCGGAGTCAGCTCGGGAGTAGCCGTCGAACGGTTGCTGGCGACGAACAACTGATCTCAAAGCCGGAATGGGTTGAATTGGCTCCATTGACAATTGTGGAACCTGCTCCGTCGTCTCCGTGACGCGATTTGAGCGGTAGACACCGCGAAGACTGGAAAGCAGTCGGGCCGGCTGTGCCGGCCACAACGGTCCGGGTGAAGGAGTGACACGGGAACAAAGGCACATGTCCGGCTCATCCGGACCAACTCGTGTCTGCTCTTTGCTGATCTCACCGTCCCACGCTCGGCGTGCACCTTCATGCAAATTTGCCGCTGGTGGTCGGTCGTGTTGCCGTTTGGCAACACATGCCTTTTCCTGGTGGGTATTCACGCTTACCCGGTCGCAGTCGCTGTGCAACATGGTGAGAGATCAGGCACAGCACTCCCGCACGACACATGAGTCAGATTCGTGGCAGGACAAACCCGTCTGCATCGGACGTGTGCTGCCTGACAGCATTAATCGGTCCGGCCGTGTTTCCGCTCCTATGCTTGCCGGTCACACCGATGAATCTGTGCGGAAGTTCTCGCCCGGTCCGCACCAGGAGCGCAACCACGATGAAGTCTCACAACTCAGAAGCAAGTCGTCTACAGCGTATTACGCTGATTTGTGGCCGCGGCGGAAGTGCCAGAGCCCATCATTCATTGGCCGCGCGAGCCAGAACCCGCCACGACATTTCGAAAACTGCTCTAATTGGACAGCGCCAGTTTATGTGTTTGAGTAGTTGCATTACAGGGTTTGGACGCATGACTTGATTTTGTCGACGTCGATTCCAAGGTTGGCGTACAGCTCGATGCGTGTCTTTGTATGCGACTTGATGGCCTGCGCATTTCGACGCTGATAGTAGCGTTGATCGTTCAGTTCCTTTTCAAATTGCGCATCACGCAGGGGTTGCGGCAGGTCGTGGTGTTGCAGCCAGGTATTGAGGCTGCGTCGAACCTGTTCAACTGTCAGTTGCCTCGTGTCGTCTTTGTCCAAAGTCTGACGAATGCGACTGCACAGCAGGAAACTCAGGCCCGTGACATAGTAGTGTCGATGGATGCATCGCCAGCCACGAACTTCGAAGTGATCAAGACCGAGTTCTTCTTTGCTCAGGCGAAACTCAGCTTCAACAGCCCAACGGCCAAATGCAACTCGCAGCAGACCTCGAAGGGTGACTCCGTCTTCTCCCACCACACCGTTGGCAAGGAAGAACTTTGTTTCGCCCGTACGTACGCTGCGTGCAACGATCAGCGTACAACGTGTACTCGGCAGGTGTTGACTGGTTTGCCGCCAGACAGTCAGATATTTGATCGTCCAGACTTCCGGCCCCTTGTGAGTATCCTTGATTCGATAATGCTGCCACGACTGCAGATAGAACTTCGATGAGTGCTTCACCAGGTTGCGAACTTCAGACGGCTTCGCGTCATCCGCCAGGCGAGGCGTCTTTTTTGGACGCCCGCAGCCTTCGTTCGGTTCGTCTCTG
>JBDONA010001130.1:0-1985 GCA_039831575.1 Fuerstiella sp. | reverse complement strand
AGCATCTTCATTGCTGACTCCGATCACGATCAATTCGTCGTCCGAGAACTCTTCAGAAAGCTGCTGCAGGTGCGGAACCTCCTGCACGCATGGCGGACACCAAGTGGCCCAGAAGTCCACAATCACCCGCCGTCCCTTAAGGTCTTGAAGACGCACAGAACGCCCTTCGATCGTTGACACCACTAGCTCAGGGGCCGGCCGCCCCTGCCACTCCGAGACTGGACTCTCCTGACCTCCGAGCATGCCGGTCAGCGTGAGGAATATCGCTCCGAATTGAACGGCGAAAGCCGCGAGGACGACGCCAATCAGCACCTTGGCCACGATGGGAAGCTGTGGCGCGGTTCGAGACATCGGGGCTCCTGCGGACGATTTCGGTGAACAGCCGGCCGGCGACCTCGTATCGCACGGACCTGCGTGTGCTCATTGTCACGCCGCCTTCAGGCTCTTCATCAAGCCCATCAGCAATAGCACGTACATGATGAAGCCAACTATTACCATCAACACCGCGACAATTAGGAGTGGAGGCAGGAACACCCCCACGATCACCACGACGAACGTTGCGATGAGGAGATTCAAGACATTACCCGAACGTCGCTCGGAAGTGTTGTCGTCTATATATGCGGCAATTTTCTTAAGAAAGACCAGAAAGAGAATGGTCGACGCGAGCGACAGGAGAGAACTGAGTGAACTGACGAGTTCTGGGAGATCAACAATCCAACTGGCCGCGGAAATCAACACAACGGTGACATCACAAATCACGGCGGCGTAAATGACTCCGGCTGCTGAAAAATCGTCCGGAACTGAAAGGCACATGATTCGACCGACCAGGCCGAGAATCGTCCCAGCAATGATCATTATTGGAGCGGCAGCAAGCACCACCACGCCAGCTGCAGGCGAGGCCACCATGACTCCGCCGCCCACGAACATCACCAGGATGCTGCCAACAATCAGAAACAAACCGTAGTAGACGCAGCTGACCCCTTTGTGGACGTTCGCCAGTTTGCCCATTGCATGTCTCCTTTTCCAGAACTGTTCGGAACCAAGATTCAACCGATATTTCCCAGATGGATTCTGTTCTGGGCTGCGAGTTTACGAAGTTCTTCATACACCAACGGCAGCAGCAGCTCCACGGCGGATGGATCACCTTGCTCAATCTGGGAGAGGACCTGGGTGACGTCGGTCATGAAGACCAGCATACCGCCCCTAGTGATATAATGCCATCACCTGGCATACCGAGCGACTGAAGTACGACCTTCGCAAACTCTCGCTGTGCCGAAATACGTTCGTTTTTCGCCACAACTCGGTTCAGAGATAGTCCATACGTGTTTTGACTGCCCATCGAGTTCCAAATTGCCGTGAAACGAATCAAAACACAAAAGAAGCCGTGCGGCGCGAGGTTGATAGAACGGGCAGACATGGACCGGTTTCCCTCAGCGGCGTGCACTCGGGACGACGTTTGGACGGGTCTGGAAGCGGTCTGCTTGTTCGCTTCGGTCCGACACGCTGCCGCAGGTTGAGGCGTGTAGTCATTCGGATTCCCAACGTCACCAGCAACCGTCTGAGCACCCAGCCAGAATGATGACACACACCTCAGTCCAAGTGACTCAGGTGGGCGTGTCATTGGCTGTCAATGTCACGGCCATCGGTGGGTATCTCGCGTTTGATAAAGTCGCCGCGGCAGATCAAAATAGCTGATCCATACCGACCGTGCACTACTCCCGCCCAACGTGACAGGAAGTAATCATGGTTCGAACAATTTTTACAGCAGCCATCCTCAGCACGATCGCCGTGCCATTCGTCCGACACACCGACCCCACCATACCAGAATTTTAGTGAACTCGGATGCATCGTCCTCCGCAGATCTGGTTCGACCGCAACTTGCGCCGGTGAAAACGACCTCTGGACCAAGAGTATGCGCTCACACTGCGGCGGGCGTAGGCCGACGCAGGCACCGCTCATTCGTCACTCTCGCCGATTGCCGGATA
>JBDONA010000389.1:0-8391 GCA_039831575.1 Fuerstiella sp. | reverse complement strand
GTGGCAGCAACTGCCCCCACAGCGACGAACTCGTCTTTGGCATTCAGCCAGGATTCGACAAACGCATTGACATTGCCTGATTCAATACTGTCTTTCAATACCGTCATGACACCATGGTGCAGCTCGCGGACGGCCGTCTTTTGAGTGTCCGACAGATTTTCCGAGGCCACCACACGTGCTTCCACGTCCGTGTTCAGCAACTCGATGAAATCCAATGAGATTTTCTGGCGAAGATCGTCGATTGGATGATTTACGCGAATGGACAGGATTGAGTTTTCGGCTTTCGCCACCGATGCAAAAACATCCTGGTGCTTATTGAACAGTTCGATGCTCTGTGCCAGACCGGTGTCCGGAATTCCGCTGCCCGTGAACAGAATGCGGGCCGACTTATCTTCGGAATTCAGAAACGTCCGCGCTCGCAGGTCGTTACCCTCGACCATCAAACGTTCAAGTTCCTTAAGCTGACCGGAAATCAGTCCCTTCCGCAGGTTGAATTCAGAGACCGATTCCGAGGGCCGTTTTAGCAGGGCATCCATCCGGTTGGCACGAAGTTCGCCAAATGCCGCCGATCGTTTATTCTGGTCTGCGACAGTATGTGCGCTGTTAGTCAATTGTATGCCAGCGCCGCAATCGTTCTCCAGCAGTGGAGCAATTCCCGGCAGAGGAGCCGGCATCTTCTGAAGAATCTGCTTCAAAAGTTTGTGGTCCGCCGGAGTTGTGAGAATCATGATGGCGTTCTTGATGTCCGGCAGCAGACGCAGCCAACCCTGATCCGGCGGCAGAAACTCACGCCAGTCAGCGCTGGTTTTCTGCAGAATGAAATTTGAATTCAGGTTGTCCAGCAGGTCAGCGAATTCAGGAAGGTCTGCTCCCGGTACTGCCAGAGCGGGATCGTTCTTGTACGCGGCTGAGACCACGTATGGCATGGGAAAAATGCCCGTCAGCAGATCAACGCGAATTGGCTTTTTCGGATCCAGGCCGAACGCCATCAAGTCGACGAAATCCACCAGATTCTGCAGCTGCGCTTGCTCTTTCTCCGTCGTCAGACTCAGCAGCGTTTCAAGATCTGCTTTGAGTCGATCGACGCCCTGATGTCCGATGGAGATCTGAGGGTGATGCGGTTCCTGTGCGGAGGATTCCACCGCAGCTGGCAGGAACAACACACCAATGCCCAAAATGGCGAATAGTTGTCTTTTCATTGTCGTTCGAATTGAAAGTGCTCGGGGCAAGAAACATTTGCCGCCGAAAATTCACAGAAAGGAGATGCAGCAGCTTTTGCCCGCAGTTTGTGGCCCAATTCCCAAACGATCCGGAAACCGGCTAACCTGCGAATTCTAAGATAATCAGCCAAACGGCGTAAAGGCTTTCTTAGCCGCATCTTGCCACGTCAATTGTCTTGGAAAGTAACCATGCTTGCTTCGACTGATCTGTCACTTAGTGCAGTCTTTTTAGCCAGAAGGCGGGCTTGTGCCGCACCGTTCACAGGTTCTGGACAGAATGTTCAAGGGCCCAGGGCGGGAATGTGATACCAGCCCGGTTCTGCCATACAGGAGAAAGTGTTCGTTGGTCGCCGCAAAATTCCGTGGCCGCAGCGTCGTACGGGATTGCCCACCACTTACGCGCCGGTCCGTTGCCCCAGCTGAGACTGCAAAAGCCGTTTTATGAATGTCTGTAGAAAGCCGACGAATCAATGATAGTTTACTCAGGTCGGCCGAAAAGTCGCACATCCGGTGCTGACGAAGCGAAGATCCAGTTCATCTTCCCTGTCCCGACTCTGACCATTGTCGAACACGTCCAGCCGACGGGTCGTGGCGTTGACTACCGCGACCAGCTTGTGGGGTATGTTTCCGACGACCCCCTGTCGTTGACAACGGGAGCGACCTTCAATTGTGGCCAGATTTGTAGTCCGATGTGCGTCTGTGGTGCAACGTACCGCCGCATGGAACTCAGCGGTATCGGATCCACGGTCCTGTCTGCCTGCGGTACAGGTAACGCTCCCTGTGCTTTGCGAGGCGTATCAATGTTGAATTCCGGAGCCGTCGGAACTCTCGGTACCGTGGCATTGTCCGGAGCATCCGTGGGTCGTTCAGGCGGCGTTGATTTCTCATCTTCCACGAAGGGATCTTCCAGACAAGGTGCTAACGGTGACGCTGCGTGCGACGGCCGGAAGGGAGCGTTCCTGCACTGAGGAAACAGTGGGGAATACGTGTTGTTGCCACGATCGCCGCACTCCGTCGTGCACTCGTCGACACAGGCAGGCTGCGGTGAACAATTGGGTTGGGGCTTCCAGAGCAGGCGATCGCGAACGTAAGCCATTATCCCCTGTCGTCTTCCGTCGTCACCACAGCCGTTTGGCTCACAGCAACTCTGGTCCGTGACACAACTTTGTGGTTCAGGAGCAAAGCAGTCCGGTTGTGAAGTGCAGCATGTTTCTGACGAGGCTGTGCAAGACGGTTGCGGATCGCACAGTGTTTGTTTTGTGGGCCAGTGCCAGCAGCTGAACAGGCTTTTTTTCCGTGGGGAAAAACAGGAGCTCGGTTGTGCACACTCGACCGGTCGTGGACAGCAGGGGTACTCCGGTGCTACACACGTGGACGGAGAATCCCAATTGACCGACGGTGTGCGGGGTTCCTGAACACACTGCCGCTTGTTTGTCTGCGATAGAATGCTCATCAGTCCGACGCTTTTGACGGGTGTATCTTCGCTTGCCAACGGAAGCGGCAGAATGACGTCGGGTTGGGGCTCGGGCGTTGTCGGAACCGGCAGAACGACTTCCCTGTATGGTTCGGGCATTGGATCAGTGTCGTATTCGCTGGCGCGAGTAACGGCGTCGCTGCTGTCGGCAACCGGCACGGATGCGTAGCGACCGGTCGAGCATCCGGTCATCGACAAAGCAGCGATACCCAATATCAGGGCGTATCGATCAAGTCGCATTACGACTTCCTTTCTGCGACGCATCGTCTGAGCCTCGGCAGTCTTGAGCTCACATGGCGATGCAGGGAATAGTTCCTTCTGCCTCTTTCGAGATCGTCAGGAATATCGCCGAAACTTTGTCGACATCGGCGGGATCCGCCGCAGATTGGTCAGCCGTTGCACAATTTTCTGCCGCTGAGGAAGATCCCTTTCAGTTGAAGTCTACTGATTTGGTGACTCAGCGAAGACTGGCGATCATTGCGGGCTGGACCTTTGTTGGCCCCAATACCACATGAAAAGCACGTTAAATACACGTTTGAGGGCGGGAATCACGTTTCGTAGTGCGCATATGAAGGCCGAATGCGGATCTCCAACCTCACAATCGAGCGTCGCCGACGCTTGATGAGTATTTTCCAGCCCATGGTCCGATCCACGTCCTGCGCGAAATTCCGTGCCATGCACGATCGGGGCGTTGCCTGGATGGTTAAACGACTTCCGAGTGGTTTTCTGAAACTTCCTCCAGGTGCCGGACGGTTACATCAGGATCGTCGATTCCGTCGGCGAAGTGCCGAGCCATCCGGCATGTGATGGTCACCCGCGTGGACGTGTCGTCCGTGTAGGTGCGGTCGAGTTCCGTAGAATGTTGCGTCAGCCATGCCAGCAGCTTGCCATTGCCGGTGCTGGTTTCAATTTCAACGGTGATGAATCCACCAGCCACTCGTTCTGAAACGGTCTGATACAACTGATCCAATCCCAGCCCGGTGGCCGCACTGATGGTGATGGTGTCATCATAATGCCGTCGCAGTACGTCGATCACGGAACGATCTTCCACCAGGTCAACTTTGTTCAGCAACAGCACTACGTTACTACAGTCGACGCCGATCTCATTCAGAACCTGATAGCAGGTATGAATCTGTCGTTCCGCATCCGCGCTGCTGGCATCGACCACGTGCAGCAGCAGATCGGCATGCCGCGCCTCTTCCAGCGTCGAACGAAACGAGGCTACCAGATGGTGAGGAAGATTTCGCACGAAGCCGACGGTGTCGCTCAGCAGCACTTCGCCATAACCGGGAACCGTCCAGCGCCGGGTGCGCGTGTCCAGTGTTGCGAACAGCTTGTCCTCCACCAGCACGTCGGCCCCCGTCAGAGCTCGCATCAGTGTACTCTTGCCCGCATTTGTATAGCCGACCAGTGAGACGGTGGGCTGTTCTCGCCGCTGTGAAACCGTGCGTTCTCGCCGCTGCTCAACGTGCTTGAGCTTTCGCTTGAGTTCCGCAATGCGTTTGTCGATCAGACGGCGGTCGGTCTCCAGCTGCTTTTCCCCCGGACCACGACCCGCACCGATACCTCCCGTTATGCGCTCCAGGTGAGTCCACATGCGTTTCAGTCGAGTCCGAAAGTACATTAGCTGCGCCAGTTCCACCTGCAGCATCGCTTCGTGCGTTTGGGCGTGTGTGGCGAATATGTCCAGAATGACTTCGCTGCGATCGACGATCGGTTTTTCCACCGCCTGTTCCAGGGCTCGTCCCTGAGACGGCGTCAGGTTGTTGTCAAAGACGACCATTTCCGCGTCGGTCGTTTCCACCAGTAGTTTCAATTCGTCCAGCTTGCCCGTTCCCAGACAATGAGCGGGGTGCGGTGTGTCTCGAAACTGAACGATTTCGCCCACAACTGTCACGCCGGCGGTTTTGACCAGGCCCTTCAGTTCCTCCAGCGCCGTGTCCCGATCATTGCATTCGTCCGGGTTAAACACGCCAGCCAGCACCGCGCGCTGGTCGGTAACTTTGAGTTCTTCGCGGATTGGGTTTTCCAACGAGTCATCACCTTATAAATGCGGGGCGGCCCGCAAGCCGATCCAAGCTGACGCTCGGAAACTGTCCGTCCGCTCACATTGTTCGCTGCAAACTCGACGGCGCAACGAATCGTTGGTCTTCCGAAAGACCTTGGAGCAGTTTACTTATTGTTGTAGACGATACTGGCTCGTGGGAGTAACGAAACTGCTATCGAATAGCGTTCTTCGCGGCCACAAGTCAGCGTGAAACGCTGCAAAACGGACGAATCTTTCAAAACGCCACGGTCAGCCACAGCATCACCGGCATGGTATCGTCACACTGACACACAGAGAACCGAGATGTTCGGGAAGAGTGAATGGGCTTGATTTTTTTCGGATGAACCGTGTTTTAGCCGGTCCCTTCTTCTCCCACAAAGGTCGCTCGACGTGTCCCCTCAACCTCCTGATCGTGCAGAGTTGTTTTGATGTCGCCAACCGCAAACGGCAAGAAGGCCGTCGTGCTCGTCAGTGGCGGGCTGGATTCTGCCACAGTGTTGGCGATCGCTCGCCACGAAGGCTGGGAATTGCACGCGATTTCCTTCGACTACGGCCAACGCCACCGATTTGAATTGGAATCTGCTCAGAAGGTCTGCGCAGCCAACGACGTATCCAGCCAGGTTGTGTGTCCCATTGACACCGCGATCTTTCAGGGCTCTGCCCTGACAAACGACATCGCTGTGCCGCATAACCGATCCGACGACCAGATGAGCGCGGGGATTCCCGTCACCTACGTGCCGGCTCGTAATACGATTTTTCTATCCCTGGCACTCGGATTTGCCGAATCAATTGGTTCGCATGACCTGTTCATCGGCGTAAACGCCGTCGACTACAGCGGCTACCCTGATTGCCGACCGGAATTTGTTGCGGCCTTTGAAGCGATGGCAAATCTGGCAACGAAAGCGGGCGTCGACGGGCAACGAATCACCGTTCATACGCCGCTGGTGTCGATGACCAAGGCACAGATCATCCAGCGGGGACTGGGACTAGGCGTGGACTATGGCCTGACACACAGCTGCTACGATCCGTCGCCGGAAGGCATCAGTTGTGGCGAATGTGATTCGTGTCAACTGCGGCTGCGGGGATTTGCCGCAGCAGCTGCGATCGATCCAATTCGCTATGCCGACTGACCGTCCTGCAAGACCACCAAATTCTGTCTGACGCGTTGCGCCGACTCATCCTGCCTGTCGCTGAGGAAATCACAGTCAAACAGCAGATCGCAAAGGACGCGAAGAAGCACGACCACTACTACCTGTTCTTGGCTTCCTTCGCCCTTCTGTTCAAGACTCTGTGCTCAATGTGCAGACGACAGGTAGCTTTGGAAAACGCGTCTGCGTCGTGATTTGCCCGATGTCTTTTACTCTCGATATCCATTTCATCCAGTCGCGACTGTAGTGATGCGACTCAAGTCAGTTTGAATCGATAGCGGCACGTTTAATCCAATACCAGGCCCCGGATCATGGCGTGTCGCCGGGCGCTGTCGGTTCGCCAACGCGTTTGACCAGCTTATGCACGGACGCGGCAATGCGGTCTTCGATGCCTTCGGCCCAGCGATACGCCGGGCGGCCGTATTCGTAGAGTCGATAACCACCTTCGTATCCGCCTTCTTTCCAGACACGGTGCGACGGAATGTACGAGATCATGTCGTCTGCATATCCGCAGACCCATGTGCCTGGACCGAACTCTTCTTTGAAACGCAGTGCGTAGTCGACAACGGTTTCGGCGCCCATGCCGATGATGGTCATCTGGTCGCCCAGTCGCCATGCATGAATCGGGTAGCTGTAG
This sequence comes from Fuerstiella sp., assembly GCA_039831575.1. Classification (GTDB taxonomy): domain Bacteria; phylum Planctomycetota; class Planctomycetia; order Planctomycetales; family Planctomycetaceae; genus Fuerstiella. Next base: position 1,865 of record JBDONA010000389.1, on the reverse strand, counting down.
GCAGTGGGAAATGTTTCTCCGGCATCCAGCTTGCGCAGCATCCGCTCTGCCCAGCGTTTGAGAAGTGCGTTGGTGCTCTTCACTTCCTGTTCCAGCTGTGCGCGATTGACGACTTCCAGATAGGGAAGATCGATGTATTCGAAGGCTGATCGAATACCGGGCGATACGGTATTGAATGGCTGCTGCAGCGCATCTTCCACAGCCGTCGCGAGCATATGCCCGTATGTTTCGCAGAGTTCGACTGTCCGTCGTGGCAACGGATTCTGGTCTCCGCCACACGTGTTCACGAACATTGCCGTCGTACCAGGGTGATTCTGTTCGATTTCCAGCTGAGCGAATCCGGGAAAGTCGCCGCACCATTTGGTAAAGCTGAGTGTCGTCGGGTGACAGGCATATCCGAAGACAACTGCTTCCAGTTTTCCACCGGGCCGCAGTACCTTCAATACGGGCACGGAGTGGTCGACGGGGCCGACCAGTGGTTCACCGCGAGCCAGAATTGCAGGCACGTCCGCCTCGCGGTTGTTACGACGGTTCACTGCGAAGGTGGTGTAGCCGCTACCGTGTTCCAGCGATGCGGGCGCCAGAGCGGCCAGAGCATCACCAACCAGTGTGACGGTTCGGGAAACCATCCTGGCCGTGTATTCGTCGACCAGTCTGACCTGATCCGGATCGATGGGATAATAATCGACAAGGTCGTCGCCCAGCCGCGGTCCGCAATGGTTGTGTGAAAACGTAAACATGATCTGGTCGCGTTTCAGTCCGTACTTTGCTTCCACCCGGGCAAACACCGGGTCGCTCATGATTTTGGGCACGCCCTGAAAGTCGCTGGTGATCAGGACGATTCGATTGCCATCATCATCCTGCAGTGCCAGCGCCTTCATCCACAGGTCGTGCAGCTTTCCATCGGGAGCTCGTCGTGACCCGTACCCTGCCAGCCAGACAGAAGTTTCCGGCGTGATGACGGCCCTGGCGACACCGGCTTGCCAGCCGGCGATCACGCACGGCGAACAGGTCACAAGCCACAGGAACATCAGAAGACTGCTGGCGAATGACGAAAACAGACGCTTCATTCATTTCTCCCTTTGTCACTGGCTCGCAGGAAATGATTAAAAAAGCCGTAGATGACCGCGTTCGATTGCTCGTTCGGCGAATGGTCCGGGCGGTTCGTCATGCCAACTCTCTGCTGATAGCCCAGCGTTTCGTTAATCTTCACAAGATGATTCAACGCCCGCCACCGCGACGGCGGGTCGACCGCGCCACCTGACACCAGAAATGGACGAGGCGCCAGCAGTGCGTGCAGTTCATGCAGATCCCGCTTCTGTTCCAGCAGTCTAAGATACAGACCGCGGCCCGGATTCGCTTTCGTAATGATTCCTCGCTTACGCCACGGACGCGGATGCCAGCCCAGATACCACGGCTCCCAGTAGTTCACGCTGGGGTGGACGTCAAACATGATTCCCGGGTCCGATACGGCCACTGCCGCAAACCGATCAAACAGGCAGCCGGCAAACATCGCCCACTTGCCGCCGAACGAATGCCCGACAATGCCGATCCGTTCCGCATCAACTTCCGGACGACTGGCCAGCACATGCCACGCATTGGCTGCCGCATAGCCAAGCATCGACAACGGCTGCACCGTCGCTTTGTCGATGTTCGGGTAATACAACGCGTAAGTTTTTGCTTCCGATGCTTCCGTGGTCCCGATGGACAGTGTCACAAACCCACGTTTAGCCAGTTGCAGCGCAAAGTCCCGGTCAGGATTGTTAAAGCCAATCGCGGTTTCCGGTTCGTAGAAGACACTCAGAACCGCCGGTCGTTTGCCAACGCCGTCCGGAACAAGCAGGTAAGCGGTTGTCGACTCATTG
>JBDONA010000590.1:0-1986 GCA_039831575.1 Fuerstiella sp. | reverse complement strand
GATGCAGTTGCGAACACTTGCTCAGGAGCAGGGTTTCGTGTTGGTGTCGCTGGGCTACCGACTTGCTCCCGAAACGCAATTGCCGGAGATTATTGAGGACCTGAAGGACGGATTGAAATGGGTTCGGGAAACGGGTCCGGAGTTGTTTGACGCTGATCCTTCACGATTAGTTGTTGCCGGAGCCTCGGCAGGGGGCTATCTGGCTTTGATGAGTGGCATCGTCTCCAATCCTCGTCCCACTGCCATTGTTTCATACTGGGGTTTCGGAGATGTGGACGGGGACTGGACGACACAGCCGGCCGTGGCATACCGCAAGGGAAAGCTGATTGACAAGGGCGCAGCGTGGTCCGGTGTCGGAAGTCAGGCGTTGACGAGTGCAAACAAGGAGAACGGTCGCGGTCGGGCAACCTTCTTTCTGTACCTGAAACAGACAGGACGATGGGTCAACGCAGTCAGCGGTTTCGATCCGAAAATCGAACGCGACAAACTGACGCCATTTTGTCCGATTCGGAATCTTTCTGCAGAGTATCCGCCGACCTTGATGTTGCATGGTACTGCGGACAATGACGTGCCGGTCGGGCAGTCCTTCGCAATGGCTGGTGAGTTGAAACGGCTGGGCGTCTCTCACGAACTGATTACGATCGAAGGTGGCGGCCACAGTCTGTGGGGCGGCGACCGTAAACTGATCGAGCAGGCTTTTGCACGTTCGATGGAATACATCCGTGAGCATCTTGAAACACCGTCGGCCGCTAACTGAGCCTGCGGATCAGTCGTCGCTGCTGTCATCATCTGACTGCGACGTTTCGTCAGTGCTCTTCGCGAACAGTCGTTTGGCAATCCGATCTGAAATTCTCGCGGCTTTCGCATTTTCACTGTTTGCCAGGACAGCAATCGTGTGCCCGGTCGCCATGTGGTATGCGACGTCAGCGCGGAAACCGCTGATGCCGCCGCCGTGCCGGATGACGTCGTACTCTCCAACCTTTCGAATGAAGACTCCCATACCGTAGTTGAATACTTTTCCGTTGTTCCGCACGCCTCGGGTCATTAACAGCTGAGACGATTCTGGTGTCAGCAGACCTTCAGCGACCAGAACCGTGCTGCCATGTGAGCAGGTCGCTGACGGTTGAGGCAAGGTTTCCGGCACCGACCGTTTGCGTCAGGCTGATATAGGGCGCGTTCCGCAGTACGCTCCGCCAACGTGTGTATCCCGCTGCTCGATTGGGAATGATTCTGGAAGGCCCATCGCAGTAGGTGTGTTTCAGTCCCAGCACATTGAGCACGTGGTCCTGGACAAAGTCCGAGTACGATTCTCCAGACGCCTTTTCGATAACCATCCCCAGCAGGAAGTAGCCGGAATTGCAGTACTGGTGCTTTTCGCCGGGGGGGAAGTTGAGCGGTATGTCCTGGAATCGATTCAACACCTCGTCCTGTGTTACGTCCATTCGCAGCTCTTTGCGATAAGCCGGCAGCCTGGTGAAGTCCTTCACTCCCGACGTGTGCTGCAACAGATGCCTGACTGTGACGTCGCATCCTGGCGTGGGATATTCGGGAAGAAACTTTGACAGCGGGTCGTCAAAACTGATCTTGCCGTCTTCGATCAACAGCAGCACTGCCGCAGCAGTGAATTCCTTTGTGATCGATCCGATGCGGTAGACCGTGTCCGCAGTTGCAGGCACATTCAGTTCTGCATTGGCGTGGCCGAAACCACGAACACAAAGAATCGTGTTGCCCTGAGCAACGCCGATGCTTAGGCCGACCGCGTTTTCTGCCTCGACAGCGTGTTGGCCCACGGAATCAACGATTGCTGTGATGTCCTCGGCACCATCAGTACACAGCGTGACAGAACTGCCCGCCAGTGCAGAAACAACCGATATGAAGCGGAACAGCAATCGCACGAGGTTTTCCGGGAACAAAAAAAGGTGAGCGTGTTTTATTGTCTCCCGACGCCAGCAAATTACCCGGACATTCAGACGTTTAGCGATAGCG
>JBDONA010000654.1:0-8395 GCA_039831575.1 Fuerstiella sp. | reverse complement strand
ACGCGAGTGCTGGCGACGAGTGATTTTTCTTGTCGTCCGGCACAGTCACCATCTGTCGGATTAATGGATCCTGGCGCGTTTCTGCTGCAGGATTCTGCCGGCTTTGCCCAGACGTTCCCTGAGTTTCTCGAACTCTTCATCGGGTTCGGGCGGAATGACGGCGATCTTCGCTTCGATCACGCATTCGATGACGTCGGGCACGACCAGTTCTCCGGTCAGCAGCGCGGTGATTAGACTTTGTGTACATGCGACGGCGGCATTGGATTCGACCAGCAGCTGTTCCAGTTCTTCGTCTTCCACTCCCGGCGGCAGCGATGTCACGCAGGCGGGACAGCCGGCCGCGCAGGGGCAGTCGTCGATGATCGTCCGGGCAAGTTGCAACGCTTCGCTGAAGACTTCAAAGATCTTTTCGGCGTAGCCAACACCGCCTTCGATGGTGTCGAACAGATACAGAGCGCTCTTCCATTCACCAGGGGCGACCTCCGTCAACGAGACATCGGTTTCGATGTTCTGTTCGTCACACAGACACAGGCTGGGAGCGGTGCGTTTCAGGATGTAGGCCAGACCGTACAGCGCGGCCCCGATGTGGCGTTTATCGCTGGCTTCGACGGTTTCTCGCCACGCAGCGGGCGGGTAGAGAGCGAAGCCGGCAGTATCGTAGATGAACGGGGCGAGCGTAATTGGACCGTAGCCGATGTTCTCCAGGGTGCGTTCGCGAATTTTCTTGTACAACTTCGGCTGGCGATTGACGTTAATGTATCCGAAGTCGAGCCGGCCCTGCGGGACAAGAGCTGCATCTGCGTGTGGCGATTCTGTTGAGTCGTCGGATGTGCGGGCACGTGACGCCTCGATAGCCTGCTCCCCTGTCTCAATGTCAGACTCCGCCTGCCCTGCGATGTTCGACAACGCATGGTCGGCCGTGGGGATTTCGTACTGATCCAGCGATTCTGTAATGGTGACTCGGCTTTCCCAGACGCATTCGGTGTAGTAATCCACATCAACGAGATCGACACGACAGAGCTTCTTCTCCAGATCCAGATCCATCGACATATAACGGTTGCCGAGATGCTGGTAGATGGCGTCCTTGTAAAGTTCTCCGCGAGCTCCAATAGGGTCAATCTCACCGATGACTTCCGTGCCGCAGTAGATTTCGATGTTGTAATCCGTCATGCCTCGCAGATTGACACCCTTGGCCGGATAGTCGCGCTGCGCGTAGCGGTAGTTGCCGTGGTATTCCTTCAGCGTGCCGTCTTCCTTCAGGACCTCAAGGGCCGCCGGATAGGCCGATTCGGGAAAGGCCGGCTCCACGTCTCGCAACGGATGTTCGTGTGCCGCACACGGCAGATGCTGCAGCAGAATGTATGGGTTGTCGGCGTTCAGCCATGCGCGTTCAATGGGCGCTCGCTGCAGATACTCCGGATGATTCACGAAGTATTGATCGATGGGCGTATCGCGGGCCGCGTAAACAATGACCGCTCGGGAACCACGTCGACCGACTCGGCCAGCCTGCTGCCAGAAGCTGGACATGGAACCTGGATGGCCTGTCAGAATGCACAGGTCCAGATCGCCGATGTCGATGCCGAGTTCCAGAGCGTTGGTGCTGATGATCGTCGTGACGCGACCTTCCGCCAGATCACGTTCCAGTTGACGGCGTTCGTTGGGCAACAGCCCGCCTCGATACGGCTTCACCTTCTGCTTCAACTCCGGACGTCCGTCCGTGACGGCTCGACACAGGCGTTCGACCTGCTGGCGGGAACGGCAAAAACAAATGGTCCGCACTCCCTGCTTTGTCGCTTCGCGGATCAGCGGTATGCTGACTGAGTTCGGTCCCTTGCGGTACAACGCATGACCGTGACTTTGGACGACGGGTGGGTTGATGAGATACAGATCTCGTTGAGGTCGAGGCGCACCGTCGCGGTTGATGACATGAAATGGTCGCTGGAACAGAGCTTCCACATGTTCCGTCGGGTTGCCGATCGTGGCCGACGAACAGACAAACGTCGGACTGCTGCCGTGCATTTCACAGGCCCGGACGAGTCGTCGCATGACGTTGGCGACATGAGACCCAAACGCTCCGCGATAGGTATGAACCTCGTCCACGACAATGTACTTCAGTCGTGAAAGAAATGTCCGCCACCGCCGGCTGTGATTGGGCAGGATCCCGGAATGCAGCATGTCGGGATTGGTGATCATGAAGTCGGCCTGCGACTGAATGCGATTGCGTTCTTCGCGGGGCGTGTCACCATCAAAGGTACCCAATCGCATGTCCGCACCGGCCGCCTGCAGCAGTCGCCCCAGTGTGCCTTCCTGGTCACGCGACAGGGCTTTTGTCGGGTACAGCAGTGCGACACCAAAGGGAGCGTCGGCCGTGATGTAGTCGTGCAGAATCGGCAGCAGGAAGGACAAGGTCTTGCCACTGGCTGTTTTTGAAACCAAAACCGTGTCCTGACCACGACGAATGGATTCGAACGCTTCGCTCTGGTGGCTGTACAGTTGATTGAGTCCGCTGGATTTGAGCGCCTCAGCCAGTTGCGGATTGAGGACCTGCGGAAAGTCTTCGAACTCACCGGGGGTCTGTTCCATCACGGTATGCGAGGAAATCTGTCCGGCGAAACGGCTTTCCAGAAAGTCGACAAAAGCTTCCATTCCCATGGGGTGAGTCTCCGTTCGAGGTACATGGCCAGCGTGTTTTACGATGCAGCTGACGGATTTGCCAGCGGGGCAGACCGTTGAAGTCGGTCTTCTGATCCAGTTGACCGAGGAACGCTGCTGTCGCTGTGCTGTCCTGCAGAAGACGGTTTGGCACTCCGGTTAGCGTTATTCCGCCGATTCTCCCCAACCGTCAGAAATCGGCCGTCTTGTGGCACACAGGGCGCTCATCTGTCAGCTTCGGTTTTTAGGTGCCCCGCCCTGAAAATGTCACGTTTGCTGAAAAACTCGTATTTCGTTGAAACCCGAAAATCTTCTAAGATCAGGGGCCGGTTTGCACACAACGTTAAAGCCTGTGCCCGTTTGCGTCCTGTGGTAGCGCCGGTTCGAGTCACCAGACGGCATTTGCGGGCGGCAAAGCAGAAGATGGAATTCGCGGCCACTGGTCATAGATGGTCCCCACTTTGGAAAGGAAACCAGAGATGTTGAGTCAACGGGAGGAATGGTACCGGTCGGTGATTGTAGCGCTGCTGACAGTGGCGACTTCGGTATCGGCGATCGGTCAGGTACAAAACCGCGTTACCAGCCGCGAGACCGAATTCGGTGATCTGAACCACTTGTTAAGGGACAACACGGGTGCTGCTGGATTCGATAACCGCCCAAACATGCTGAATCACCTGCCGGATGTCGACCTGTCGGGAGTTGACCCGCGTGTCGTCAGAAATCTGTTAAGCGAGTCGGTGGCGGCTTCCGAGCAGTTGTATAGGTCACTGACCCGAGATTATCAGCGCTATCCCGAGATCCGTCCGTTGCTGACGGAGTTGATTTCCACTCGTGCCAAAGCCTCGCGTATTGCACAGGATTTGCGGGACGGTTACGCGCTGGAACGGTTGCTTCCGCAGTTTCAGCAACTCGACAGCGACTGGCATCTGCTGTCGCACCGATTGTCGCAGGCCCGAGGCCTGAGTCGTGAGTCCACTGACGGTATTGATCGAGTTGACCGGTTGGGACGTGAGCTGGAAAAACTGTTCAAAATGGAACCGCAGCTGGACCGTCGCACGCTGTTGATTGAACTTTCCCGATTGGGCAGTTCGGTCGGAAGTCTCGTCGACGAACTTGAATTGGACATTAACCATGACAATCAGGTGTTCGAACTGATTGTTGATGCACGTAAACTTAAACAGCAGGCGGCCCGTGTTCAGGATCTGGTGCTGGACCAGCATCCGTACACTCAGATCGTCACAGAATACAGTCGCTTTGACCGGATGTGGACCTCCATGATGCCTCGCCTGCGGCTGGTCAAGAGTCGCTACGTGGAACGCAGCGTTCGCAATATCATGACCAGCGACAATACCATGCACAATCTGCTGTGGCTCGAACAGCAGACCGATCGAGCGCATCTGGGACAGGTTGCGGACGCTCTCATGCGTGATGTCGACGAGTTCTTCAATCGGACCCCCCTGAAGTTGCTGCTCCATTTTCACGATGTTGCCGATGTTCTGGAAACGGCCAGTGACTTTTACGGAACTGTGCAGAACTTCAAAGACTGCGTTGATCGCAATGAGAACGAACAGACTCTGCTGGAGTGCTATCGATACGTCGAACAGTACGGAGAATCCTTTATGCAAGCGTTTGAACCACTAAGAAGCCAGGCCGGAAAAGTTGTGCTGCGGGAAATTGAAGACGGAATTCTGGCCCTTCGAAACGAACTTAATCTCGCCGGCACGGTGACGGCCGTTGACACCCGGGCGATGATTCCGACGGCGGCCAGTCTTGAGCTGCTGGCGGATCATCTTGATCTGGATGTGCGACAGTGGCTAAATCGTGGTCGTCAATCATATCGGACTCAGGTGTTGCAGGCGTCGACGCGATTCGTGCAGCGGACTCAAAAAATTCACCGTCTGCTGCAGTCACGACCGACCGCCAATGAGTTGAAGAAGGAAACATCCGATCTGGTGGAAGAATGGCGCACCATCTACGAGTATCTGGGTCGCTGTAACACGGATCATCGACAGCATCTGTTAACGCTGTCACGCGACATCAGTGAAGTCATCTTCAAGCTGCGGGAACCACTGCAGCTGTAGATCAGACGTTCCGAACTTGATTTCGATAAAGGCTCGCGGATTCACCGCGAGCCTTTATTTTTTGTCGGGCGTCTGGTACGAATGGTGACTGCTCCCGTTTCTTCAAGGAGAATTCATCATGACGCTTCCTTGGCTCAGTTTTCTGGCAGGTGTTGGTGTCGTGGCGGTTTCGCCCGCGGCGGCTTCCACGACGACCAGCGATGAGCGAATCGTGATTGGGGGCATTGGTCCCGGCGGGATGGGATCGAACCATCTGCGGAATCTGGCGAAGCGTGATGACCTAGTGATGGCGCGGGTCTGTGACGTTGATCTGGCGGCCCATCATGATGATTTCTTAGCGGCTATTCGCGGGAATGCAGTCCTTAACGCTGACATCACGGTCGGGCACCGGACGGCAACGGTCGTTCATCTGGCGAATATTGCGGCTCGTATGGGGCGAGTTCTGAATTTTGATCCCGCGACGGAACGAATTGTCGACGATGTGGAAGCCGACGCCCTGAACGGAAGAACATACCGCAAAAACCATTTCGCGATTCCTGTCGGTGTTTGGAATCGTTTGCCGGAAAACGTCGTCGTGGGGCTCGTGGAAAAGCGACTCTTGCAGGGGGAATGACGTTCGCCGTGGCCACAATTCAGCGTAGCACGCTGTAGAGAACCCGTTATGGACAACGACAACGTCTTTCAGATGTCTGCCTCGAATATCCGGTTTGGCGCCGGATGCACGGCTGAGATCGGCATGGATCTGCGCGATATGTCGGCGCAGAGAACGATGCTTCTGCTGGACCCGAATCTGCGGTCGATGCCAGTCGCGGAGGTCGTCATCGAATCACTAATGGCCCAGCGACTGGACTTTGTGATCTTTGACGAAATCTCAGTTGAACCAACGGACGACAGCTTTCAACACGCCGCCGCCGTCGCCACAGATGGCCGTTTCGATTCGTTCGTTGCGGTGGGCGGCGGCAGCACGATTGACACCGCCAAGGCGGCCAATCTGTATTCCACGTGGCCGGCGGAATTTCTGCACTACGTCAACGCCCCGATAGGAGCAGGTCAGCCGGTTCCCGCTCCGCTTAAGCCGTTGATTGCCGTGCCTACCACGGCGGGAACTGGTAGCGAAACGACCGGAGTGGCCATTTTCGACTACGTGGAACAGAAGGCCAAGACGGGGATCGCTCATCGATATCTGAAGCCCACTTTGGGAATTGTTGACGCTGACAACACACGAACGCTGCCGGCAGAAGTGGCCGCGGCCAGCGGACTGGATGTCCTGAGCCATGCGCTGGAATCATTCACGGCGATTCCCTTTGATCAGCGTCCAAAGCCGCCGGGACCTCTGCAACGACCTGCGTACCAGGGTTCCAATCCGATCAGTGATCTGTGGTCGCTGCATGCGCTGGAACTGATGGCTGAATACCTGCCGCGAGCTTTTGCCGACACGACGGACGATGAGGCGCGCAGTAATATGCTGTTGGCGGCAGCAATCGCCGGGATCGGTTTCGGCAACGCTGGAGTGCATCTGCCGCATGGCATGTCTTACCCGGTCGCGGGCATGGTGAAAACTTATCGGCCCCGTGGATTCAGTGTCGATCATCCGCTGGTGCCGCATGGCATGTCGGTTATTCTGAATACGCCCGCCGTCGTGCGATTTACTGCGCCGGCCTGTCCGGAACGCCACCTGCGCGCGGCCGCCGCTCTGGGAGCAGACGTGGCTGATGTTGCTCCGGAGGCGGCCGGGGATGTTCTGGCCGACCGAGTCATCCACTTCATGAAGCTGATGAACATGCCGAATGGTCTGCAGGACGTGGGATACACGACGGACGATATCCCGGCTCTTGTGCAGGGGACTTTGCCGCAACACCGCGTCACAAAATTATCGCCTCGCCCGGCCGACACCGTCGCCCTGACGACACTTTTTGAGCAGTCACTGAAGATCTGGTAGGCAGACACGTCCGTGGGCCGTCGCTGGGGTTGGGCGGCAGTGATTCCTCGGCGGACCCTTCACGGATGGCCCGGATGCCGGTCTCGAACAAAGATTCCCGCGTTTTGGCGACAGTACCAGATGACTGGTGTTCGGTTTCTGGTCACCGGCCGCAACTGCGGATAGCATGTCTTTCGGTGGAAAACGCAGTTCGACTTGAACGACCGTCCTGGAAACGACAGACACACAATGCCTCAAAAGACATTGATCGCCGCCTTTCTTTGTGCGGCAGTTGTATTGCCCGGTGTCGCTGACGAGCCCCTTGATGATTCGGCATTGAATGGAATCCCCGACGCCATCGTGCAGTCGATCAACGCGCGACGCGAACAGTCGTGGCAGATTGCTCAAAAAATCTGGTTGGCTGCGGAACCTGGTTACCAGGAATCGATTTCGTCTGCTCTGCTGGCGGATGCGCTGGAAGCTGCCGGCCTGAACGTTACACGCGGAGTTGCCGGTATTCCGACGGCATTCACCGCAGAGTTTGGCGAAGGTGCGCCCGTGATCGGAATTCTGGGAGAATTCGACGCGTTGCCCGGACTGAGCCAGACGGCAGATCCGCAGCGGACGCCACGTGACGACGGCAACAGCTATGGACACGGCTGCGGGCATCACCTGTTCGGGACCGCATCGGCCTCCGCGACAATCGCCATCGCGGATCAGATCCGGTCGAAAACGTTCGCCGGGACAGTTCGGTTCTACGGTTGCCCGGCGGAAGAGGGTGGCAGCGCGAAGGTGTTTATGGTCGAAGCTGGTCTGTTTTCTGATTGTGATGCTGTCTTACATTGGCACCCATCAAGTCGGAACGCCGCAGGGGACAAAAGCAGTCTGGCCCGCATGGCGGTGAAGTTTCGGTTTCGCGGCAAGGCGGCTCATGCGGCGGGTGCGCCGGAACAGGGTCGCTCGGCGCTGGATGCAGTGGAACTGACGAACCACGCGGCTCAGTTGCTTCGAGAACATACGCCCGAATACACGCGGATTCATCACGTTGTTACGGCTGGCGGAGATGCTCCCAACGTTGTGCCGGCTTTTGCGGAGGTGTATTACTACATTCGTCACCCCGAAGCAAAAATTCTGCGCCCGCTGTACACTCGGCTGGAACTCTGTGCGAAGGCCGGAGCCCTGGCCACAGAAACGGAACTGGAGATCGGTTTTGAAGGTGGCATTCGGGAAATTATGCCCAACCGGACTCTTTCCCGCGTCGTCGCCGGCCACCTGCGCGCATTGAATGATCTGACATACACCGAAGACGACATGACGTTCGTCGCCCGGATTCGTGAGGCCATTCCGCAACCGAAACCGATCGAGAGTATTCACGAGGTCGAAGATGTCAGCGGCACGGTTGGAAAGGGGTCGACTGATGTCGGCGACGTGTCCTGGGTCGTTCCGACATCAGGGTTCTCGACAGCCTGTTGGGTGCCGGGGACGCCGGGGCATTCGTGGCAGGCGGTCGCGTGTGGTGGCAATCGCATTGCCGAACGGGGCATGCATCTGGCCGCCAGGACGTTGGCGTTGGCAGCTTTCGAGTTGTTTACAAGTCCGGAGACACTGCAACGGGCCGCTGCCGAGCTAAAGGAACGTCGTGGCGACGTGGCTTATCGATCGTTGATGCAGCAGGGACAGAAACCACCGTTGAACTATCGTAAGCCGAGCAAATAGAGTGGATTCGGTTGTCGTCGTTTCGCCG
>JBDONA010001110.1:0-1988 GCA_039831575.1 Fuerstiella sp. | reverse complement strand
TGTCAGTAAGGGTACGCAGACATGGAATCTTGCCGTCACGTGTAAGTGACGGCGTCGTCCAAAATTTAGACAGCATCTAAATTAACCTTCGAGACGTTGAGTCAATCACGTTCTCGGAGGTTTTTTCATGCTTGCACTGCTCGATAACGTCGAGGCATTGAAGTCGCTGGATTATGCCCGGCGATGGTGGTTTCCACGCCGTCACAATAATCGACCAGTATCGTCATCCACAGTAAACCGGTACGCCCGCCATGGCGTTCTTGGTGTGACGTTGGATGTGGTCTTTACCACAGACGGTGCCGTTACCAGCGAGTCTGCCTGCAAGGCCTTTCTGGCTGAAGTTGACCGCATTCGTCGTGAAGAAATCGCGAGCAATCAGGGGGACGTTGCGTGATTCCCTCCGAGTCGAAATCGACATGCGCCGGTGATGTTTTTGCGTCCGTAACAGGCGCGGACGAAATTACCGATGCCGCCGTCGACGCTCTTGCAGACTTTCTGCTGGACCGTTGGTTCGACCGGCGTCGCCCTGCTCTGTTGAACCGTACAGAAGCACCCGTGCAGCCTGCACAGCGTCCCGGAATCAAAAATACAACTAAGCCATCGGAGAAAGCGCTATGAGCGACTGCATCAATCTCAAAACCGCGTTCGGTGCCAAGTATTTCGTCGACACCGAAGAAAGCTATTTTGCCGAATCGGGCAGCACGACGAACAGTTGCACTGATCCGTGGTTGTTCCAGTTGCGAGGCACCCGGGGGCACATCTGTCCGTGGGGCGGTGAGTTGCTCGCTGTATGCCTGAACCCTGGCCATCCCAAAATTGCGGCCCGTCTCATGCGGGAATCGTGGATCGACAAAGAGCGATCACAGGCGGGCGATGATGGCGAAGTGAATGCCGTTTTTCATGTCCGCCACATCGAAGCCGCAGCTCAGTATGTGAAGTTGCACCATCGGCCCCGGCTATCGGATGAGGAACGGCAACGACGCTCTGTTGCTGCACAAAGCAGACTGTTGAAAACGCCGTTCACGGCTGCACAACGCTCTGAGAGCGGAAACCCGACCACATCATCGGAGCCACGGCAATGAACGCCACATCCCATTTTATCGAAGCCGTGAAAATCCTGCACAGCATCGCGACCCCGCCGGAACAAATTGCCAGACGGCTGCATGCGACACTGGAGCCCGTGCTGCACGTTATCGAGTTCGGCACTGTGCCTGCGGGGCCATTGCCCGCGGTATGGGTGGCCGATCCGGAGCGGCCACGGCAACCATCGCCAACGCGAATTTCTGAGCGGTAAATCACCGTCGCCCTGGACGTGGCACCAGTTCGCGGCGACATCACTAACCACGGTGCTATTGGAGATGAAGTGATGCAATGTTTATGTCAGGCGTCGGAGTCAGACCTGATTGAGATGATCCAGTCGGAGGCGGAACCATGCGGGGACGCAGCGGACAACCTCATGGAATCAGTTCGAGAAATCTCGGAAAAGGAACGTTGGGAGGAAGATGATCTCGATGCGATTGTGATGAATGCTGAAGAACTGATCGGTTGGGCTCAACACGTTCTTCACGCAGTCAATGCGTTGCACTCGCGCACGAACCTAGTCTGACCAAATAAAAACGGCGGCTGTGGGATCACTAGTCCCGCAGCCGCCTTTATTGGAGATTCAAGGATGATTGTACAACGACCGGGCACGACGACAACGCCAAAAGTTGATGCTGACTCAGCACTCGCAAAATCAGAACGTGAACTGGCGGCTGCTATAGCCGCCACTTTCGAATCCTTCTGCCAGACCGGCGTGATACTGGACCGCATCCGAATAGATCGGGAATTCCGCGACGAAGGCTTTGATTCTTTCGAAGCCTACATGGACAAAGTGGAACCCTGCGGCATCAAGAAGTCGCAGGCATACAGATTGATCGCGGCGAAGAATGTTCGGCAGCTGATCGAAGCTGAAGTCCCCGACGATTCCCCCAGTGGGGGAATACAGT
>JBDONA010000784.1:0-8407 GCA_039831575.1 Fuerstiella sp. | reverse complement strand
GCGAGCCCGGACTCAGGTCGCTTTGGTGGTGTTGGTGCATAATCTTCTGACTGTGGACCGTATCCTTGATCAGCGCCTTGTTGAAGGCAAAACCGTGGTGACACTTGCGGCCGTAGCATGATACGAACGAAACAATGCAGATTGCCTCGCCTCACCAAATAACGGGACAGTCTGTTCGAGGGGCCTTCGTCAGACCACCGGCATTGCCAGTGGTTCGGGTTCCACATTCTTCTGGCGGTCGTCGAGCATCAGCGACGCAGATGCGTTGTGGATGGAATTACCGGAGTGTCGGCGTTCCGTTGAGTGATGTTCGATACACCTTATCCAGGTTTGTTGTAAAGCTTACTGGGTTGGCCTTGATCTTTTCGACACATGGTGGACAACAGACGTAGATGATCTGACCGTTGACAACCGTCCACTTCGGATTGGCAGGAAGCGGTTTTCGCATGACCGGGCACGTACCCTGTGCTTTCGCGAAATTGGCGTGGATCGTGGCCCAATGTGTGCGATCGATCTTTCCCTTGCGGCACGCCTCGCAGCACAGAAACAGTTCTTCCTCGCCGATCTTCACCTTGATGGGAATTCTCATGCTGCCTAGTGGCTCGCCCATCACCGGGCAGATCTTCTGCACGGCCATTTTGATGGCGTCGTGTCCCTGCAGATCTGCCGTGTTGGCTGCGTAAAGCTGGTGCAGCTTTGCCAGGTAAGTTGTGGGATCGGCCTTAATCTTTTCAATGCACGGCGGACAGCAAACGTAGAAGATCTGCCCGTTGACCACGGTCCACTTTGCGCCAACACCCAGGTCTTTTTCCATGACCGGGCATTGGCCCTGAGCCTTCCTGAAGTTGGCATGGATTGTTGCCCAGTGCTCGCGACTGACTGGCCCTTTCGCGCAGGCTTTGCAGCACAGGAACAATTCTTCTTCTCCGATCTTCATCTTCACCGGAGTCCCCATGCTGCCGAGCGGCTTGCCCATCACGGGGCAAATCTTCTGAACGGCAATCTTCAGTTGATCATGCTGGCTGAGGACCGGCGTTGAATCCTGCGCGATCGCACTGGGGATCATGCCCAGCGGCAAAAGAGCAATCGCGACGGTTGTCAACAGAAGTGATTTGTGAGTCTTCATTTGTTGATTCCTTTCAGGAAAACTCATTCCGTCTGTGTGCTGCTGACGTCCTTTCAGCAGCGTAAAAAATCAAGTGGTCAGTTCGCTCACCTGTCTGCTGGTGAGCGTTGTCGTCATGCGGCCGAAGAATCCGGATTCTCCTGACCGACGACTGTGAGCGGCGCGAAACTCTCCAGTCCCGTCCTGATGCAAAATTCCCGATACGCGCAGTACAGCGTCGGTACGATGAAGGATGTAAATGGTTCCACCAGCATGCCGCCGAAGACCGGAAGTGCCATGGCTCGGGCAACATCGGCTCCCCGGCCGGTTGAAATCAGAACGGGGACAAGTGCCACCAATGTTGTAATTGTCGTCATCAGACACGGTCGCACTCGCTTTAATCCGGCATAGAAGATCGCTTCACGCAAATCGTCTATGCTGCGGATGTCACGTTTGTCCAGGGTTTGGCGGATGTATGTTGCGATCACCACGCCATCGTCGACGGCGACGCCAAACAACGCGATGAAGCCCACCCAGATCGCCGTATTCATGTCGACGTCCATGACGGCAACCGCGATCATGCCGCCGGCAAATGCCACCGGAATACCGGAAAACACCACCAGCGATATTGGCAGGTTGCGGAACGTAAGGTACAGCAGCAGCAGGTTCACCAGCAGCACGGCCGGCACGATCCACATCAGTCGTTCGTTGGCTTCAATTTGATTCTGAAACGATCCCACTGGCTGAAGTTCGAAGTTGCCGTCGGGGAAATACAGGCCTTCCGCATGGCGTTCGTCCGGGTTCTCCATTGCGATGCGGCGAGCTGTGGACAGTGATTTCATGACCGCCTCGACGGTTTCGAGATCCCCGCCCTGTCCGGCAGGTGAAAACGACACATGGGCGACCAGCCGAGCGTCTTCGCTGTTGATGGCTCCCGGCCCCCATGTTGTCGACACGTGGGCCAGTTGTTTCAGGGGCACGACTTCGTTCGTCGGTGTGACCACGGGAACGGAATCCAGAGATTCCAGGTGTTCACGTACGCTGCGTTCGTAGCGTACCTGAATGGGATATCGTTCTCGTCCTTCCACCGTTTCCGTCACATCGACGCCACCCAGACCAGCCGCGACAATTTGATTGACCATCATGGTGTTCATGCCGTAGCGAGCCGCCTGTTTGCGGTCGACCTCGAATTCCACGTACGGCTTGCCCATGACAATGTCCGGATTCACCGTGCCGGCGTTGACCGGATACAGCGTCTTCAGATGGGCAGCGACTGCGAGGGCGGCTTTTGACAGGCCTTCCAGGCTGTCACCGTAGATTCGGATAGCCATCGACGCCTTAATACCGCTCTGCAGCATCACCACACGGCCTTCAATGGGCTGCAGCGGGGAAGCCGGTGTGACGCCGGGCAATGTGGCCACGGCGTTGATTTCGTCCCAGATGTCTCGTTCCGTCATTCCTTCACGCCATTCGCTTTTTGGCTTCAGCGTGATATACGTTTCGACCATCGCTGCCGGAGCCGGATCGAGTGCTGATTCGACCCGCCCGATCTTTCCCAGCACGTTGTCGACTTCCGGTATCTGTTTGATCATCGCGTCCTGCGCCTGCAGGATTTCCATCGCCTGATTAAAGCTGGCCGCCGGATACAGGCTGGGCATATAGAACCAGCTGCCTTCGTCCAGAGCGATCCAATCGTCGGTCTGCAGGCCGGTGAACAGATGCTTCGCGTCGACGTAGCCGGGGACGTCGTTCAAATCGGCCCCCATCGTTTCTGCAAATCTTTCCACGGGCTTCAGGACCGTTGGAAAGCCGATCCATGCTCCCAGTCCGATCACCAGAATGATTGCTGGAAAGGAAAGGCTGAGTGCCTTGTGTTTCAATGCGAATCTCAGTCGACCACCATACACCCAGCGCACAAAGCGACTGACAGGATTAGCTTCCATGGGTCGAATACGTTCTTTCGACATCCACCATCCCAGTGCCACGCCGACAATCGTTGAGGCGGTCGTGAGTTCGACCAGCGACAGGCCCGTCCATGCGACAAGTGGCTGTCCCCAGACAAACGAACACAACAGCGGTATTGCAAAACCAAGACCCAGTGACGACCAGAGCCGACGAAACTGATGGGCGTTGTCGCTGTTCAACAGAACTCGACACAGCATCGGCACGACGGTCACCGCCATAATCAGACTGGACGTCAAAGCGAAGGTCTTCGTCCATGCGAGTGGAGCAAACAGTCGATGATCGCGGCCGGTCAGAAAGAATACGGGCAGAAAGCTAACGATGGTCGTGCTGACGGCCGTGACGACAGCCGGTGTCACTTCCAAAGCGGCCTCACGAATCACTTTCATGCGAGCTTCTGAGCGGGCCTCCGCCGTTTCAATGTTGGCTCCTGCTTTGGCCTCCCATTCCGCCAGAGCTTCGTAGACGTTTTCCAGAACAATAATCGCCATGTCGACCATCGTCCCGATCGCGATTGCGATACCCGCCAGCGACATGATGTTGGCATCGACACCGAACACGTGCATCGCGATAAACGCCATCAGCACGGCTGTTGGCAGCGTGATCGCAATGATCAGACTCGCTCGGAAATGCAGCAGAAACAGAATCATTACGACGATGGTGATCAGCGTCTCTTCGGTCAGCGCAGTGGTGAGCGTGGTGATGGTTTCGTTAATCAGCTGTGTGCGGTCGTACACGCCGACAATGCGTATGCCATCCAGTTCCGGTTCCAGCGCCGCGATCTTCGCCTTCAAGCGATCGATGACGTCGCGAGGATTCTCACCGTAACGCATCACCACAACGCCGCCGACGGCTTCGCTGCCGTTAAAGTCAAGTGCTCCACGCCGAAACGCCGGGCCGGTCTGCACGTTGGCAAGCTGGCCCACGGTGATCGGAATGCCTTCGCGAGTGACCACAACCGTGTCTTCGATCTGTTCGATCGTTTCCTGTTCGGTCTTTCCGGAACCGATGAAGCCCTTGCCGCGGACGATGAATTCCATACCGCCCTGTTCCACAGTCTTTGCCCCCACATCAATGTTGGATGCTTTGACGGCTGTGATGACAGTGCTCAGCGTGATGTTGTGTGAGCGCAGTGCGTCCGGATCGACATCAATCTGATATTGCTTCACATATCCACCGATGGACGCGACTTCAGCGACGCCATCCACCGACTGCAGCGAATACTTCACAAAGAAGTCCTGCCGCGACCGAAGTTCGGCAAGGTCCATTCCGGGCGGAGGTTCCAGCACGTAGTAATAGATTTGCCCCAGCGCCGTTGCGTCGGGGGCCAGCACGGGGCTGACGTCTTCGGGCAACGATCCGGTTACCGTCGTCAGCTGCTCAGACACACGCGAACGTGCCCAATAGAAGTCCACGTCGTCGCCAAACGTGACCTGCACAAAGCTGAAGCCAAACATGCTTTTGCCACGCACGCTTTTGGAACCCGGCACAGCCTGCAGAGCGACAGAAAGAGGGTAGGTGATCTGGTCCTCGATGTCCTTTGGTGAGCGTCCCATCCATTCCGTAAGAACGATCACTTGATTTTCACCGACGTTCGGGATCGCGTCGATCGGAACGTGCTGAGCCGCATGCCAGCCGTAGGCGATCATGGCAACGACGCCCAGGCCGACCAGCAGACGTTCGCGAATACAGAAGTTCAGTAACCAATTCACTGCGGAATCCTTTCTGACGCAGTGCCTGCTGCAGGTGTTTGCTCAGTTTCGGAACCAGTCTCGGGGGGAACCGGCACCAATTCGATTGCGCCAATCGGTGGCAGTCCGTCGTCCGCGTCGATTGGCTGGATGGCACCAAATTCCGGCAGTTCCGGAAACGACATCTCGCCGCTGTCTGCCGCTTGAGAATGCAGCGTTCCGTTTTCCTTCATGGTCTCAAGCTTGGTGATGAATCGGAGCGAATCGTTCATCAAACTTTCGCGACAGCTTTCGCAGCACAGGAAGACGGCTTTTCCGTCAATAGTGACTTTCGGAGGAACGCCCATTGATCCCAGCTTAAAATCGGTGACAGGACATATGACCTGCTCCATGGCCGGCTGCTGGTCTTCGTCCGGCAACATCTGAATCGCCGCCAGCATTGTGGCATCAAAGCCCGGCACCATTTCCAGGGGTTCCACCGCCCGTGTCGGATCAATCAGCGACGGGTTGCCCGCCAGTTGCATTTGAGAATCCAGCAGGAAGTTGCCTCCCGTCGCAACCTTCTCACCCTCAGCAAGCCCTCGCTCGATGACAATGTCTCCACCGGCCATCGCCCCCGTCACGACTCGTCGAATTGCGAAGCGTCCGGGTTGTTCTTCCACATACACAACACTGTGACCGGCAGCCATCAGCACTGCGTTTCGTGGTACGACGGTCACGTTGGCCGCAACCTGCGGTTTGTCGGTGAAGCCCAGGCTACTGGCAGGAACAAGTTCGTCACCGCACAGCCGACACTGACCTGGCCCATCAGCAATGATGTGCGGGTGTCGCGGACTGATCCATTTGGTGGCCAATTCCGGATCGTAGACGAGACTTTCCATCCCCGCGTTTGCGCTCATGGGAACAGAGATTTGTGCCGTGGCGTACTCACCAATTCGCAGCAAACCGTCACTGTTGTCCAGAACGACTCGCACACTGACAGTTCGAGTGTTCGGATTCACGTCCTTATCGATAAAGGCAATGCGTCCCGTGAACGCACGGCCTGGCAACGATTTCATCCGGGCATCGACTTTCTGACCGTATCGAATTGCCGCCGCGTCCTCCGGAAACAGTTCGACCATCAGCCAGACGGTCGACAGATCAGCCAACCGGAACACCGGTTGTCCTTCCTTCACGTACTTGCCGGCAACAACCATCTTCTCAATGACCGTGCCGGACATTGGAGACAGAATATCAAGGCGTCTGCGGGCTTCCTTTTCACTTTCCAAATGACGAATCTGCGTCTCCGTCATGCCGAGTTCGATCAGTCGCTGTCGAGAACTGCGTTGCAGATCGCGATACGCTGTTGTGACTAACGGTATTCTCTTTGAAGTCTGCCCCGCCAGAAATTTTGTCGCTCGCAAATACTCGACCTGTGCGGAATACAAATCCGGCGAATAGAACTCGGCCAGTCGGTCGTGTTTCCTGACGACGGCTCCGATGTAGTCGACGTATAATTTGTCAAACCTTCCATCAGAGTACGCAGAAAGACTTTTTAGACTGCCTTCGTCATAACGTAACTCGCCCACTGCTCGAATCGTGCGATTCATCGGGACGTTTCGGACGGACACCGTTTGTATGTTTGCAACTCGCCGCGATGCCGGATCAACAACGACGGACCGTTCGTCGCCTCCCGCACCGCCTGAGGCTGGCACAAGCTCCATCGCGCAAACCGGGCAACGGCCAGATTCTTTTTGCGGAGGCGTACACATCATGGGGCAGATGTAGTCCACGTCGGCAGTCGCCGTTGCGGCGCTATCAGTAGTGCTGGATCCTCCGGCAGAAATCCAGCCGTTTTTTTGAGCCAGGCCAAGAAGTCCCAGCAGTGCCGCTCCTGCCGCAAGGAACAGCAGTGGCTGCGAAATATAGCGCAGCAGCCATCCGAATGCCTGCCACGAAGTGACCGGAGTTGTGGACGCCGCAACGGGACCCGCAGTCGTTTCTGTTTTGGGGTTTTCTGTCTGATTGGACGGTGACATGATCAAATCTCCGACTCGCCGAATGGAAAGCCATGAAGGCTGAACGTGATATTCTGATGGGCCTTATGCAAAAGAGAGCGGCCGGCAAAGACGCGACTGCATTGACGTTTGGAAGAGTGCCATGAGCAACTGTTCCCGTCGACCGCTCCGAATTCGTGTCAACGAATCAAGAAGATGTTATTCCCCACACACACATGTCATTGGTTGACCGCATGACGACATCTAGCTGGCCTCGGTCTCCGTTGCGTCATCGCCCTGCACTTCGGGGTCACCCGGGTCGCTGGACGCTGATGCCAGCTTCGCCGACTTGTCGTCATCTGACAGGTCATTCCAATCGTCGACACAGCCCGGACAGCAGAAGCCAACGGTCTTGCCGTCCCAGTCGACTGACCCACCGTCGTCGGTCACTTCGCCGCCCATGATTGGACAGTTTGTGTTGATCGAAGTCAGAATTGGTTTTGGTTCGGTTGATGTATCGGTGGACGTGTCGGTGGACGATGTTGCGTTTTCGGCACAACCAACGATGGTAAACGTGCCCACAACCAGCAACGACAGAAGAGAAAAAGAGCGCATGATGGATTCCTTCAAGACATGGATTCAAAGTCCTTCGGAGCGCGCAGACACCTGCGCGACAACATACCGAAAGATTCAGCGAACGAAGAGAACTGCGGCTATCGCAGGGTGACGGTCAGCACACGCTGGCGACCGTCAGGCAGCCGCTAGGTTCGCCATGTGCAGAGCAGAATCTGCACTGGTATTGAAGCAACGCATTCTGAATGGGACACAACTCGCACCGTGCGATCATCGTCGCCCAAACGGCAGACGGCACTTCTTGCGGCCATCGCCGCAGACAGAGATTTCAACTCGTTTTCAGAACGCTGCTCGCGTTCCCGAGCCGGGACAGGTTCCTCATTCTGATCCTGGCTCCCGCAACTGCATGCCGTGTCACCCATGCCACATGTACACTTTTCTGTGACGCACTGGTGGTTTTCGGACGAACAGCAGGTGTGTCCTGCGTTGACCTTCGACGGCAAGTCTTCCCCGGCATCTGGCAGCTGATGACAGCATGTATTCGCGACCGCGTCAGTCTGTGCCGCCGCTGAGCATCCACAAGCACTGGGAACAGACGTAACGCACTGCATGAGCAGCATGAATGCTGTCATGGTTGTGGTCACGAGTTGTTGCATGCTTTGTGTGAGCATTGACGCGTCCGAAAATGGCTGGTCATAGTATTCGGCATCTGTTCACGTCAGTCCAGAGATCTTTTCGATCCGTGTTGCAGGGTAGCGGTTTTGCCTCATATCAACAGTACAACATCGGCGAATCACGACCTGATGCCCTTATTCACAGTGTAAAACAGCACATTGTCGGACAGTGCCGATACTTCCGATGATTCCCATTTCAACGCGCTCACACATCGCGGACAGGACACGAAAACACTGTGGTTGCAGCCTGGTTCGTTGAACTTGTTCTAACCGAGATCTGGTCAGCCGCGAAGCGGCGGCAGCACGTAGCCCTCGGCGTAACGGCCTGTTGATTTAGTGTTTGTCGTGTGCAATAGGGCTGTCATCCCCCTTTCCCCCGTGACCGTGCGAGCGCAACGGTAGCGGGGGGACATGTTGGCTTAGTTC
>JBDONA010000663.1:0-8440 GCA_039831575.1 Fuerstiella sp. | reverse complement strand
ATCTGCGAAGACGCCTGGGTCGCCGGTCGGCCGGGGAACCGGATGGCGGAATGCGGAGTCGACGTCATCCTGAATCCCAGCGCCAGTCATTTTGCATTTGGCAAACATGAGACCAGAAAACGCTTTGTGCTGGAGGGGTCCCGATCGTTTGGCGTCAGCTACATCTATGCCAACCTTGTCGGCAACGAAGCCGGTCGAGCCATCTATGACGGTGGTGCGCTGATCGCGTCGTGCGGAGATTTGGTTGCTGCCGGTCCGCGATTCGGGTTTCATGACGTCAACGTGACCGTGGCCGATGTGGATGTTGAACTCACGCGAACTCGCCGCGCCGGAATTCATGCGATGCCTGTTGATGTGAGCGATGACGTGCACGACCGCATCGCTCGCATCGGTGGGGCATTGTCTGCTCCTGCGACTCACACCACTGCTGCCGCCCACGCGCCGGCGGAAACCGAAGCGGACGAATTCACGCAGGCCCTGGCACTGGCGCTGTTCGACTACATGCGCAAAAGTCGTTCGAACGGTTTCATCGTGAGTATGAGCGGCGGTGCGGATTCTTCGGCAACCGCATGTCTGCTGAGGTGCACGGTGGAACGAGCCCTGGCAGCGCTGGGCGTCGACGGATTTCGGGAGAAACTGTCGTACATCCCTGGAATTGAGCATACGTCCGGCGTTGACGAGGCCATGAATCTGTTGTTCACCGGCGTCTACCAGGCGACCCGCAACAGTTCCGAGACGACGCGAACTGCCGCAGAAGCCGTGACGACCGGCGTTGGAGGCGTATTCCATCATCTGGATGTGGACCAGATCGTTGCACAGTACACGTCTATCATTGAAAACGCCATCGGGCGAAAACTCGAATGGGATGGCGATGATATCACGCTGCAGAATATCCAGGCCAGAACGCGGGCACCGAGTATCTGGATGTTCGCAAACCTGAAGAACGCGCTGCTGCTGTCAACGAGTAATCGGTCTGAGGCGGCCGTTGGCTATGCGACGATGGACGGTGACACGTCGGGCGGCCTGAGTCCGATTGCCGGCATCGATAAAGCGTTCTTACGCCAGTGGTTGACTCTGATGGAAACGGATGGCAGTGCCAATTGTTCGCCGGTTTCTGCGTTGGGTCTTGTCAACCGGCAGCAACCTACGGCAGAACTTCGACCATCTGAATTCGAGCAAACGGACGAGGGTGACCTGATGCCTTATCCGCTGCTGGACGAGATTGAAAATATGGCGATTGGCGACAAACTGAGTCCACAGGAGATCCTTGTCCTGTTGAGCGAAGCGCATTCTGAATATTCGCATGATCAGCTGAGGGATTGGGTCAAACGCTTCTTTCGGCTGTGGTCACGCAACCAATGGAAACGCGAACGCTACGCACCATCGTTCCACGTTGACGACAAGAACCTGGATCCCAGAACATGGTGCCGTTTTCCGATTCTGTCCGGCGGCTTCGAGTACGAACTTGCTCAGCTTTGAGTCTCGGAGACTCCCGACCCTTTTGTGATTCAAATCGCCCCGACGAATTTCACCCTCCTTCCGGGAGGGTCGAGCCAAAGCGAGGGGAGGGTTTACTTTGCGGTTTCGCCTACCGGTCGTCGTGCGATTACAGCAACTGCCCTCCCCGGGGGGGAGGGTGAAGTGAATTGTTTAGATAGCAATGAGAGTCGAGATTCGTTCGCTCACTGTTTCCTACCGGAAGCGCCTGCGGGTATGATCACACGATATGAGCCTCTTCTCCGAATTTCAGCAGCAGCAATTTGCCAACGGCTATGAACTGGTCGACGGTGTTCTGATGAATCAGCAGAATGCGGATAACTTCCGCATTCCTCACCCTGTCTTGAAGAAGCACGTCGGCATTGGCCACTTCGTGGAACTCAGGATTGATTCCCCTCGATTCTCAGTTCATCCGGATGCTCCCGAGCAATGTGAATGTCCGTCCTGCCACGGCGACGCGTCCAAGCCGATTCTCAGCCACGAGCAGCCCGCCTCGCTGGTCCCGCTGCCAGCGCAAGACGTACCGTCGCGAGGATGGGGAGAAGACTTCTGGGTGCAGGTTCTGGAACGTGAAGACGGCTTGTTTAAAGCTGTGGTCGACAATCCGCTCTATGAATCCCGGCTGCATCAGGTCAGTCCGGGTGACGAAATCGTTTTCCATGCAGACCACATTCTCGCAGTCCATCCCAGCCATCGGCAGGAAATGGTGATGGGCATGTGCGAGGTCGACCTGAAACGACTCGTGCAGTGGCTCGGCACGCTGTAGCACAGCTCTTTAGGCCACGCCGGAAATCGGATCGGCATTGTAGAGTTGCATGGGGCGTTCCTGCAGGTCGTACCACTGAGCGTGTCGTGGCAGACCCAGCGCTGAATACATCGTCGCCGCGAGCGTTTCGGGAGTTTGTGGGGCAGACGTCGGATGTCCGCCCTGATTGTCGGTGCTGCCAATAATGCGGCCTCCGTCGAAGCCGCAGCCTGCCAGCAGCACGGACTGCACGGCTCCCCAGTGATCCCGGCCGGGCTTTTCATAGTGCGCCGGCAGACTGGAGATCTTTGGCGTGCGACCGAATTCTCCAGCCATCACAACCAGTGTTGATTCCAGCAGACCACTGGTCGACAGGTCGTCCAGCAACGCCGACACCGCTCGATCCATGGGCGGCAGCAGGTAGTTTTTGAGATTTGGAAATGCATTGCCGTGTGTGTCCCACGTCTCATTGTTTCCCAGATTCACCTGAACAAAACCGACTCCCGATTCGACAAGTCGGCGCGACAGCATTAACGACCAGCCAAACGTGTTTTTTCCGTAACGTTGAAGTTCAGATGTTTCTGCGGAATGGATGTCAAACATCCTGTTCAGGCGGCCATCACCGAGCATTGAAATCGCACGCTCGCGATAGCGGGAGAATCTCGCCGTTTCTTCCAGTTTCTGCAGGTTGCGGTCACGAAGTTCGATCTGCGATAACAACTCCAGACGGTCGCCGAAGTGAGATTTCGACAGCCCCTCCGGCAGACTCAGCCCCGGAGTCCTGAATTGCAGATCATCAGAAGTTTCCTTACCGCGTGCATGGTGGAATTCATATTCCGGCCATGCACCATAGCTTTTGGCATTAAAGCGGCTGGCGCTCAGCATCCACGGATCGTGCTGGCTGCCCATGACTCCACCGAACTGGCCGGGAATCACCCGGCCTGTGCGATGAATCAGCTTTTCCGGAAGCACGATCGAAGACGGCAGTCCTTTCTGCTCAGGTAGCAGCACTCCCATCAGCGCCGCGATCGACGGGTGGTCCGATGGTTTCGGCAGTGACGGATTGAAGCCAACAGGCATTGGTGTTCGCCCTGACATCATCACGGCGTGGCCCTGGGAATGTTCGTTGTACGGGTGCGTCAGGCTGCGCACGACACTCCAGAGATTGCTGCGAGCTGCCAGCCGAGGCAGATGTTCACAGATCTGAAGTCCCGGCGTCTGTGTGGCGATCGGCTGAAACTCACCGCGGATATCGTTTGCTGCCTGCGGCTTCGGATCAAAGCTGTCCTGCTGTGCCAGGCCCCCGGACAGAAAGATGTAGATGACAGATCGAGGTTTCAATGACGGAAGCGGATTGGCCCGAACAAACGGCTGCGTTGCCAGAGCAGCAGAGACGGACGTCAGCCACCGTCGTCGTGTATGAGGGCACTTTTTCGAATTCAACATCGTCATGCACAATTGCTCCTGAACCAGGTCCACCAGCATACAGGCAAAAAGCGTATGGCTATGAGTATAGCTGAAGTTCAGGAAAAGCGGGATCAGAAAACGGGTGGACAGCACGTCAGGAGGCGGGGAGTCGAGTCCTTCGGCGGATTCCGGGCAGGAAGATGGTCTTTCCCGATCTGTCTCAACACGAGAGAATCAGGGCTGTTTTCACTGAAATTCCGGCCGCCAGGTCATGATGTCTGGTCTCCGCTGATCACGATTTGCAACACAACACGCTTATGAACGACGAAACTACCAACACGTCTGCCGTCGACCGGACTGGTCCGAATTCGTTTTCTACGGATCTTCGAATCGCCAGTTGTGGTTTCGCTATGGGGGCGGCGGATATCGTACCGGGCGTTTCGGGAGGAACAGTTGCGCTGATTCTGGGTGTCTACGAACGGTTGATTGCTGCGATTACGCGTTGCGATGCAAGGTTTCTGAAGTTGCTTTTCAGCCGACAGTGGCAGGCAGCTGCCGACTACATCGACCTTCGATTCATCGCTGCTCTCGGCTGCGGCATCGCAGTGGGCATTGGCGGCCTGGCGTCTCTGATGACTTACTTGCTGTCCAGCCAGATGTCTTTCACGTTTGCTGCCTTCACGGGCATGATTATCGCTTCCAGTCTGATCGTGGCACGACGAATCCCAAAGTGGAATATGCAGCTGTTTGGCATGCTGCTGCTGGGGTGTGTGGTCGCTCTGAGATTGGTGACACTTTCTGTTCTGCAGAATCCTCCCGAATCCTTATGGTATTTGTACTTTTGTGGCATGATCGGGATCACCGCAATGATTCTGCCGGGGATCAGCGGTGCCTTTATTCTGCTGCTGCTGAATCGATACCACTACATTACGGACAGCATCAAGGCAGTGGTTCACGGTGACATCAACATCGCCGTGATTGGGGCACTGTTTGTGTTTGGTCTGGGATGTCTGACCGGGCTTTTGAGCTTCAGCCGCGTGCTTCGCTGGCTGCTGTCCAGGTATCACGATGGAACCATGGCGGTGCTGTGTGGTTTCATGCTGGGCTCGTTATACAGATTGTGGCCGTTTCAAAGCGACGTGACGCCGGACGTGGAAAAGTTCAAACACAAGACGTTTGAAAACTTCATTCCCGAGGCCTTCACGTCACAGGTCTGGGTGGCCATCATTCTGTGTGTTTGCGGCGTTTCGGTCGTCCTGTTGCTGGACGTAATCGGCCGTCGCACAGACCACACTCGAACGTCAGGATCTGACAGGCAAACGCAGCCAACAGCCGGTCCGTGAAGAACGCCGCATCTCCTTACGGCAGTATTTGCCTGTCTGTATCCGTGGCGGGTTTGCGATAGTGCAGATTTATGCGTAATTCCCGCAACAAGTGTTGCTTGGGTTTGAGAACTTCCCTGGAATTAACGATCTATTCATTAAGGAAGTAGAGTGCTGCGCTGTCTCAACGGTTCGCCGTTTCGGGTCAGCTGAGTCCGCTGCAAACGCAGCCACACTAAAGGTGGTCTGTCGTGAACGACCTGACCGTTGCCATCATGATTCTTGGATGTGCCATTCTGGCCTGTCTTCTTGGCGGGTTCTGGATTGGGTGTCACGGATCGCGGTCCAGCAAGGTCTCAGTGCAGTTAGTGGCTCTGGCGTTGATGGCTGGTTACATCACCTGCCTCTGGAACCAGCCCGTTCTGACGCAACTGATGCCGACTTCGAGCCTGATCATTCTTGCCAATTGGCTGCCGCTGTGGGGCAGCTTTTTTGTAGGGATCTACGTGGCGTCGCAGGTTGGGACTTATCGACGCGCCATTCTAAGCGTAGTGACACTGCTGCTGTGCGTGTATTCCAGTGTCGCGCCGACGCTGGGCCAACCGCCGAGTTGTGCTGCCGACATTACTCGGTCTGAACTGCAAACGCAGACCACTCCGCATACATGTTCCGCTGCATGTGCCGTTTCAGTTCTGCGTCTGCATGGAATCGAAGCGAGCGAAAGCGAACTTGCCGAACTGTGTCTCACTCGCGAGGGGACACATTGGCTGGGGGTGTATCGCGGCCTGATGCTGAAAACTGCGGATTCTGCATGGACTGTGGCCGTAGAGCCGTTCTCGGTGGGATCATTGATTCGTTTTGGTTCAACGCCCTGTGTGCTGTCAGTCAACGTCGACACAAAGTGCTTTGAGGCCCGGACGGACCATGGATTCAAGAAGAATGTCGGTCATTCTGTCGTATGTCTGGGACAGTCCGGCCCCCGGCGGGTGGCCGTCTTCGATCCGTCACCGGACTTTGGTGTGGAAGATTGGGATCACGACATCTTTCAGGCTGTGACAAGTGGTGTCGTGCTTCGTCTTGTACCGCGGCAGTCGAATGATCAGCATACGGCGAGCGTGACTCGCAGACTGGCAACGCGATTTTCTATCGGAAAACTGACAGCACGGCTGTAAAGTGCACAGAGGTGCAGCGTGGCGGACACAGGATGTCCCGTCAGAACATCCGCAATTCGAGCACCTGACACCGCAGGTTGCACCATGCGACAGATGGAATCGTCGTCGCGAACTCTGCAAAGGCCTGGTCGACAAATCCACGCTGTGTCAACTGATTCGCCAGTGACGTTCGCTGCTGTTGAGTGACGTCCGAATCGGGTTGGCTGTGAAGCAGCTCTGCCGGCAGGTCGATGGATTTCAGCAGATAGAGCCGTTCGGCATTCCAGCATTTCGCAAACCATGCAGCGATCGAATCACTTGTAACATCCCATGACTTCGGGAGGTGCTGGTCGTGCGGCAGCCTTGCTTCCAGGCTGGCGATGGCAGACAGGGGGTGCAGTACGGCGACCCGTTCCGGCGGACTCAAATCGCCGTGATCCCAGGGATTGTTGACGAGTGTAAAGCGGTCGTCCAGATGCGACAGCAGTTCACCGTTCAAGGCCATGGCTTTGAGAGCAAGATCGTGTGCTGTCGAGTCGGAGAGTGCGAAACGTTCTGCCCAGTTTCGCACCAGATCTGCCGACTCACCGCCACCTGCGACAACGACAGGATTCTCAATCTGGTGCTGATTGACAAATGAAACAAGTCGATCGCCGACATCCGGAAGACTCAGAAGGCTTCCGCCCAGCTTCAGAATGGACAGCGTTTTGTGGTCTGCAGGCATCTGAATGGACTACTTCTGCGTGTCGGCATGCCGTATGTCGATCGTGAGCGGCCAGCCTGGAACACGAAGATTGCTCGGCCTGCGGTCCTGATCCATCGTGTGCAGCTCCATTGTGATCTGATGTTTCTCCTTGTCGAAAAGGAGTATGCCGTAGCCGTTTTCGCCATGAGCAGTCCCGGCCACACTCACTTTGTTGCCAAAGCGGTCATGGTGATTCCCTGATCCGACAACTCCGGGAATTTCGCGTCCCTGTGCGGGAACTGCCGGCCGCCAGCTGCGGTTCTGTTTCGATGAAAATGCAGGCAGTGAAAATGCCCACGGCCCGTCGCCCCAGTCGTCGATGCCATGTTGATGCAGAGTGCCGAAGTGGATGTCACCGCTGATCATAACTGCCTGGGACGGAGCAATGGCCCGCAGTGCCCGGTTGCGAGCGGACTGTGGCCAGCCGTTGGCATCCATATCCCCGTATGTCACATCGTAGTTGCCGATGTTGACCAGCGGCGATTGCGTCAGTACTGCCGACAGTCGTTTTTCACTGGCCACGCGGTGAGCCCATGCGGCGACAAAAGTCTCCTGTGCGGCTCCCAGTAGCTGCAGGTCGTCGCGATCCAGTTTTCGCACATCGAATGTCGGGTCCATGATGACCTCAAGCGTGCGATTCGGCTTGTTGCTGCGGGGATCCGGTATCGCTTTCGAAAGAACCTCGGAAGGCGGTGATTTGAATTTTCGGTCCTCCAGAATTGCAAAGCTCACTCCGCCGTAGTCAAACGATGTGAAATAGGCGTTGATGCCGTCACCCCACGGCCCCGGGCTGGCAGGGTCCGGCAGATGCCATGTCTGCGTGCGTTCTGCTGCGTTCACCCACATTGGGTGCATCGGGTATCCGCCCGTCGTGCGGTCGCCCGTCATGCGTCGGCCACCATCGCCCCACAAGTCGTTAGCATAAATGTCGTGGTCGTCGGTAATCATGACGGATGGGCGGTCCTTCAATAGTTCGCGAAATGTCAGACCAAACTTCCGCCATTTGGCCAGGTAATTCGCCATGGCTGCCGGCACATCGTCCTCCGTATGGGCCTCAATAATTCCGCCACCGGCGTTGCTTTCATAAATCTGGTCTCCGGCGAAGAACACCAGGTCCGGGTTCTGAGCGACCATCTGAGACACCGCTTCGCTGTAGGGGAACCACTTGTCGTTGACGCAGGCCACAGCCATCAGTTTCAGAGTTCCAGTGCCACGCGGTTCCGCGCGAATCGTGCCTGTTAACTCGCTTGCACCACAAACGACCCGGTAATCGCGGCTGGTCGTGGTGTTCCAGTCGCTCAATCGAAACTCGGCCATGGCGGTCAGCCCGTTCACAGGAACTTCGGCAGCCTGCTGCCAGCCACGATCGTTCTTTAAGAATAAGGCCGCGGTCGCATCGGTTGGCCGAGTGGGATCTGCATCCGTATGAGCCGACAGTTTCAGCGTACCGTCACCAATACAATACTGCGTCCACAGCAGGTTGGCATGTCGCGTTCGGTCGGCGACAATGCGTTCCACGGTTGTGAAGTACGCTCCGTGAGTTTTCCCGTCAGGTGTGGTGAGCGTGGTTGTC
>JBDONA010000673.1:0-8450 GCA_039831575.1 Fuerstiella sp. | reverse complement strand
CCACCGGCCCTCTTCGATCGCCGTAAGGTTTTCTGCGATCTGGTCTTCGCTGACAACACCAGCGGGCAATGGCTCAGCCGCCGGCAGACACTGGCAATTCACACCGAACGTCACCGCCGTGATGGCCACCAACACCCATTTGTAAGCTAAAGAAAGTCTCATCCGCTGCATTGGTTCCCCCCTCACGTCGAATCTGATCAGCAGCGACCGATCGTAATTCGACTGACTTTCGCAGCCAAAGGGTGAGGCGAGCATCATGCCGCATTTGGTGTCATCCGTGAACAGTCCTCAGCCGTTTGCCGAAGTCGTCCCCATTGTTCGTTGCGTGGCAGACTGCCACAGTTCAAAGGCTCTTCAGGATCCCGGATGCGTCGCGCCTGACCGACAGACACTGTCGACCAAAGTGGGCCAATGCACAGAAGACGCCGTTCTTCCTGTGATCAGACTGCGTAGGGGCAGCAAGGCTGATCGTTCACAAGACCTTCGATCCGAAACCGCGCCCACCACCATAATGACAGACGTCATCAGTGATGAGCACAAGTCGAATATACGGCGGCTTTTGCAGCTGGTCAAACGGTTGTTTCCCCTAAGGATTTCCTACGGCATGGAATCGGCATAAACCTCACGATAGAAAGGCTTTACCTATCTTCACACCCAGGGGCAAAGATGACGATTACATCGTCTATAGTCATTATTCGCGTCACAGACAGCATTTCACCGGCAGAAACATGTGTCTGCAGGGAACGCATCAGTTATTCCGACGGCACACGGATTCCGGACGAAACCGATCCTTTGGCATCTTCAGCTGACTCGACGCTCACATCTTCGAGGACCTGCGGTTGCTGTTTTTTCGTTCGGCGGCGTGAGAGCAGTCTCGCTGGTCGAGACTGATTTTCGCGATGTTGCAAATACGACTGCTCACCGGTTTGCGCGTCTTGTTTTCGCCAGGAACGTTTCTTAGAACACGGCGGACGGTTTTCTGTACCGTCAACCAGGCAGGGCCAACCGCTCCGCTATCCCGATCTGCAAAGGACGGAAATGTCTGTCCTGCAGAAAACGTGGAAATTTCAAAGTACGATTCCGAGCCAAACCAGAGCAAAAAGGTTTTCTTCAAGTGTATCGAGTTTTGATCACCGATGGCCTGCACGCCGCCGGCATGCAGATTCTGGAGCAGACCGAAGGCGTTGAACCGGTCGTCATGCCCGACCTGTCGCCCGAGCAACTTCGTGAAGAACTAAAAAACGTTGATGGGATTATCGTCCGCGGCAAGACGAAGCTGACACCTGAGGTTCTGGAGGGCCAGCAACGACTGAAGGTCGCCGTGCGAGCCGGTGTCGGTGTCGACAACATCAATCTGGACGCAGCTACAGCGGGCGGCATTCTGGTGATGAATACACCCACCGGAAACACCACCAGCACCGGGGAACATGCCTTCGCGATGATGATGGCCCTGTCGCGCAACATCGCTCCTGCAGCAGCTTCGATGCGAGCCGGCAAGTGGGACAAGAAAATGTTCCAGGGCACGCAACTATCCGGCAAGACTCTGGCCGTCATCGGGTTGGGCAGAATCGGCCTGACCGTTGCCAGCCGAGCACAGGCATTTGAAATGAAGGTCCTGGGATACGACCCGTTTCTGTCCGAAGAACGAGCCAAAGAATACGGAATCAAATTGTACCGTGACGTCGACGAAATCGTAACGAAGTGCGACTTTCTGACGGTGCACACACCGCTGACCGATGAAACTCGCGGCATCATCAATGCTGAACGCCTGGCCGCTATGAAAAAGGGCGCTCGCATTATCAACTGCGCTCGAGGCGGAATCGTCGATGAGACGGCTCTGGCGGATGCGATCGAATCGGGCCACATCGCCGGTGCCGCACTGGACGTGTTTACCAAAGAGCCACCAACGGATCGTCGGCTGGTGGATCTGCCGCAGGTCGTCACGACGCCGCATCTTGGGGCCTCAACCGATGAAGCTCAGGAGATGGTGGCCGTCGAAGCTGCTGACATTATCACTGACTACCTGGTGAACAACAATATTCGCTACGCCATCAACATGGCGCCGGTCTCCGGTGCTGAGATGGAAGACCTGAAGCATTATCTCAGCCTGACGTATCGACTGGGACTACTGTCGGCTCAAATGATCAAAGGTCAGGCACTGCAGGCTGCCGAAATCGATTTCCGCGGCGACGCCGCTGACAAGAAAACCAGACTGCTGACGTCTGCATTTGCCGTCGGTTTGCTGGAAGCGGCTCTGGACGCGAATGTGAACATCATCAACGCCACTTCAATCGCCAAGTCTCGAGGTATCGAACTGACGGAAACGGCCAGCGGGAGTTCTGAGAACTTCGCGTCGATGATTTCCATTAAGCTGACCACCGATCAGGGCCAGTTTGAGGCAGCCGGAACAATCTTTGGTCATCAGTTCCTGCGTCTTGTGAAACTGGGGCCCTACTGTTTCGAAGCATTCCTCGACGGTCTGCTGCTGGTCTATCGACATCATGATGTCCCGGGCCTGATCGGCTACATTGGAACAGTCCTGGGTAAGCATGATGTTAACATCGCCAACATGGCGCTGGGACGCGAGGCAAACCAGCCAGGCGGCGACTCGGTGGCCGTGCTGAACCTCGACAACGAACCGTCAGCCCAAGCATTGGCCGAAGTGTTGAAACACAAGGAAGTCAATGGTGTCGAGATCGTACGATTGCCGACTGCCGGTGCTGGTCTGCCATGGCTCAGCGGCAGGTGAGATGTCGGGAGATTTTTAGCCGCGCGCCCAACGGACGCGCCCTCAGAGGGCAAAGTGCGGGGCGTAGCCCCGCACGGTCAACTCGTCGCACACGTTCCGAAACGCCAGATAAAGTAGGCCGAATCCAGGACCGCAGCGACGCCGCTCCGGCAAAGGGATGATCACAGAAGTGGGCTGACGATGCCGGAACAGCGCCTCGCTCGGTACGGCCTGGTTTCGGAATGCCGGCCGTTTCTGTGTCATGAAAGGTGCTGATCTGTTTAATCAGGTGGCAACAGAGAGAACAGAGTTCGCGATTCATAGTTTCTCTGTATCCTCTGCGTCCTCCTGTTTAAAAGTTGCCCAGCGATCCCCTGGGACATGGATTGATCTTTTGCCACAAGAAGCACGAAGAGACACAAAAAAAGACGCCACATAAACCGACTCAGATGTGTGGTACGGTAAGCGGAAAGCGGGAGGGTTAAGGAACGCGCAACTTCAAAAACGCAAATTTGGAAATCCAGCTCTGCAGCGCGGTGTGGAGTTACCGTTTCTCACCCGGCACTGTAGTCATCAACAAAGCTGTAATCCGGATGAATATGTTCGACCGGAATGCCCAGCTGATCCGAAATCAATGACCGAACGCGAAGTGCTGATTCAGGATTCGCGTCGGGGACAGCCGCAAGAAAGTCGTCGTCAGTATAGGCCTGATTCAGGTACTCTGGTTTCGGACCGAATTTTTCGACCAACCAGCTGATAAAAACCAAACAACAGACTGCGACCACGATGATTCCCAATAACGTCATTCGTCCTTTACGAAAGTTGGTGGTGGACGTGAACAGCCAACGTACGTTTCCGACCGTTGCTACGCCAGGACATCCGTCACGACTTCACCGTGCACATCCGTCAGCCTGAAGTCACGCCCCTGGAAACGATACGTCAGACGTTCGTGGTTGATGCCCAGTTGCTGCAGAATCGTCGCGTTCAGATCATGAACGTGGACGGGCTTTTCTGTGATATTATAGCTGAATTCGTCAGTCGCTCCGTAGACCATGCCGGCTTTGATGCCGGCACCGGCCATCCAGATACTGAAGCAGCGGGGGTGATGGTCTCGACCATAGTTGTCACGGCTGAGTTTTCCCTGGCAGTAAACCGTACGTCCGAATTCGCCGCCCCAGATCACCAGGGTGTCGTCCAGCAGGCCACGTAACTTCAGGTCCTGGACCAGCGCCCATGACGGCTGGTCAATGTCTTTGCATTGTGCCGGTAACGACTTGGAGATATCTCTGTGCTGGTCCCAGCCGCGATGAAACAACTGCACAAAGCGGACGTCGCGTTCCAGCATGCGACGAGCCAGCAGGCAGCTGGCCGCAAAAGTGCCGGGTTGAGTGACTTCGGGGCCGTACATTTCCAGAACACTTTTCGGCTCACCGTCTATGCTCATCAGTTCCGGCATCGACGTCTGCATTCGAAATGCCATTTCATACTGAGCAATTCTGGCCTGAGTTTCCGGGTCGCCGACAGAATCAAGTGTCTGCTGATTCATTTTGGCCAGGCGGTCCAGCATCCGTCGACGAGCGATGTCGCTGACTCCGTCGGGATTGGACAGAAACAGGACCGGGTCTCCTTCCCGTCGCAGGCCGACTCCCGAATACCGGCTGGGTAGAAATCCGGCTCCCCAAAGTCGGTTGTACAGAGCCTGTGCTGTCTGCCGCCCCGACCACGATGGTGTCATCACCATAAAGGATGGCAGCTCCCGATTTTCGGCACCCAAACCGTAGCTAAGCCACGATCCCAGACTTGGTCGGCCCGGCAACTGATGCCCGGTGCAGATGTATGTGATGGCCGGGTCATGGTTAATGGCCTCGGTGTGCATCGAACGAATGACGCACAGGTCATCCATCATTTTGGCGGTGTATGGCAGAAGTTCGCTGACCCAGGCGCCGGATTCGCCGTGCCGATTGAACTTGAACTTCGACGGAGCGATAGGAAATCGCTTCTGTTTGGAAGTCATCGTCGTCAGCCGCTGGCCATTTCGCACGGATTCCGGCAGATCCTTGTCGTACCAGTCGTCCATTGTGGGCTTGTAGTCGAACGTGTCCTGCTGACAGGGTGCCCCCGCCATAAACAGCCAAACTGCGCGCTTCGCTTTAGGGGCGTACTGTCGCAGAAACTCGGGGACCTCGCCGGTGGCCATACCACTGGCATTGTCGGCGTTCAGACCTGCCAGCGCCGCCGTTCCCAGACCCATCGCTCCTTTTGCAAAGAAGTGACGTCGGGTTTCGGCCAGCATGTGTTGTTGAGAAAGTCTCATTTGTTAATCACTTCATCCAGATTCAGGATCAGATTTCCAACCATCGTCCACGCGGCCAGTTCTTCCGGAACCAGATCGCCCCTTGCTTTTGTTTCGCCAACTTCCAGCAGACGTTTCGCAGATTCAGGATCGGCTTTGTAGTCCGCCAGGTTTGCTTCGTAATCATCAACCAGCCCCTGAACTTCGGCATCTGATGGCTGGCGAAGTACGGCCTGCTGCAGCATCCACTTGGCGCGTTCGGGGGGTGTTGGACCTGATTCGCTGAAGGATCGTTCGGCCAGTCCCCGCGCACATTCCACGTACTGCGGATCATTCATCAGCAACAATGCCTGCAAAGGCGAATTCGACCGCTCACGCCGTACGACACAGGCCTCACGAGATGGCGCGTCGAAGGTACTCATTTGTGGTGGCGGAGACGTACGTTTGATGAACGTATACAGAGTACGACGATGAACTTTGTCACGTCCTTCGTCTTTCTTGAATCGGACGGTATTCGAGCCGGAATAGCCCACGGCAAACCACAGGCCGTCGGGCTGTGGCGGTTTTACACTCGGACCGCCCATTTTCTCCGACAACAGTCCACCGACATGCAGGGCGTGATCACGCAACTGCTCCGCATCCATGCGAAACCTCGCACCACGCGACAGAAATCGGTTCTCAGGATCAATTTCATACGCGGCCGCATCCAGCGTCGCTGACTGCCGATACGCGGCCGACATCACGATCAGCCTGACCAGATGCTTGACGTCCCAGTCGTGCTGAGCACCGTCCAGCTGGGGCCTCATGAACTCAGCACAGAGCCAGTCCAGCAGCAGAGGATGAGTGGGCGCCTCGCCCTGAGAGCCAAAATCTTCCGCTGTCTTCACCAGACCGGTACCAAAGAACTGCTGCCAGAGGCGATTGACGGTGACTCGTGAAGTCAGCGGATGATTATCGGCCGTGAGCCAGCGAGCAAGTCCCAGACGATTGTTGGGAGCACCCTGCGGCAGTCCGAGAAGCACGCCCGGCACGGCGCGTGCAACCTGTTCGCCCTTTTGATCGTACTCACCTCGGGTCAGCATGTAAGCGGGAGTCGGCTCCTTTTTTTCGCGATACACCAACGTTGTTGGTGCAGACCTGCGGATACCGTTAAGACTGTCATCAGCCGCTTTGAATTCTTTCTGCAGCGGAGCTACGGTCTTCTGCGACTCAACCCACGCGAATTCCAGGAAGTGCTTCATAAGCGTCTGCGTTTCGTCATCTGTGCGTTTGTCGGTGGGCTTCGTCAGAACAGCACGAACATTCTTTGGCAATGATTTTCCTTTTGCGACCACCTGATCCTTGTGCCACTCAGCAAAGGAATCGTACAGCGGCTGCTGATCGTTGCGGCTGACCATGCCGGCCTTGTCCCAATGCACGGTCCCGTCAAACTGAGTGAACGCCCAGCCTTTGATTTCGTTGCCGGGCTTGAATCCGACATCCGCAGCCGACACTTCCAGACGCACCCATTCGCCGACCGTTGGCAAGTCGCCCATTCGTTTGCGGCTGACAGAATTGTTCGTGCCCCAATTGATGTGGTCCCCGCCCCAGTAGGCTCGATGATTCCAGCTGCCATCATTCCACTGCAGCATGATTTCTTTGGGCGGGTTCTTTGCATCCAGATGGACATAACAAAATAATACGTCGCCCGCCCCGATTTTTAACGGCTCCGGTGCGTTGTCGAAGAGGTGCTGACTTAACCCGGTCGCCGTCCGAGTGCTGCTGGACTGGCCGCTGAACACAGGAGCCGGGGCCTGCACAAACTTCCACGGCGTATTGCCCTGAGCCTTCGCACCTTTCGGCACAGCGTCTTCGATCCAGACGAACTCGATTGGCTCTGGTAAAATCGGTCCGCGGCTTGTCTTCGGCTCGACGTACTGAATTGACGCAAGATACTGTTTCAGCTTTTGCTGCGTGGTGGTGCGTTTCGTCTCCAGATCTGCGATCTGTTGTTTCTGTTGACCGGTCAGGACCTTCAGAACGGGCGCCGGGTCCTTCTTATTGCCGTCCAGTGGTGCGCCGTCAATGCTGTTGAAGTACGCGTACAGGGAATAGAAGTCGTTCATGGTCAGCGGATCGAACTTGTGATCATGACACCTTGTGCAGTCCAGCGTCAGCCCCATGAACACGGTGCCCGTCGTGACCACTCGATCCACCACGTTACGGACGTGGACTTCTTCAGCGATGGAACCACCTTCACTGGTGGTGACATGACAGCGGTTAAACCCAGTGGCAACGATCTGATCGTCGGTGGGATTTTCCAGCAGATCAC
Organism: Fuerstiella sp.; assembly: GCA_039831575.1. Lineage (GTDB taxonomy): Bacteria > Planctomycetota > Planctomycetia > Planctomycetales > Planctomycetaceae > Fuerstiella. The sequence continues at coordinate 1,118 of JBDONA010000673.1, read as the reverse complement.
CCGCCAGCTGTTCGATTGTAAATACGTCAAATGGTTTGTTCTGGTTGAAGGCGTTGACAACCCAGTCGCGGTACGCCCACATTTCGCGGTAGTTGTCCAGGTGCAGGCCGTGAGTGTCGCCATATCGAGCTGCATCCAGCCAGTACCGCGCCATGTGTTCCCCGAAACGCGGAGAGCTGAGCAGTCGTGCGACGACGGTCTGGTAGGCCTGTGGTGATTTGTCGGCGACGAAGGCATTGACTTCCGCAACCGTCGGCGGCAGACCGTTCAGATCCAGAGTCAATCGACGGATCAGCGAAACTCGGTCAGCTTCCGCACCTGGCATCAGTCCTTTTTGTGGCAAACGTGCACGCACAAAGTTATCGATTTCTGTGACCCGAGAGGCACTGTCACTCACGACGGGAACTTCCGGCCGCTGAACTTTCGTGAAGGCCCAGTGCCTGCCCCATTCAGCACCCTGGGCGATCCAGCGCTGCAGAATGTCCACTTCACTGGCCGTCAGCGTCTTTCCCGAATCTTCCGGCGGCATCTTCAGATCGGCGTCGGTGGTCACAATGCGGGCAATCAGTTCGCTGTCTGCAGAATGTCCCGGGACGATTGCCCTGACGCCGCTTTCCAGCACCTTCCTGGCATCGACTTCAAGGTCCAGACGCAAACCCGCCTGTCGTTCTGCTGCGTCCGGACCGTGGCAACGAAAACACTTGTCCGACAGAATGCCTCGTACTTGACGCTGGAAAGAAATTTGTTCAGCTGCCGCCGACGCGGCGCCCACAACAGAAATAGCCAGGGCAAGGGCAGCAGAATATGCGTTCATGATGATCTGTGTCGTCTGCGCAGTTGGTGGGAAGGGAGAAACGGGAGCAGAGGCGGGGACAACGTTCGTTCCAAAAGGAATCTCCGGAAGATTGCAAGTTTGATCTGCACAGTTTTATGGTCATTTTGCAGATGCTGTAGTTTACTCGCCAGACGACGAAAACTCATTGCCTTTTCACAGACTCCCTCATTTTGGAAGCCATAGACATTTCCTCCAACGCTTCTCTGAGATAATGCCGGAATCCGCAAGGATCCCGCTCGTTCCCGGAATCGGGTGAGTTTACTTTTTGGCGTCTCGTGATAAC
>JBDONA010001016.1:0-8462 GCA_039831575.1 Fuerstiella sp. | reverse complement strand
GTTCCACAAATTTGTCCGTGTGCCGCAGGTCATTCAGCCACGGATACAGCAGCATGTTCTGCCCGTCGGATGTCGGCCAGTCGGCAAAGGCCATACCTGCCTTCAACGTTGTGACCAGCGCACCGACAGAGATCGGCAGCAATGCGACGATACACGTCAGCACGGCAAACCGTTGCACTGTCAGGTTGATTGGGTCATCTGTCTGGGACACGCCTGTTCTCGTTCTGTAGTGCCTGCGTTCCTGGCAGCGCGGGCTTCACAATCCAGTTCGGGATGCTTAAATGCTTTGTGAGTGACTAAATGATGGAGTGTGTGCCACGTTGTCAATGCTGGACTCGTCCAATGGGTTACGCTGTGGTGTCGGCGGACTCTGCCTCCGATGTTTTCGTCATGTCTGGTGGTGGCTCGGTCTGCAGAATAAAGTCCTGCCCCAGAGCCTCAGCTTCCGGTGATGAGTATTCGTATGGTCCACGATAGCAGACAGGTGGAACGTCAAAGTTACCGTGTCCGGGTGGCGACGGAGCCGACCATTCCAGGCCGTTTGCACCCCATGGATTGCGACCGCATTTTTCACCAAAGAAAATGCTGTAGGCAAAGTTGCCCAGTAACAATAACTGTGCGACACCCATCAGGATGGCCGAGCAGGTGATGAACTGATTCATCGGCAACAGGTGTTCAAGGTACGGGTGCAGATAAGGGTCGGCGTAGCGGCGAGGCATGCCCGCTATTCCCAGCAGATGCATTGGGAAAAATGCACCGTTGAAACCAATGAACGAGAGTGCGAAATGCCACTTGGCGACGGTGTCGTTCATCATCCGGCCAAACATCTTGGGGAACCAGAACGTGATGGCCGCAAACACACCAAACAGGGTTGACCCAAACAGAACGTAGTGAAAGTGTGCCACGATGAAGTAAGTATCGTGGAAGTAGATGTCGACCGGCACGGCCGCCATGAAAATACCGCTCAACCCGCCGACGATGAACATGGCCACGAATCCGGTACAGTTCAGCATGACGGCATTGAAACGAACATTACCGCCCCAGATGGTGCCGATCCAGTTGAACGTCTTGATGGCCGATGGCAGAGCAATCATCATGGTGGACGTCATGAACGTCATGCCCAAAGCGGGGTTCATCCCACTGGTAAACATATGGTGTCCCCAGACGATGAAGCCCAATCCGGCAATGGCCGCAATCGCGTAGACCATCGGCTTGTATCCAAACAGTGGTTTGCGGGACATGCATGCCAGCATGTCGGAAACCATACCCATCGCCGGCAGCAGCATGATGTAGACCGCCGGATGCGAATAAAACCAGAACAGGTGCTGCCACAACAACGGCTGACCACCACCCACAGTCGGAGCGGCGTTGTTGACGATGATTCCGGCAGGTATGAAGAAACAGGTGCCCATCGTGCGGTCCGCCAGCAGCATGAATCCTGCGGCTGTCAGCACTGGCAGGGCAAACGCCTGCAGAATCGCGGTAATGAACATCGACCAGATGGTCAACGGCATGCGAAACAACGTCATGCCTGGTGCTCGCATGTTGATAATGGTGGTCATGTAATTGATTGACCCCATCATGGACGACACGCCGACAAACGTCAGGCCCAACAGCCAATACGTCTGGGCTGTGCCGGATCCTGGTGCTGCTGCCATCAATGCACTCAGCAGCGGGTAGGACGTCCAGCCGGCTGCCGGCCCCGCTGTGACTCCACCAACTAGAAAACTGGCAAAGAAGAAAAAGATAGCTGGCCACATGAACCAGTAGCTGAACATGTTCAGCGCCGGAAAGGCCATGTCGTCGGCCCCGATCTGCAACGGAATCAGGAAGTTGCCGAAGGCACCGGCCAGAACGGGAATGATCACAAGGAAGATCATTACCGTCGCATGCATGGTAAACAGCATGGTGTAGAACTCAGGCGAGATCTGCCCGCCTTCACCGGCAAACAGCTTGCCCACAATAGGCATTGTCTGCCACGGAAACGCCAGCTGCCAGCGCACCGCCAGCGCCAGTGCTCCGCCCGCTATCAACATGATCAACGTGGTGATCAGGAATTGAATCCCGATGATCTTGTGATCGGTTGAGAAGACGTACTTCTTAATGAAGCCGATCTCATGGTGATCATGCCCGTGTGCGTGATCATCGCTATGTGATTCGATTGCCGGACTTACAGTGGCCATCGAAGGACCTTCCGAGGAAAAATTCTTGCAGTGCTGTGCTGTCGGAGAAGTCCGATGACTTCTCGTCTGAACAGTATCAAAGCGTCAGCGACCTGGTTTTCATGTGAGTAAACCGCCAGTTGGTTTACTCGTCTTCGTCGTCTACCGTGACGACTCCATCAAAGTTCTGTTCCGTCTGCAGGTTGTGCAGGTACTCATCAACTTTTGCCTGCGATTCCGCTACGATGGTGGCGCGCATTTTGTAGTGCCCCCAACCGCACAGTTCCGCACAGACAACGACATATTCGCCGGCCTTTGGAATCTCAAACCAGACGGGAATGATCAGCCCCGCGACAGCGTCCTGTTTGACCCGAAGTTCCGGGGCAAAAAAAGCATGCTGCACATCATCCGTGCGAAGATTGAACTTCACCGGACGTCCGGTGACCACGTGCATCTCATTGACGGCGTATAGGTCACCGGGCTGAGGCTGATTCTTAAGTTCCGTGCCAGGTTCCGGATATCGAACTCGCCATTCGAATTGCCGAGCCATGAATTCAAGTTGCGGGCCGTCTTCCTGTGTCTGATCCGGATAGAACGACTGCACCCGAAATTCCGCCCAGACATCCATCTGATACAGAGCGATAAAGACCAGCACAAACGACGGCACAATCGTCCAGATCAACTCAAGACTGTGACTGCCGTGCGAAAAATGGGCCTTTTGATCGTCCCCCTTGACCGCACTTTGCCACAGCGCCCACCCAATCGCGAACTGCGTCCCGATAAATACGACGGTCACAATACCCAGTATCAGATAAAACAGACCATCGATGCGTTCGCCCAGCGGGCTCATGGCTTCCGTCGCGAACCACCACCCCCGTGCGGGCGCAATCCAGCAGGACCAGATGGCGAGCGCCGGCCAGAAGAAGAAGAAAAGTGACCAAAACTTTTTCACGTAATCAATCTCCGGATCATTCCACTACTTAGAAGCGGCTGCGGCTGGGTCCGCTGCTGCGGGTTGGGCCACGCCGGGGATATGTCCCGGCTCAGGGTTAAATGGAATGCTGAGGGCGTAATTAACAAGGTGCCAGATCTGCTCATGATTCAGGGCTTTACTAAACCCCGGCATCCGGGTTCCCTTGATGCCTGCGTGAATCCGGCGGAACAAATCAACCGGACGGCGACCGCCGCGGTAGATTCCCCTGGTCAGGTTTCTGGGCTGGTTGACGTTATCCCAGACATCGTGCAGCCCGGGAGTATCGTACAATTTGTCCGTCACCGGGTTCTTTTCGTAGATGGTCGTTTGTGGACCGTTGCCTTCCCCAGCGATGCCATGGCAGTCGGCACAGTTGACGGCCTTGCTCAGATAGAGTTTTCGGCCGATTCGTCGGGATTCCGACGTGTCGGGTACGCGTGAAACGTCCGGAATGATTACCGCACCGTCGGTATCGGCGGTTGTCCATCGTGAGGCCAAATCGTCGGACACGAACTCCAGACTGTCGGCCATGTCTTCAGCGAGGAATGCTGTCAGATTGTCGACGACGTCGGTCATGGAGTCGCCTGCTTCGAGCTGCGAGGCTAGAGCTTCCTTTGAAAAATCACCCGCCAGTTCAACGGCGATTTTCTTCTCGAACTCGCCCCGCATGGCCAGAAAGCGAACGTATTCGACAACGGCATGCTTTTCCTGTTCGTCCAGCATAGGAACGAATGACGGCATGTAGGTTCCGGGAATTCCGTTTGAGAGCACTCGATGAATATCATCACGGCTGATCTTTGACAGGTCATTTGTCGACGTGAACTTGAAGATACCCTGTCGGTAGTCACGTGGGCGAGGGACCAGATACTGAGCGGTGGGGCCATTGCCATCGCCGCTGGTCCCGTGGCAATGAGAACAATGCCGCATGTACAGGCCGCGACCATGTTGCAGTACGACACCACCGTTGAGCACAATAACGTCGCCGGCGACCACAGCGGCCTTGAGCGTGTCGGAGTCGGACAACGTTGCTTCCCCGTCGTCCGCAGACCACTTATCAATCTTCACGACAGATGGCGCCGCGGCTCCCGTTACGAACTGAATCAAGAGCGGCTCGTCTTCGTCGAAAGAGAACTCTCCGTCAAATTTAAGAGTCAGACTCTTAATAAGAGGCGTGTCCGGTGTTTCCACAACGTGTCCTGTGATACCGCCAAAATCAATGGGAAGCTTTGACCACGCTTTGAGCGACTGCGGGTCGCCGAAACGTTCATCGAGCAAATCCTGGGCCCCTGGCAGGTGTTGTGTTATTTTTCCGTCGGCATCCTCGATGTCGATTCCCTTCTGGGCCTTCGGCATCAGAGCTTCCGTCTGCTCGCTGTAAACGAAACTCGAATTCAACGACTCACCGCAACCGGCCGCAGACACCACAAGTGCCGCCGCGATCAATGTTGCAATATGTCTGTTCATCTGGACCAACATCACTAAAGCCCTCATACGGCTTGATTTTGAATTCAATGAGCCAACGGCAGCTCTACAGCTCCAGTTTGTCTACTGAGTACTGAATTTCCAGAGGCGAATTTTCGCCTGGCTTTACGGTAATTTTCCGGCGTTCCACCTTCTTGCCCTTAGCCGATTCGTGCCACACAACGAGATCGTGGCCACCGGCGGGAATATCGGCAATTTCGAAGTATCCGTCTTTGTCCGTGACTGCTCCGTATGGGTGATCCAGCGGCAAATGATAGGCCTTCATCCATGTGTGCAAGTCACAGGTCACGCTGAAGGGATCTTCTGAGCGGGTGTACAGCAGTTGTAGACTGCCAACGCGATCTTTGGGCGGCACGAGAGTGGAAACGCCTTGGTTCTTCGCCGGATTCGTGTGAGTATTGTGAGCAACTGTATCGTCGCTCAGGACATTCACCGTCTGACCGACTGGAATAATCATGCAGTGTGGCAAGAATCGACAGTTCTTCTGGTCAAACTCCAGGGCCACTTCACTCGGCTTCCACGCGGGAGTGCCCTTTGGCTTTTTCTTAAGGTAAACAAAGACGTTTGCGACACCGCGATCGGCACCGAGAACCAGACGTTCGTCAGGTATGTCAACCGCTGCACAAACTTCCTTATCCTTAATATCAGCTCCCTTAACAAACAATAATGGAAGGGATGATATGTCGCCCACTAACACAACACGTCCCGTCAGTGTGCCCGGGCCGTCACCCGAAGCACCTTCGACGGACGGACTGCCCGAAGCTGCGACCGAACCGCCGCCTGTTTCTCCGTCCAGGTTTGGAGGAAGAATCGTCACTTCCGGAACAATACTCGATCCCCCACCGATTTCGATTTCGGAACAACCATTCAAACCAGCGAACAGGACCATGGCCGCAAGGACGCCGACTTGTCGACAGGAACGAATATTCAGGGCCATATCGTACGTTTGTTTCATGTTCATTCTTCCGCCCCCACTCCCGCACCGGCCGCCTTGACCGCATCAGCTGGTGGCGCGACTACAGGAGGACTGTAGACCGTCGGGCCGATGTCTTCCATTAGTTTCGTATAGTTCAGCAGGCTGTCGGCAGTCGCTTCAATCTGAGCTCCGGCGTCGCCTCCGAGCAGATCAGGAAACTGTTTTAAGTTATGTGGGAAGCTGACAGGCATCGATGTATATGGCGTGATCCATGTTGGCTTATAGAGCCACAACTTCACCCAGTCTGCCCGCAGTCTTTTTTGAACCCGATTGAGGTTTGGTCCCTGAATGTCTTTCTTAGGATCAGACATTTTAAACTTCCGTCCCCCGACCGAGTGACACTTGATGCACAATGGCCCGTTGATCGACTTCCAGCCTTCATTGAGGTAGTGCTCGCCTGCATGCAGCAAGCCTGATTCCGTCAGAGATTTCTGCCGCGCTGCCAGATAATCGCGTTGCTGTGGCCGCTGCTCCTGATAGGGAAATGTTGCACCGTCCACCGCTGCAAAGTAGTTGGCGAGAGATTGAGCTTCGGCGGGACTCATATTAAACCGAGGCATTCTCAGCACAGTCGTGTAACGTAATTGTTCCGGCTCCAGCAGGAACTGATACAGCCATGGCGTTTGAACTTTTAACCCTTCCTGAATCAGTGGCGGCGGCGAAGCCTGCCACGCGAGTTTGCGATTCCCGTCAGTCCGAGTTTCCACCAGCTGGTCGACCAGCCATTCGGCAAAGACTCCTCCGCGGCCCGCCTGATATTCCACCAGCTTGGTTTCCGAAACGGTGATGCGACTACCCGGCAAAAGGCGTTTAGGATCCTCTGCGTTGCCGAAATCCAACGTCTCGAAGGAATCAAATCCGCTTTCGCGAAAGTCGGGATCCTCTTCTTCAGGATCCGGCTCGAACATGCGGAGACCGTGGAAGGAAGCCAATGGCAGCTCCACCTCTTCACCATCGATTTTGAACTTACCGACCTGTCCGGTCAGAGCTCGCCGAGGTTCGCGGAACTGCAGCAACAGGGCCAACGCATCTTCGTGGTCGGCTTCATCCAGTTGGGTTGGAATCACATCCTGCTCAACGTCCACACCGTATGTTACCTTTGGAAACTCAACCATGTGGCAACCGGTGCAATTGTATTTGGCCAGCAGAAACTCGCCTTCGATGCGATTGCTGTCACGAACGTCCGGCGTGTAAACATATTTTTCGGCTGGTGGTTCAGCGACGAGACCCAGGATGAAGGTCGCGATGGCTTCCACTTCGTCTTCTTTGAGTGGGAATTTCGGCATCCGCAGACGCTCGTCGTAGCCCTTGGTTTCTGTCTTCAGGTAGTCGTAGCTTCGAGGCCCACGCAACTTTTGCCATAGGAAACCGGGGCGACCATGATGTAACAGGTTTTCGTAAAAGTAGGCCTGTGTCAGCTCGGCATCCAAATGTTCTTCGTCAGCGTCCTCGGCTTCGCTTTCAGCGTCTCGGAGGGCCTGTGCGACTCGCTCACGCGTCGAGGAACCATCGGGTTCTCCGTGGTGATGCAGAAATTCTTCAATGTGCTCCAGACCCAGTTTGCTGGTGTCCTTGCGTCCCCAGTCCTGCAACGCAACTCCGATCGGTCGGGCATCTGCGTATCCCGGAATGTCATGGCAGCCATAGCAGCCGTAACGGGAAATCGTACGGCGACCAATGTATTCCAGTTTGCGTTCCTTCCACTCTTCCTCATCAACAGCCGACTTGTCTTCAGTGGCCAGGACGCGTTCGTCGCCTGCGACATCACTGGACGCTTGTGGGAAGGTTCGGCTGCTGAGAATTTTGTCAACGGCGACATCGCTGAACCGTGCCTTCTTCAGGAACAATTTCACTAGGGCATCAAGATCCGTCTCAGATGGCTCAACAGGTTCAAAATCCTGAGCTTCACCCTGACCCAGCAGAAACGCGACAATGTCCGCGGCCGGGTCGACCTGATCTTCGCCCTGAGCGTAGGGCTCCAGAAACAGATTCGGCATCTTGGTCCGTTTGTGATGACGTTCAGGTTCCTTCACCCATGTGTAGAGCCAGTCACTGAAGTCCTTGTTATCTTTGTTGCGGTTAACCTTCTTGTGAATGTCGCTGATGTTCGGGCCAAAGTCAGCCGTCGTTCCAGGGATCGCCGCATGCTGGTGACAGGCCAGACAGCCTCGTTCAGAAAACAACTGCTTACCGCGTTCTGCATTCGGCTGGTATTCAGCGGCTGGGTGCAACAGGTCGATTGGCTCAGAATCGCCGATCAGCACCTGAGCAATTCCGGCCAGTTCGACGGCCTCGTAACCTTGTGCCGCCGCGTCTTCCTGATTGCTCAGGTTAAAGAACTGCGGCATCTTCGTCGTCGGTCGAAAGCGGCTTGGGATTTCGGTCCAGTAGGCGATGAATTCTGCAGATGTCTTGGCCGCAACATGCCGTAGACTTGGGCCCACCTTGCGGAACTTCCCGGCGTGCTGAGTCGGATCGTCGACAAGCCGTTGGAGATCTTCTGGTGTTTGTGGCTCAAGTCGCATGTCCGGGCCAATGGCCTCGCCGCCGTCGAAACCATGAATTTCATGGCAGCCGAAGCAACCGTATTTACGAATCAGATTGAAGCCTTTGTAAACCTTTGGCGCGGACGCTCCGAACGTCGGGTTCACGCCCAGTTCCGTGACACTGTGGTGGCACTTCAGACAGGAGGACTGCTGAAATCGGTTCGGCTGCATCGGATACTCCCAGAAATGATTGGGATGGTAGCCGTGTTCATGATGCCATTCCTCTGCCTGAAACGGATCATTCGGACTGTGTTCGGCGTTCAGGAAGTCCGTGCCGGAACCCTGACCTTCGTGACAGGATGTGCAACCAAACGTCCCCAGGG
>JBDONA010000829.1:0-8475 GCA_039831575.1 Fuerstiella sp. | reverse complement strand
TCTCAGCGGACGACTACGTCATTGAAACACTTGTGACGACGCCGTTAGTGAAAGCTGTTGCCGATGGATACGGGGCCCGCACATTTCACGAACTGTTGGTCGGCTTCAAATGGATTGCCCAGACGATCGAAGAAAACGGTGCGGACCACTTCGTGTTTGGCTGCGAAGAATCCATCGGGTTTCTCTCCGGAGACTACTGCCGAGACAAAGACGGTGCTGTCGGAGCTCTGTTCATCCTGGAACTCGCTGCCGAACTAAAGGCCGCGGGGAAAACTCTGCTTGATCACCTGGACACACTCTACAAACGTCACGGTTATCATGCCGAAGGCCAGAAATCGATCTATTGCACGGGACCCTCCGGAAAAGCGAAGATCGACGGGCTGATGCAGACACTGCGCGAAAACCCACCTGCGGAATTCGGACCGGTCCGGTTTGTCGAAGTCGCTGACTACGCGACAGGAACGCGTACCGGCATACCTGATGGCAATTCGATTGGCACCATTGAAAAACCCACTGGCGACCTGCTGATTTACAAGTCCGACCCGGACAGCCCCGTTCGTGTTCAGATCGCGGGAAGACCGTCGGGCACAGAACCCAAAATCAAGTTCTACTTCTTCTGTCAGTCAGACCTTCCCGGTGGCAATAACCTGGACCATGCCAGAATCGCCGGCGACAGCGTGATGAAAGAAGTCCAGGACGCCCTGTCTGTGTGGGCCGCCGAGCAATTGGCGGATTAGAGCAGTTTACAAATTGACGGAACCAGTTCTGGCTCGTGGGGGCAGCCGTTCTGCTATTGAAATACGTCAACCGCGGCCACGGATCAGCGAAATTCGCTGTGGAAGTCACACTGACTGCTTCGCCGCCTGCAGTGTGTTTTGCAACAGCATCGCGATCGTCATGGGGCCCACTCCGCCGGGTACCGGCGTGATCGCGGATGCTTTTTCTGCGGCAGCCGCAAATTCCACGTCGCCGACCAGTTTGTCGTTCACGCGGTTGATGCCCACGTCAATGACCACAGCGCCCGGTTTGATCATATCGCCCTTGACGAATTCCGGAATGCCGACGGCGGCCACCAGGATATCCGCCTGTCGTATTACCGCCGCGATATCGGCTGTGCGGCTGTGGCAAATTGTCACTGTCGCGTCGGCTCCCTTTTGCACCAATAACGCGGCCATTGGTTTGCCGACGATGTCACTGCGACCGATCACAACGGCGTGTTTGCCTGCCGTCGTGATATTTTCGTGTTCGAGCATTTTCATAACACCGTGAGGTGTACACGGCAGAAAGCGAGATCGTCCCTGCACCATCAAGCCGACGTTTTCCGGATGAAAGCCGTCAACATCTTTGTCCGGCCGAATGGAATCCAGCACGGGCGTAGAATCCAGGTGTTTCGGCAGAGGCAACTGCACCAGGATTCCGTGCACGGTTTCGTCGGCATTCAGTTGAGCCACCAGGTCCATCAACTGCTGCTGAGTTGTCTCGGCTGACAATCGATGCAGTGTACTTTTCAGCCCGCATTTCTCGCACGCGCGCTCTTTGTTGCGGACATAGACCTGACTGGCCGGATCGTCGCCGACCAGCACGGCCGCCAAATGCGGGGTGACGCCGGATTCAGCCGTAAACGCCGCGGTTTCTTCCGCCACCTGTTGGCGGACAGAGGCAGAAATAAGTTTTCCGTCGATGATTGTTGCAGACATGGGGCTTCTAATTTGCCGGGATAACGGGATGCTTGAATTTCGGCCGCATCCTAACGTGGCGGGGCGGCAACGGAAAGTGGCTGACAGCCGTCCTGCCACCGCTGCGGCTGGAATCTCCATGCACGAAATCGGTCCCCCGGCAGCCCTTGGTGATAGATCAGTACGATCATGGACCTGCTTCGGTCGGTCAGGTGATTTCGCTCTAATTGTGGCTATTGAGGGTGCTGCACGGTAAGCTGCTCGTCCGGATTTTCGAGTCCGACCGCCCGCCACTGCCCGCCCCTAAATCTTACTTATCGCCCGAGGTGCATTGTGAGTTTCATTCGCTACACACCTGTTTGTTTACTTGTCCTGGTCTCACCCATCGCCACGCTGACTGCGTCGGCAGAAGTGTTGGAATTCAAGAAAGGCGATCACATTGCCATCGTTGGCAATACTCTGGCCGATCGAATGCAGCACTACGGCTGGCTGGAAACGATTCTGCAGACTCGGTTTCCGCGGCAGGAACTGGTTTTTCGAAACCTGGGATTTAGTGCCGACACACTGACCACGCGGCCACGGTCTCAGAATTTTGGAACACCGGACGAGTGGCTGGCTAAGGTCAAGGCCGACGTCATCTTTGCCTTTTTCGGTTACAACGAATCATTCGCCGGCGAAGAAGGATTGCCTTCGTTCCGCCAGGACCTGGCAGACTACATCGATCATTGGCAGGGGCAGAAATACAACGGTCAGTCCGCTCCCAGGTTGGTCCTGTTCAGTCCGATTGCCCACGAAGATCTAAGAGATCCAAATCTTCCGGACGGCAGTGAAAATAACGTTCGGCTGAAGTTCTACACCGCCGCCATGGAAAACGTTGCCAACGAAAAGGGCGTTCAGTTCGTGAACCTGTTTGCGTCTACAAACAGACTCTACAAGAACCAGCGCGAGGAGGCGGCTAACACGATCAACGGAATTCACCTGAACGAGAAGGGAAACGCGGTGCTGGCCCGCATCATTGAGCAGGCCTTGTTTTCGACGCCAGGTCAGCAGGTCAAGATGCCGGCAACGCGGGAAGCTGTTCTGGCCAAAAATCATATCTGGCACAACATCTATCGAGCGACTGACGGTTACAGCGTCTTTGGCGGTCGGTCGAGTCTGAAGTTTGTCGATGGGCAGACTAACTTTGTGGTTCAGGAACGTGAGCTGGAAATGCTGAACGTGATGACGGCCAACCGAGACAAGGTGATCTGGGCGGCAGCTAACGGAAAAACGATCAAAGTTGACGACAGTAATCTTCCTGACCCTATTCCCGTGATCAGCAACAAGCAGGGACAACTGGACGGCGGAAAGCACGAGTTTCTCGGCGGCGAAGAAGCCATCGAAATGATGACCATGCACTCGGGCATGGAGATCGGCCTGTTCGCATCGGAAGAACAGTTCCCGGAACTCGTCAATCCCGTCCAAAGCGCCGTCGACACCGATGGTCGTCTGTGGGTGGCTGCATGGCCCACCTATCCGCACTGGAATCCGCGGGAGAAAATGAACGACAAACTGCTGATTCTTCCCGATGACGACGGTGACGGCAAAGCGGATCGTTGCATTACGTTCGCTGACGGTCTGCACAATCCAACGGGATTCGAATTCTGGAATGGCGGAGTGCTGGTGGCGATGACTCCGGACATCTTCTTCCTGAAAGACACAGACGGCGACGACAAGGCCGACATTAAGGAACGTATCTTCCACGGCATCGACTCGGCAGATACGCACCATACGGCTAATGGTTTTGTGATGGGACCGGCGGGACGGTTTTACTTTTCTCGAGGCATCTTTCATTACGAAAACTTCGAAACGCCAACTCGTACATACCGAGCCGACAGTCGTACGTGCGGCGTCTTTCGTTTCGATCCCGTCAAGTTTGAAATCGATCATCAATTCAGGATCTCACCGAATCCGCACGGCGACTGCTTCGATCAGTGGGGCCGGCAGATGGTGAACGACGGCACCAGCGGTACCGGTGACTACGTCGGTTTTCCCGGACGAGGTGCACCAAAGCGGTTGTTTGATAAACGAATGCGTCCTGTTCCGGCGACCTTGATTCTCGACAGCGACCACTTTCCTGAATCCGTTCGAGGCAACATGCTGATTGAGAATGTGATCGGCTTTCAGGGAGTCATGCAATATAAGTTTGAAGAAGACGGGGCCAGCCTGCATGCCTCAGAAGTCGAGACGATCGTCTACTCGACGGATCCCAACTTTCGCCCCAGCGACATGGAAATCGGGGGTGACGGCGCTTTGTATATTCTGGACTGGCAGAATCCACTGATCGGTCACATGCAGCACAATCTGCGAGACCCCAGTCGCGATAATCTGCATGGCCGCGTCTACCGAGTCACCGCTTCGGGCCGCCCGACGATGCTCGTTGCCAAAATGAAGGGCAAGCCCGTCGCCGAAGTCGTGAAGTATCTCGGTTCATCAACACTGGGAGAACGCTATCGAGCACGACTTGAGTTGACTGGCCGCGACAGCAAAGAAGTCGTTGCTGCTGTCACGAAATGGGCCGCGCAGTTTGACGCATCAAACCCGGAACACGGTCGTCCGTTGACCGAAGCGTTATGGACTCACCAACGGCACCGCATCCCAAACATGCATCTGTTGAACCGCGTCCTCGGTTCTGCGGATGAGAACGCTCGAGCGTCTGCAGTGAAAGTTCTGGCAGAATGGGCGGGCGTTGAAGCGGGAGGCCGCAGGACAAATAGTGGCGTGATTTCCACCAACGATGCGATCGGAATGCTGGTTGACCTGGCGAACGATCCTGGTGCCAAGGTGCGAGCTCAGGCAGTGATCGCGGCGGCCGAATTAGGCGTGCCGGAAGCTGCGGAAATTATCTTCTGTGCGGCGCTGCATCCCACTGATATTCAGCTGGACTTCAACATCAAAGAAGCTCTCAGGACAATCGATGCCAATGCCTGGATCAGGGAGCAGTTGGCATCCGGGCGTGGCCTTTCGTCAGCCGCCAACGCATTTTCCCTGGCCAACTCCAGCGTCAATGAGCTGTTGAAAATGGGAAAAACCGAAGCCGTTTATCAGGCGATCATGACTCGTGACAATGCGCCCGTTCAGGCGCTGCAGGAATCACTGGCCGGGCTGGCGAAGTTTCGCAGGACGACTGAAATCGAACAGCTGTTCAATTTGATTGAAGGCCTTAACGACAAAGCCGATGCAAACGTTCTGAACAGCCTTGCTCGGTTGCTGTCCAGCCAGCCAGCAGAACAACTCCGCTCTGTTCGCGATCGTATTGCCCGTCTGGCCACCAACGGTCGCAGCGCAGAAGCCCGTAGAGTTGCGCTGGCGTCGTGGATGACGGCCGACGGCAGCGCGGACAGCGCATTCGCAGCGGCAGACACCGGCAAGACGTCGTTGCAGGAAATCCTGACGTCGGTAACCCTGATCACTTCTGATGTCGCAAGAGATTCCGCGTTCGAAAAAGTGGCCACGCTGGTGCCGACACTTCCGGGAAGCACGGGATCCGGCGAGATGATGAAACCGGGACTGGCGGTGGATTACTTCGCTCCTAATCCCAAAAACGTGGCGATCGAAACACTTGCCACGCGGCAGCCGAAAGCCAGCGGAGTTGCTTCGACCATTATCATGAACGTACCAGTACTCAAGAAACGAGATGCGTTTGCACTGCGGTTCACCGGCCATATCAACATTGATCAGCCGGGGAATTACACGTTTTACATTGCGTCAGATGACGGCTCTCGCTTCTACATCGATGGAAGACTGTTGATCAACAACGATGGGCTGCACGGGATGGTTAAGAAGAGCGGACGCGTTTCGTTGATTGCGGGTCTACACCCGATCGTCGTGACCTACTTCGACAACGGCGGCGGCGACGGCCTGAAAACCAGCTGGTCCGGCCCGGGAATCACGGAGCAGGAAATCCCAGCGTCTGTTCTGGTCACAGCCGCAGAACAGACGCTGCAGGAAGTCGGCATCGCTTCCATGATGCAGCTACCGGGCCACGAAGCTACCAAGACTGCAGTTCTGGCCGGCTTGCTGCAGAAGCGTCAATCTGTGGCGACTGCGTTTGGGGCGTTGAACACAGTTCCTGGCGATTTATGGCCAAACGATCAGCTGGGTAAGGTTGGCGAAGCAGTGCTGTCATTCCTTGTAAGTAAGAAACCTCGCGAACGCAACTCCCCGCAGGCTCGCCTGGCGCTGGATATCGGCAGCACGTTGCGAGAACGTCTGGATGACGCCGGACGTCGACGATTCGATCCTCGACTGGCGGAACTCGTCGTGCCGCTGATCCAAATCGGAACAGTTCCCGAACGCATGATTTACGACAACGACACCATTGCCGTCCAGGCAGGCCGATCGGTTGAATTTGCTCTGTCCAATGCGGACAAGATGCCCCACAACTTTGCCATCGTGCTTCCGGGGACGATGGAGGAAGTTGGCGAATTGGCCGAAGCCACAGGTCGTGATAAAGATGCGGAAGCTCGCAATTTTATCCCCAGGTCAAAAAAAATTCTGGCCGCCAGTCGGCTGCTGCAACCCGGCCAGTCGGATTCCGTGTTTTTTGCAGTGCCGACTGAACCTGGCGTTTATCCGTATGTCTGCACCTACCCGGGACACTGGCGAAGGATGTACGGAGCGATGTACGTGGTCGCTGATCTGGAAGCGTACAACGCAGATCCTGTTGGCTACGTGGCGGCCAACGGACTGGAAATCAGAGACGAACTGCTGAACTACCTTGGTCGTAACACCGAATGGAAACTGACAGACCTGTCAGGCGATGTCGAACACCTGCATCACCGCGGCAACAACTTTGCTGTCGGCGAGCAGTTGTTTAAAGTTGCTGCCTGTATCGGTTGTCACAAGCTCAACGGAAAAGGCAACAACGTCGGGCCGGATCTGACCAAATTGGATCCAAAGTATTCAGCGGTTGATGTGCTGGAACACATTCTGGATCCGTCGAAGAAGATCGACAGGAAGTTTCAGTCTAACCTGTTTGTGCTGACGTCCGGAAAAGTCGCCACCGGTCTGGTGGTCAAAGAAACGGACGAAGAAGTTCACATCATCGACAACCCGACTGCCCCTGACAAAGTCCGAACGATAAAGAAGTCAGACATCGACGAACGGGAAGTCAGCACCGTCAGCATTATGCCCAGGGGCGTCATGAACAAGCTGATCAAGGAAGAGATCCTTGACCTGCTGGCTTACGTGATGGCGAAGGGCGACAAAAAGAGCGACCTGTTCGCTGAGCATAACCACTAAGCGGCATATTGGTTTCCGAGCGTCAGCTCGACTAAACCGTCGAAGACGGGTCGCATCCGCTGGCGGTCGGTACCGCCTCGACTATTCGCTGCGAGCGGTGATTTCGAGCAGGTGATAACCAAACTGCGTCTTGACCGGGCCGTGTACGGTGTTCAGGTCTTCGTTGAAGACAACCTGATCAAATTCAGGCACCATCTGTCCCTTCGAAAACGTTCCCAGATCGCCACCTTTGGCGCTGGATGGGCATTCGCTGTGTTCCTTCGCGACATCGGCAAAGTCTGTTCCGCCTTCAATCTTCGCCTTGAGTCCAAGACACTTGGCTTCATCGGGGACCAGAATGTGACGGGCGGCAGCAGTAGCCATGACTGGATGCTTTCAATGGAAGGACGAATACAGGAAGGATCGATACGGAACCGGACTCTTCAGAAGGTACCAGCTGATTTCACGACCATCGACGCAATATCTGAACAGATGTACAATTTCTCAGGAAAATTGGGTCAGTCCTGACCTCTGTTCCCTTGCCGGTCGATACAGCATATCTTCTACGAAACACTCGGGCGATCGACTGAACGTGAAGAACAGACCACGGTGCTTATCCTGCGAAGACTGAAATGACAGATATGCCGCTGATACGCATTGCTGCGTTGCTCAAAGATGCTGAATTTGAGAAAAGTGTGACCGTCAAGGGATGGGTTCGCACCCGCCGTGACTCCAAAAACGGTTTTTCGTTTATCGAGCTCAACGATGGCAGTTGCATGAAGAATCTGCAAGTTGTCGTGGATGAGGACATACCCGCATATGCCGAAACGATCAAGAGCGTGACGACCGGCGCGAGTGTGGCGATTGAGGGCACGGTGAAGGAGTCTCCCGGCAAAGGACAACGAGTCGAAGTTCACGCAACATCAATGCAGGTGATTGGGAAGGCCGACCCGGCCAGTTTTCCTCTGCAGAAAAAGGGACACAGCTTCGAATTCCTCCGCGAGATCGCTCACCTGCGGCCACGCACAAACAGTTTTGGGGCCGTTGCGCGGGTGCGTAACTGCATCAGCCGTTCGATTCACAATTTCTTTCAGTCTCGTGGCTTTCTGTACATCAACACGCCCATTATCACGACCAGTGACTGCGAAGGTGCGGGCGAAATGTTTCAGGTCACCACTCTCGATCTGGCCAGACTGGCGAAAGTTCAGACGGAGATTGACTGGAAACAGGACTTCTTCGGCAAGCCTGCAGCGTTGACCGTCAGTGGCCAGCTGGAAGCCGAAACCTACGCAACGTCCATCGGTGACTGTTACACGTTCGGACCTACGTTCCGTGCCGAAAACAGCAACACCACAAGGCACCTTGCCGAGTTCTGGATGGTCGAACCGGAAATGCCGTTCTACGAACTGACGGACAACATGGACCTGGCCGAGTTGTTCGTTAAGACCATCATCTCTGATGTTCTGGAACAGTGCCCGGAAGATATGGCCTTCTTCAATCAGCGCATCGACAAAACTGTGCTGGAAACGCTGGACAA
>JBDONA010000676.1:0-2007 GCA_039831575.1 Fuerstiella sp. | reverse complement strand
CCGCAATCCGAGGATCAGCTGGTCCGGGGAAGTTTTCAGACTCAGTTCATCGCGGATCCCAAATTCAGCCCGATGCCGGAACAGAGCGTTGTGGCCGGTGGTCGAATCTACAAGGCAATGGGGCACATCGCTCACAAGGCCAACCAGAACGAAATGCTCAACACGCTGCTGTGCATCAACGCGTACAACGGGACCATTCAGTGGCGTCGTCCTTTGACCGAAGGCTTTCTGATCCATCGAAACACAATGGTGGGCGCCGCCGACGCTCTGTACATGGGCGACCACGAGTCCTGCAAAGTGATCGATGGCGTGACCGGGAAGATTCGTCGCGAGATCAAAATTCCAGCAGATATCAGCGATGGCCCTGTCTGGAAATGGATGGCGCTGCAGGATGATGTTCTGTTCGCGCTGGTCGGCAATCTGGAAGTCAAGGTGGAGACCATGCGATCCAATCGGCCCGGACTGGGACACTGGCCGTGGGGCATGTGGAAAGGACACGACTATTCGGATCCGCGGACCGCGTTTGGACATGGACGAACTCTTGTTGCGATCGACCGAAACAGCGGAGACATTTTATGGCATTACCGTGACGAAGAGTTCCTGGATGCTCGCGCGATCTGTATGAAGAATGGAAAAATATTCTGCTTCTGTGCCGAAAAGTTTCTCGCCTGTATTGACGCCAAAAGTGGAGAGCTGCTCTGGAAGAACTCAGACGCGGATCTACTGGAAGCCATCGGTCCGAACGAAAAGGCGCAGCATTACATCACTGGCTATGCGACAACGTGTTACATCAAGTGTACCGATCGACACGTGTTCTTCGCCGGGCCACAGCGAAAGAAAACAGTGGTCGCATCCGCTGAAGATGGATCGCTGCAATGGACGAATGATGTCGGCAACCTGCAACTGGTACTGCGGAAGGACGCCGTGTTTGCCGCCGGGCCGCAGAAAACGAGCGGCATGCAACTGGACTACGATACCGGCACAATAATCGCCAGTTTCCCCGCGCGACGAGCATGTACTCGCGCCACGGGCTGTGCAGACAGCGTCTTCTTTCGCGCTACCGGGGGCACCGTACGGCTGATGACCGACGACAACCGCGTGGAACACATTGCACCCATGCGACCTCCCTGCCAGGATGGTGTGCTGGTGTCGAATGGCCATCTGTATTGGGGACCGTGGATGTGCGGCTGCCAACTGTCGCTGTACGGCAATATCGGTCTGCGGCCGGTTGGTGACGAAGACATTGAACGGACGGACGACGCGTCCATAGAAGCACAATCGCTGGTGGTTCATTCTGACGTCAAGGTCTCGACACGGCTACCGCTGAGTGCGAATGACTGGCTGGCCTATCGCGGCGGCAACGATCGGTCTGATAAGACAGCAGTCGATCTTCCATCGTCTATCAGTCACGTATGGACCGCGGACGTTGTCAGGGGCGAACTGCCGACGGCACCCGTCGCTGCTGGCGAACTTGTCTTTGTGGCCGATCGCACAGGATTGGTCCGGGCGCTGGATGCCAATGGTCAGGAAAAGTGGAAATCCTACGCCAATGGCCCCGTTTATTATCCACCCTCTGTGGCCAACGATCGCGTTCTTGTTGGTTCAGCGGACGGACGTGTGTATGCGTTTGAAGCCATGACCGGACGTCCGTTGTGGACGTACCGTGTTGCTCCACAGGACCGCCGGATTCCGGTCTTCGGAAAACTTGTTTCCCGCTGGCCTGTGGCGGGGGGAGTTGTGGTTCACGACGGCACCGTCTACGCCGCCGCCGGCATCACTCATTACGACGGCACCTACATCGTCGCGCTGGACGTCGTGACGGGCAAGCTGAAGGCCCGCAACGATGGGTCCGGCGTCCTGTCGCAGGCGGTCAACAGTGGCGTCAGCATGCAGGGCAATTTGATGATTGTGGACAACGAACTGCGGTTTCTGGGTGGCGGTGTTTACGAAACTGCTCGTTATGATCTGACGACGCTGGAATGCCGAAACGAACCCACCCACCGTGTG
>JBDONA010000521.1:0-2011 GCA_039831575.1 Fuerstiella sp. | reverse complement strand
GGCCATCAAAAGAAGAGTCGGCGGCTACCGCAACATTGAAAACGTCAAGACAGCAATCTATTTTTACTGCGGTGGACTAGATTTGTACCCACGATAAACCCGGATGGACCAAATAACGCGCCCACCTTTTTGCCAACGTTTCATAGATTGTGGCGGCGGCGTATTCGGAAACCTCGCCCCATTCGAATTGCATTTCATGGTCGGTGATGAACTCAGACGCTCAGCAACCATTGTTTCAAGACAGAATGTCTGTCTCACACAACCATAACCAGCGCCCACTAAATCTACGGAACTTCACACACCCTTGGCGACCACCGCTTTGGCAACGCTTGGTCGAAATGCAATGATGTTTTGGGGCCCGCCACCGCGCCAATGTTTTTGGTGAAGACAGTTTGGTAATCATAAAATTCTTGCGAGACTGCGGGGCGTTTCGACGGGACGCGCTGCCAGGAATTTGCTTTTGGCGGGAGGCCCCTGAAACAGCCGTTGGGCTGCACCGGAGGGCCGGAAAATGGTGGTGGTGGTTTGGAAGCAGAATCATGGTGAAACCGCCAGCGTCAATCAGCGGGACAAAAACGCTGTGAAGGCCTTCTTGTTTTCGATTGGCGAAGTTTTGGGCCTACCCAAGTCGGCCCTTGCGCCTTTCTGAACCATGATTTCCAGCATGGCCGGCCCTTCCGCGGAGCGAAGCCGACGTACTGTCTCGACCAGATCCTCTCGCCGCTCGACGCGCCAGGCTTCGGTGTAGCCGCACGCTTTGACGATTTCCGTGAACGAGACCTGCAGGCCTGCACTGGGCATACCGCCAACGGAATCGTGTACGCCGTTGTTGAAGATCACATGCTTGAAGTTGCCCACCCCGGCCGCACCGACAATCGCAGCACCGCCCATGTGCATCAGCATGGCACCATCGCCGTCAAGGCAGTAGACCTGTCGATCCGGACGGGCAAGGGCGATGCCCATAGCAATTTGCGAGGCGTGCCCCATCGAACCGACCGTTAGAAATTCCCGCTGGTGGCCCTGGCCCTGGCCCTGGCCCGCACGATCGCGGCATTCGTAAAGCTCACGCGACAGTTTTCCCGTCGTCGAAACAATCGCATCGGTTTCACCCAGGGCCGCAACGACGGCCTCGACGGCCTCCTCGCGAGTCATCTCAAAGTCACTCGCCCCCTGAACGGTCGGCTCATAAGGCTCGAACGTATCGTTGCGGACCATTAAAGCGACCGGCCGGCTCTCAGCCGCCGCGATCGTCAGCAACTCGACTACGCAGCGCTGAGCTGCTTCGGGCTCCGGTGGCAGGACGCGATGCGGAATGTCCATCGCGTCCAGCAAGCTGACGGTGACCTTGCCCTGTTTGACATGCTGCGGTTCGTCTTTCGTGCCGGGTTCGCCCCGCCAGCCGATCAGCAGCAGCAATGGAATGCTGTAGACGTCGCGGTCGGCCAAAGAAAGCAACGGATTGATCGTGTTGCCCTGACCGGAGTTCTGCAGGTACACAAGCGGCACTTTCCCCGTGGCGAGATGGTACCCGCACGCCAGCGCCACCGCTCCGCCTTCATTGGCCGCCACAACGTGTTTGTCACCGGCATGGTCTGCCAGGTAAAAGCAAACCGGTTTAAGCAACGAATCCGGCACGCCTGTGTAGAAATCCACATCGTGCGCCACAAGCGAATCGACAAAGTCCTGACACTTAATCATGGTGAGCTTACGTCCTTTCCGGAATCAGGCTGATGATGTCCTTGATGGGCATGCAAAGATCCTCGGCCTCGGCTGCTCGTCCGTGCTGGAGAATACTTTTGGCGACCTCAACCATGGCCGGGTACGCACTTCGCAACAGCTGGTTGGCGTAGATCACGATGCTGACACCAGCCTCGGACAGTTCATCCTCAGTGGTACTGGAATACGTCGACGGCACCACCACCAGCGGTACGCGATCATCGAACTTTGCATATTCCCTGCAGAAGGTCATGATCTCGTCGGCGTTTGGCTCTTTGCTGTGGATCATAATGCC
>JBDONA010000713.1:0-8530 GCA_039831575.1 Fuerstiella sp. | reverse complement strand
GGCGATCCTGAATCTGGATGAAGCCATTACGCGCAACTGAGCGTCTTGATTGCGAGTTCATTCCGTCAGTTGAGTGGGGAAGAACAGAGCGCGCTCGTGGGCGCAGTCATGAAGGGTTGTGACGTTGCAGAGGGGGGCCGGGTTGGAGCGAGGTACGAGTGAAACCCCGGGGCTTCCTTCGGGGGATTAGTCCAGGCCTTGTTCTGGTGCCCCGCAACATTGTCAGGACAGGTCCTGACCTACAAATACCTTTCAAGATTATCCGTGTTTGCAGATTCCCAGCTGCTCGATACCAGCGCGTCTCCTTCATCGCTATTATCGAACGAAGTTGGTCCTTGGGGCTGACTTCCCGCCTGTTCCTGATCGCTGTCCGGAGATCATTATGTTTGCTGTTGCTCGCCGCCATTCATTGTCCGCTCTTCTATTGCTTGCTGCTGTTCTACCCACATGTCGCTTCTGCCCCGCCGCAGACCGGCCCAACGTGATCTTTATCCTGGCAGACGATCTGGGGTACCGCGAACTTGGCAGCTTTGGCCAGAAACTGATCAGGACGCCAAATATCGATCGATTGGCGGAACAGGGCATGAAGCTGACTCAGCACTACTGCGGCAACGCCGTGTGTGCGCCGTCGCGGTGTGTCCTGATGACTGCCAAACATCCCGGCCACGCTTATATCCGCAGCAATAAGAGCACACCACCGGAAGGACAGTGGCCAATTCCCGATGCGGAAGTGACCTGGGGAGAATTGATGCAGCAGGAAGGATACGTTACGGGAGCATTCGGAAAATGGGGGCTTGGCGGACCGGATTCCTGTGGTCAACCACTGGGCCAGGGCTTCCACCGTTTCTTTGGCTATCTGTGTCAAAGTCATGCTCATAGCTACTACCCGTCCTATCTGCGCAGCGACATGGGCACGATTGAGCTGAACAACAATCCGCCGATTCCCGGGCACGCCAGCCTGGCCAAGGGAGCGAATAAATCCGATCCGAAAAGTTACGATCCGTTCAAGGGCACCGACTACGCTCCGGATCGCATCAATGAACAGGTCCTGGCATTCATCAGGTCCAACAAAAGCAAGCCGTTCTTCTGCTACTACCCCACTGTAATTCCTCACGTCGCGCTGCATGTGCCGGACGAGGAGCTGCAACCTTATCTTGAACTCGGCTGGAAGGATCCTCCGTTCACTCGTGAGAGCGGCTACGGATACACGCCTCACTTCACTCCACGTGCCGCCTATTCTGCCATGATTACCCGCATGGATCGCTATGTCGGCAACGTGTTGAATCTGCTGGACGAACTGGGACTCAGCGATAACACACTGGTCATCTTCAGTTCCGACAACGGCACAACTCATCTTGATCAGGAAGTCGACTACGAATTCTTCAACAGCGTTGGGGAGCTGCGGGGCTTGAAAGGATCTCTATATGAAGGCGGAGTGCGGGTTCCAACCGTTGTGCGGTGGCCCGGCAAGGTAAAACCGGGGTCTGAGAACGATCGTGTCAGTGGATTCGAAGACTGGATGCCCACTGTACTGGAGGCGATCAACGCAAAGACAAAAGCTCCGGCAGAGACCGACGGCATCAGCCTGTTGCCCACACTGCTTGGCCAGGATCAGGCAGCGCGGCCGTTTCTGTACCGTGAATTTACCGGTTACGGCGGACAACAAACCATTCGCACGGGCGATTGGAAGGCCGTTCGGCAAAACCTGGCGAGGGGAAAAATCAAGACGGAGCTGTATAACATCGCATCAGATATCAGCGAGAAACACGATGTCGCAGCAGACCATCCGGATATTGTGGCAAAGCTGGAATCGATGATGGATGAGCAACACGTGCCATCGGACATCTTCCCTCTGAAAGCTCTGGACGCAACGCGATAGTATTGCGTTGAAATGTCGAACACTCCACGTGTTTTGCCGGCAACCCACGGTAGCGTTTCCGAGCGCTAGCTCGCCTCCGCTGGCGGTCGGCACAGCTCGGTCAGGAC
This sequence comes from Fuerstiella sp., assembly GCA_039831575.1. GTDB lineage: Bacteria > Planctomycetota > Planctomycetia > Planctomycetales > Planctomycetaceae > Fuerstiella. The sequence continues at coordinate 6,544 of JBDONA010000713.1, read as the reverse complement.
CGCCTTAGAATGGAGGGCTGTCGTCTTCGAACAGGCTGGTCAATGTTGGACGAGCCGGCTGACCGTCGAATGTGTCGTCCTCTTCATCGCCACCGATGTGTTCCTCAACCAGTTTTTCGCCAGGTTCTGCCTGCATCTCGAACAGAAAGCGGGAACAGATTGACTCTCTCCGCTTGCCCCATTTCATGCGTGTCTTGGCTCGGGTGAGCGTGAGATGATCCATGGCTCGCGTCACACCGACGTAGGCCAGACGTCGTTCTTCAGCGATGTCCTTTTCCAGATCGCTTTCGACACTGCGTTTGTGGGGCAGCAGACCTTCTTCCATGCCGACCAGGTAAACACGCGGGAATTCCAGCCCCTTCGCCGAATGTAGTGTCATCAGCCGAACTGCGTTGTCGGCCAGCTCAGAATCCTTATCGTTCTGGTCGTCTCGATCCATCAACGCTGTGGTTTCGAGAAATCCCTGCAGCGACGGCTTCTTTGTCTTCTCGATATACTGCCCGATTGAATTCACCAGGTCCTGAATCACAGTCTTCCGCTGCTCCGCCTGAGTCTCGTCCTTGTACTGGCGGTCAATTTCTCCGTCGTAGTTAATTGTCTTCAACAATCGCCGCACGGTGTCTGCCAATTGCTGCGGCTGTTCCAGCATTTCTGTGCGAAACCGTGTCAGCACATTCCGGAAATCACTAAGCGCCGCCTGAGCCTGCTTCGGCACAGTGCCGGCGGCGATTGCTTCCGGGACAACTTCCCACAGGCTTTTGCCGCGTGACACAGCCAATTGCACCAGTTTTTCAGTGGTTGACGCGCCGATACCGCGAGTCGGAGTGTTGATGATTCGCAGCAGAGAAACCTCGTCGCGCGGTGCTGACAGCGTTTTCAGATACGCCAGCACATCCCGTATTTCCTTGCGATCAAAGAAAGACTGTCCGCCCAGAAGAACGTAGGGCACGTTCAATCGCCGCATTTCTGTTTCGAACAATCGCGGCTGTTCGTTCGTGCGGAACAGAATGGCAACGTCTTTGGGGCGGACACCGAGTTCCGTGATCAAATACGAAATTTCCTGAACGACGCTTTCCGATTCCAGAGTTTCATCTTCGTAAGCCAGGATTCGGATTGGTGAGCCGTCATGTTTGTGTGCGATCAGCTTTTTATCATGGCGGTGACGGTTGTGCTTCACCAGGCGGTTGGCATATTCGACAATCAGGTCCGTGCAGCGGTAGTTGTTCTCCAGGCGAAAAGTTCGCGTATTGGAAAAGTATCCGCCGAAGTTCAGAATGTGCTGCACTTCGGCGCCGCGCCAGCCGTAAATGGACTGGTCGTCGTCGCCGACAACGCAAATGTTCTGATGGCCGCGGACCAGACTTTCCACCAACTGAAACTGTACACCGTTGGTATCCTGATACTCGTCAACCTGAACGTGGTCGAACTTCGACTGATGCTTCTGCAGGATTTCCGGAAATTCTTCGAACAGCCGACTGGTCAGCAACAGCAGGTCATCAAAATCGACCGCCCCGGACGCTCGCAACTGTTTTTGATACCGTCGATACGCCATTGCGGCCAGAAAGTCGAAGTCTGCTTCGACATGGTCGCTGGCCCGATTCTCTGTAATGCCTGACATTTTCCAGCGGCTGATGCGATTCAGCAGGTCGCTGGGTTTCATGGCCTTGTCACCCAGGCGGATTTCTCTCAGAGCCGTCCGGGCAGCCGCTTCCTGGTCACCGCGGTCGTAGATCACAAAGGCCTTCGGATAGCCGAGGGCATTGATGTCTTCTCGCAGCACCCGCACACAGTACGCGTGAAATGTTGAAACGACCGGCTTCTGCCGCACCCGTGAGCCCAACAGCGAGAGAGCTCGTTCCCGCATTTCCTTCGAGGCTTTGTTGGTAAACGTCACCGAAAGAATGCGGTCCGGTCGAATGCCGTGGCTGATGAGGTTGGCCATCCGATACGTGATGACACGCGTCTTTCCCGTCCCCGCCCCAGCCAGCACCAGCATCGGCCCCGAAAGCGTTTCGACCGCTTCTCGCTGAGGTGTATTGAGGGAGGAAAGATCGAGCATGATAATCGGAAAAATAAAACCCTGGCCAAAATCATTTGACTGCGTGTCCAACGCCCCTTAGGCGATACCCTCCAAACGCGGTCCGTTGGGCACGCGGTTAAACGTTTGGGAACACTGCCATGCGGCAGCGCGGGGCGGGAGGCTATCGCACTATGAGCAAATTCGCAACCGGCTATTCACACTGCTCGTCACCCGGAAAAAGCATGGTTGCAACTTTGTGGCGGGTCATTACTCTGTCGCTCGCATATTGTGCCGCTGTTCTATGAACAGTGTCAGATAGTCATTAAGGAATGGATTCTTCCCAAAATCAATGTCAGCGTATCCGAAAGATCTGGATCTCGGCTGGAGACGTCGTCTGCGGTCACGTGTGCTGAGGTGGTACGGCCAAAACGGTCGCACACTGCCGTGGCGGGAATCGGCTGATCCGTATCGTATCTGGATCAGCGAGATCATGCTGCAGCAGACGACCGTCGCTGCAGTTGTGCCGTACTTTGAACGATTTATCGCACGTTTTCCCAACCTGCATCGCCTTGCTGAGGCCGAACAGGACCAGGTGTTGCGTCTGTGGGAAGGACTTGGATATTACAGCCGTGCCAGAAACCTGCACAAAGCGGCGGGTGTTATTGTCGACGAGCTGGATGGCCGGTTTCCGGAATCGGCAGAAGAACTGAAACAGTTGCCCGGCATTGGACCGTACACCGCGGGAGCGATTTCGTCATTCGCGTTTGATCAGCCGGCAGCGATTCTGGAAGCCAACACTCTGCGACTGTATTCGCGACTGATCGAACTGGACATTGATCCTCGAGGAACGGAGGGTCAGAAGAAGCTGTGGAAATTCGCGGGTTGGATTGTGTCACGCAAGCGGGCGGCCGATTTCAATCAGGCTGTGATGGATATTGGTTCGCAGGTGTGCCGTCCCGTTGATCCGAAATGTCCTACGTGTCCACTGATGCCCTCGTGCAAGTCCTACGAAGCCGGGCGGCAATCTGAGATTCCGCTGGAGAAGCCAAAGCCTCAGATCACGGACGTCACCGAGGTGTCGGTTGCCGTGAGGAAAGGCGGGCGGTTTTTGTTGCGTCAACGAGCGGAAAATGAACGCTGGGCGGGCCTGTGGGATTTTGTGCGGTTTGAAGTCCGTGATTCGGATGTGGCCAATGTACAGATGCCGGAACGTCGTCGCGCGAAGGTCGCAGCAGCTCTGCTCGGTCAACAACGTCTGTTTGCTGACGATGATGCAGAGCCATTGCCACGCCTGCCGATCTCACTCAGCGAACGAGTGAACGAACTTACAGGAACGATGGTCACGTCGTATGAACCAATCACCGAAATCAAACACGCTGTGACTCGATATCGAATCCGACTTCTGTGCCTTGTGTGTGACTTTGACCACGGGCGTCTGAAACAGGGTGCTGGCTATCAGTGGTATTCGCGGAATCAGTTGCGGGCGCTGCCGCTCTCTACGACAGGGCGCCGCTTTGCTGAGTTGTTGGAATCATGCAGATAGTGGGGATGGTTTTCCGGAGCTTTGGCGGGGTCGTTTCCAAATAGAGTTCCCACGAAGCGAGAGTAGTTTCGCACTCGGGCGACGTAGCTGGTGTTCTCCTGAAAGTCGCCGCCCACAAACGTCACAAATCGGCGGCTCAGGTACCCGCCCTGGCACGTGGTGACCATTTTCTGAACAGACGTGTTTCGGCTGGCGATATAGAATGCGTCCACCATTCGCTGTACGGTTGTTTCGTGTTGCCGCATATCCTTCTGGTACTGCGCAAACAACGATGATTCGATCGGACCTCCCTTCGGTTGTGACATAATCAGATCAGCCACCATTTCGCCGGACTTCATGGCAAGGTGGACGCCGGATGAATAGCACGGATCAATAAAATAGGCGGCATCTCCAACGGCCACCCAGCCATCGCCAGCGAGTGAGTCGGAAGAGTTGCCCATGTTGCCCGTCACGATCACGTCGGAAATCCGATGACGGTCCGGTGTCATCCCTTCATTCAACAACGGATTTTCGGCAACCAGACGATCCAGCAGTTCGACAGGGGTCATTCCCGAATTTCTGAAGCGTTCAACGGTCAGCACGGTTCCTACGGAAAAACGATCATCCGGCAGCCGCAACAGCCATGTCCAGCCGTCGTAAAACATCTGCCCGATAAACCAACCGGCTTTGATGTCGTCACGAGTTGGCCGCGCGGCATACTGAGCGTACACGCCCATACGATGGGGTTCGCTAAGTCTGCGAATTCGCAACTTTGAGGGAATGATGGCCCGCAGGCCTGACGCATCAATGACGACCTGGCTGAAGACTTCGGACTCAACTCCCGCTTCGTCACGACACCGTACTCCGACGACGCGTTTGTCTTCGAAAATGACGTCGGTCACTTCTGACCCGAAACGGACATCGGCTCCCGCTTCGATCGACCGGTCGATCAGTATCTTGTCAAATGTGGAACGTTCCACGAGGTACGAATAGGGATTCTGTTTGAACGATGCTTTACTGTCGGACTTCGCGAATTCACCGGGAACTTCTTTCTCGCCGTACAGCCATTTACCGCCCGGTTTCAGGATGAATGCACTGCGAGTCGCTTCGTGAACCCCCAGTCGCTCAAAAATGCTGACAGTGGCAGGCAGCAATGATTCCCCGATGTGAAATCTGGGGAAGTGCTCCTTTTCAAGCACAACAACGTCAAATCCCTGCGATGCCAGCAACGTTGCCACCGTGCTGCCAGCCGGGCCGCCCCCAAGTACCACAACATCGTGTTGCTTCATTTCGCGCGCTTAATCGTGAAAACGTCTTATCGTTGAGTGTAGTTTCGTGACCTGCGGATGCGCCAATTCAGCCCCGGCCGTCAGGTCGCAGGGGCTGAGGCACCGGGCTGGTCAGAGTTTCGTCACGTATGCGTAATACGCTCCAAATTTTTCACCGGACGCTGTTGTGAACAGACCTGTCATTCGAGTCTTACCTTTCTTCAACGTCACGTTGAAGACAACCTCCGTCGCACCGCGTGCCACGTCCGCAATTGCAGAGACGTCGCCGATTTGCAGAGACGCTTTGGTGGGATTGATCGACTTGCCAGGTTGAGTACGGTAGGCCCTGGCTCCGGGCACGTCAGCACCTGGGGCCAGAGGTGCGTTGATCTTCAGATCCGCAGTTTCCGGCCAGCGACGCAATCGCACTTCGTAGTCGCCGTCTGCGTGAACCAGCACGTTCCAGAATCCGGTGTTGCCGTCACCATTCATCGCTTTACGAATATGGCTTTGATTCCAGGGAGTTGATTTCGTGGTAATCCAGTCATGGGAGGTCAGGCGAGCGGGGTTGGCGGCCGGATGTCCCAGGTAAATGGCTGTGTCGTTGTTGAAAGACGGCAGCAATTCTTCCCACCACGCGTCGTAGAATTCAGTCAGTCGCTTAACGACCTCGGGATGGCCGGAAGCGACGTCCGATTCCTGTGCGGCATCCACTTTGATGTCGTAAAGTTCCTTTCCGTTGATCAGCCGCCACCGCGAAGTCATTACGGCACTCTTTCTCCATTTGATCGGGTCCTTCACTCGTTGTGAGTCCGTCACCAGAATGCGATCCGGCCAGTCGACGTCGTTTGTTGCGTTCAGCAAGGCAGCGATGCTGGTGCCGTCGAATCTGACACCCGCAGGTGGAGCAATATCGCAGAGGTCAATCAGTGTGGGTAGCACATCGACGTGTGCCGTGATGGGTTTCACGTCATATCCGCCCGTGAGCTTTCCTTCCGGCCAATAGACGAAGAATGGCACTCGGTGGCCGCCGTCGTATTCGCTGCCCTTGCCTGCTCGCATGCCGGCGTTGAAAGTGCGCCAGCCCGAAGATGACCCGTTGTCCGTTGTGAAGATAAAGATCGTATTATCGGTCAGCCCCTCATCTGCAAGGAATGCTCGCATCCTGCCGACGTTGTCGTCAATGTTGGCAATCATGCCGTAGAAGTTCTGCAAGCCGACATTCTTTACGTCGGCGTAAGGTGCCGCGGATTCTTCAGGGGCGTGCATCGGGCCGTGGGGAGCGTTGGTGGCGATGTACGCAAGGAATGGTTTGTCAGCCTTCTTTGAAGCCTTAATGAATCGCTTTGCGTAGTCGAAGAAGACGTCGGTACAGAATCCTGTGACCGGTTCCGGTGTGCCGTTGTGCCAGTAACTGCCATCGAAGTACGCGTTGTCCCAGTAGTCGGGAGTCTGACCGACTCCTCCACCGCCGTGTCGCATGACTTCGGTATAGCCGCGATCCTCCGGCCGATACGGATAGTTGTCACCAAGATGCCACTTGCCAAACATTCCGGTCGCGTAGCCGGCGTCTTTAAACACCTGCCCCATTGTCACTTCATTTTCACGCAGCATGGACCGTCCCATGATCGTGTGCCACACTCCCGTGCGGTTCGTCCAGTGCCCCGTCAGAAAGGCACAGCGAGTCGGCGAACACGTCGGCGCAACGTGGTAATCCGTCAGTCGCACGGATTC
>JBDONA010000128.1:0-2013 GCA_039831575.1 Fuerstiella sp. | reverse complement strand
GTAGAAAACTGAAGCGACTATACCCCAAAATTAAGACTTGATGACGCACTAGTCAGCCGCCGTAGCTCAGTTGGCAGAGCGATGCTTTCGTAAAGCATAGGTCATGAGTTCGAGTCTCATCGGCGGCTCTTTGTTTTCATTGATTAGACGACACCTCCGGGTGTCGTTTTTTCGTTGGGGGGACAAGAAAAGGGACAAAGACTGTTCTCGTCGGCGGTGACACCTTTTGGTGTCGCTTCGCAAAATACCCCACAGCGGCACGCCGGGACCAAATGCCCGTCCGGGTGCAGATTTGAAATCCCACGGAGCCTTCAGACCGATGTCCGACCATTGCCAGAATGCCGCATTTAGGGGGTTCTGCGAAGTCGGTCTGTGTGAGACAATGCACTGTCCACAATACTTCATTTCAGGATCAGGCGTCAGGAGCTGGGCGATGACCGACACGAAAACGGGCATTCACATCCGTGAGAAGGATCGCAGAAAAGAGACTGAACTCGACATCCTCTTGCCCCAACTTGGGCACCAATGGCCGCCACGGGACCAGGCCGAGGCGGTGGAGATTCTCAGCAAGTCTGGAAACTTCAGTGGTGAGCGAATCGAGCAGCATCTCGCAATGGCCTACCCGGGTTTCGATGGCTGCGATGAGTTGCCTACGGGATACACCAGCACCTCTGCCGACGACGGCTTCCCCGTGTTCTCTGCAATGCTGATTGAGGGGCTGCGAGGCGTGGTTGATGATTTCAACAACCGCGACCCGTGGCACGATCAACTGCAGATGCAGCAATGGGCCGATAAGCTCGATATTTCGAGCAGAACGATTAACCGTGCTCTGCCGAAATTATTGCGACAGGGGCGGGCGATGCGGAAGACACTCAAGGGAGCAGTCAGTTTGCGAGAGTCCGCCGTTGCCGAATTGAAGGCTGAGTAGACGTTTCAGATCGGACAGAAAACGGGCCACATCGGACACCAAACGTCGATCATCGGACAAGTTGAACAGGGCTGCAAAAGACGGTGTGACAACGTCGCATAGCCCGCCGTATTCTTTCAAACAGTGACGCCCAACCGCGTCTTCAATCACTCTTGTGACACTGTTTGGAGAGACGAAATGTCGAACCCCCGACTGGCACCGATTCAGCCAGAGGTGCTGTACCCGCTGCCCATACTTCAGGACGTTTCCGGGCAAGGCCGGGCGGCACTCGCTCAGGCCCGCAAGAATGGCCTCGAAACTCGCAAGATCGGCAACCGCAAGTACATCCTCGGTTCCGATTTCATCGAGCACGTGAAGCAGCACGGCACCACGGAAGCGGGGGCGAACCAATGAGCGGCGACCCATTAGCGGACCTGCCCGATCTCATCCTCCTGATGCACTCAATCTGCACACCGACGGCCACAATCGCCGCTAGGTCATACGTTCCGGAATCAGTCGTAGATCACGTGATTGCTCACGGCACGCTGCCAGATGTACCGCTCGGCCCTTTGTGGCAACCGGAGCCACGGCAGCCATCGCCAACGCGGACTTCGGACCGGTAAGCACACATAGAAAATGCCGGAGCCTGGCAGGGCTTTATCCGGCATTTTCATAAACAAAAGGAGTAACTGAATTATGCCCCCGAAGGCAAAAACGGCAAGTGCGAAAGACACCGACGCGGCAACAAACGCCGACGACATCGGCCACACCGTCACGATTCCGACCGCCGAATATTTCGAGCGGGAACGCTGGCGACAGATCAACGCGTTGCTGATGTGGAATGTGACCAGGACGGCGGCAGCAGTACCCGATTGTGAGACCTCTGATACCGGGAGGTTTTCACAATGAGCAGTACCCTTGACCGCCAGACGTTCGTCACGTCGCGCCAGATGGACTTCTTCAGCGAGAAGGAACTCGTCACGCGGACCATTGGAGGTGCTGTATTCAACGCCGGAAGCTCACAGAGCTATTGTCGATGAATCGCTGCGACGGTTTTCTGAGAAGTCGATCAGCGTTCGTCACGACTACCCGGAGGCAACGCGGAC
>JBDONA010001082.1:0-2015 GCA_039831575.1 Fuerstiella sp. | reverse complement strand
CCGTCGCCGTGGCAAGGTCGCTGTGTGTTGCTTTCTCATCCATCCCTCAATCCTCCGTCGATCGATCCGATAACGAAACAACACGCCAGGCAGTTCGGAATACTGCTTGTCCCCCGTCGGGTGAGGCGTGCCGTGTAGACAGCTTAGCCGAGTTTCCGCATGATCTCACGTGCAGCACTGAAGTCTCTTTCAGCATAGATTTCAGTCGTGCGGGCGTCTGAGTGCCCCAGCACGGTTCTCGCGTCGTCCAGTGACATTTTCTTTCGAATGGCGGTGCCAGCGGTGTGTCGCAGTTGATTCGGACTCCACTTCTTGACGCCTGCGGCTTTGCATGCACGGGCGATCGCTCGACCGTAACTTTCCTTCGTGTAATGACTGCCGTGTCGTGGCTTTCGCTTCGGCTCCAGGACTGGCGTTCGCTGCGTCCGACAACCTGACTTCCTGCGGGCGCATGGCGGTCGATAGCTGCAGTTCGATCATTGCTGCGATCTGGCGGCCGACGAAAGGTAGTATGGCTTCCACACTCGCAAATTCGACGACCGGCACCGGCGTGCCTTCGTCGGCTTTGCATCGTCCTTTCTGAAGATTGCGTACGGCTTTGCATGCCGCATGAACGTGGGGCGGAACCAACTCGTTCTCGACGCCCCAGCCGAGCATTCGATTGATGCGACACACGTGATCGTTGATCGTGTTTCGTACCCACCCGCGTTCTAACATCCGTTCACGAACTAGTTTCAGCTTAAGCGGCCCGAAGTCTGCCACAGGCATAGACGAAAACAACTCGATGAGCGGACGAAGTGCTGAGCGAATCTGCCCGTTCTCAGGGGTTGGCTCGCCGTCCTTCTGATAGTACGTCTTCGCATATTCGACATAGCAGACAGCGAGCCGAGCGAGCGTGACGTTGATCAAATCCGGACGTTCAGGTCTCGTCAATAACTCGGCAATGATGCGATCGTAGTGTCGACGGCTTTCTTCGCTGTCGTACGGACCGTCGAGGTAAATGGTCTTACCGTCGACGATTACCTTGCCTTTGTTGCGGGCTTTGTGGTGAAGGTAGCCTGGGATTTTGTGCGACATTTTGAGGCTCCATGAAAAGTGCTTGGTACAAACGTTGGTACAAAGCGAGTTTTCATGCCTCACTGCCGTCGGCAGGTTTGCTCTAAAGTGAGCAATGGCAAGGGTTTAAAAAAGTGGACCTAACTGGACTCGAACCAGCGACCCCCACGATGTCAACGTGGTGCTCTAGCCAACTGAGCTATAGGTCCGTAGGCGGGATATTAGCCGCACAGGCGTTTGAAATCAATCGGTCCGACAGTGATTCGCCAGCCGTTCAACTCCGCAAATAGTTTTTTCGGTCTTCCGTCGGCCTGAAATGAATGAAGTTTCAGGATTGGTGAGGGCCCTCATCTTTGCCGCTCGGTTGGAAGCAGATGTTGGGATCGGTAGGCTTTATTGACACGACGGTCCACGGAAATGTTCGTTGACCACAGTACTCAGCCACGTCCTTTTCACAGGCCCTGGTGGGTGGCTTGCCCTTAAACCTATCTGAATGAAATCAATGATCGCTGGGCAATTCACGTCACGTCGCAGAATTGAATTGATCGATGTCGAGGAACCGCAGCTGCCGGAAGATGAACCGGGAATGATGATCTTCCAGCCGGAAATGACGTGTCTGTGCGGGTCAGATTTGCCGTTTTTTGATGGTGATTTCGAAGGGCACGACGTCACTTATCCTCAGCCCGTCGGCAAGTCGCTGCATGAAATGGTGGGGACGGTTGTCGAGACGAACGGCACTCGCTGGCAGGCCGGCACACGCGTGCTGGCGGTCCCGGAGGAACAGCAGGGATTGTGGGAGCGGTATGTGCTGTCCGAAGATCGAGCCATCGCGCTGGATGATCGGCTGTCCGATGAGATCGCCCTGCTGGCTCAACCGTTCGGGACAGTGGTCTGGGCCCTCAAGAAGCTGCCCAACATGATTGATCGGAATGCCGTCGTGCTGGGCCTTGGTCCCATTG
>JBDONA010000878.1:0-2015 GCA_039831575.1 Fuerstiella sp. | reverse complement strand
GAGCGGGGTGAACGACGTGCCGACGCTGGATGCGATCGGCAACCTGACAATTGCTGAAGACGCATCGGAACAGACAGTGAACCTGACCGGCATTACCGCCGGTGGTGGCGAAACTCAGCCACTGCGAGTGACGGCGAGCAGCAGCAGCACGGGTCTGATTCCCAATCCGACGGTCACGTACACCACCGCCAATCCCACGGGCAGCATCGCGTTCACACCCGTGGCCGATCAAAGCAGCACGGCAACCATCACAGTGACAGTCGAAGACGGCGGTCCGGACGGCAACCTGAGTACCGCTGGTGACAACGCCACGGTCAGCCGCACGTTCGACGTAATTGTTGCTGCCGTAAATGATGCGCCGTCTCTTGCCGTGAACCCGTCTGTACGGTGCACGAGTTTGCCCGTGAACGCTAGCGATCCTGTTTCAGGCAGCACCAACGGAGCTTTGTCGGTCGATTCTCTTGTCGGGCAAGCCACATCGCCATATCGCTTTTTCGATAAGGACGGTGATGCTGCCGCGATCGCGATAACTGAGTTTGATGACCTCTCTGGACGCCTGTGGTTTTCCGTTGACAATGGCATCACATGGCGGGGACTCACTTCTGCGTCGCGTCGCGCTGCCACGCTGCTATTCGCGAACAGCACCACATGGCTGCACTACACACGCACCGTCCATGACTCTTCTCACGACAGCACGCTGTTCAGATTCATAGCGTGGGATCGCACCGGTCCGCACAGCAATGGAGCGACAGGCATTGACACAGTCGCCGCGTTCGGTCTGGTTGTCGTTGAACCCGATCTGTCTTCATCTTCTACAACGATAGACCGCAGTCGCGAGATTGGATTTGTCGGTGCTAATGACGTCGGGTTGAATATCTACGATGTCGACTCGCGTTCAGAATGGAGTCACATTGCCACTGTCGAGACATCCCGTGCATTGCGCGGTGTGTTAGCTGACGACGGTACGACATTCTATCTCGCGGATAGTTTTGGTGGTCTCAAAGTCATTGATACATCTGCACCTGCGCTACCGCAGATCGTCAGCACATTGCCAGGCACTAACTTTGGTAATCGGCCGGATGCTGTCAACGCGGTCGCCGTGTCGTCCGACCCGGACATCATTTACCGGCTTCTGTGGGCTGATGCACGATTGGAGGTCGTCGATGTCAGTGATCCCGCCATTCCCGAAGTACTTTCGACGCTGCCGTTGACCGGCTATGGGGATCTACTCGTCGCATCAGAAGACCGAACACTGCTGTATGCTGTAACTCGAACGAACGGGGTGACGGTCGTGGACACCTCATCCCCGAGGACTCCGGTCGTGTTGACTTCAATTGACACGCTCGATGCAACCGGGATTGCGTTCGCTGGATCCTCAGATCGGGGATTCATCGCCGATCGAGCCGGAGGAGTCTTGTTACTGGACATGTCCAATCCAGCGTCCCCTTACTTGGAAGAACGGCTTGGGCTAGTTTCAGACGCTACGGACGTCTATGTCCATGAAGACACAGATACATTGTGGGTTGCTCAGGGTTCAAAGGGCGTTGCGGTATTCGACCTGACTGTGGACGGCCCCCCCAATCAGATCGGAGTCATCACAACGATGCCAGTCTTCCGTCTGTCGCATGGAGGAACACACGAATTTGTAAGTTTGTTCGGATCATCTGCAGATCCCGGATTCGCTCAGATCAATGCGGTGGAGTCGATCGGAATGTGGGGATTTGGGCGAGAACAAGGCGGCGCGTGTCATCCGTTGGGTTCTCCGCCCACAGTTGATACACCCCGGGAACTCGTCGTTGTCGAGGACGCATCCGAGCAGACCGTGAACCTGACAGGCATCACTGCCGGTGGTGGCGAAACTCAGCCACTGCGTGTGACGACCACGAGCAGTAAAACCAGCCTGATCCCCAATCCGGCGGTAACGTACACGTCGGCAGAAGCGACGGGCACGCTCAAGTTCACGCCGGTGGCCGACCAGAGCGGTACAGCCACGATCACGGTCACCGTGGAAGACG
>JBDONA010000406.1:0-8542 GCA_039831575.1 Fuerstiella sp. | reverse complement strand
GCCTGCTCAGCAATCAAGCGTTCTTCCGGACTCAGTTCTGCAAAGTTCATCGGGCACCTCCATGGCAAAATGTCAGTAATATCGCCACGTTAACCCATCTCTCCCATTCGCGCAACCGTCCGTTACGACACCCTGCGCGACCTTGAACTCCATCACACGGGCCCTCACCCATGCCACGACGAACGACAGAATTTGCAGTCGGTGAGTACTATCACGTCTACAACCGAGGTAGCCGCAAACAACGAATCTTCTTCGACAGAGAGAATTACCTGTTCTTTCTCCGTAAGGTGCGCAAGTATATTGTTCCTGACGTCGCCAACATCACGTCGTGGTGCCTGCTGCCCAACCACTATCACTTGCTGTTGAAGCTGACCTCCGCAGATTTCTCGAAGGCGATGCATCGGTTCTCCGTCTCATACTCAATGGCACTCTGCAAACAACGAGAATTGTCCGGAGCATTGTTCCAGGGCCGTTTTCAGGCCATCCATGTTGACGATGAAGCATACTTGCTACACCTGACTCGCTACATTCATTGGAATCCTGTCGATGCAGGGCTCGCGCTGCGTGCAGAGGACTGGGAGTTCTCCAGCTACCGTGATTACATTGGCCAGAGAGACGGCACCCTCGCTCAATATGAGGATATCCTGCGCGAATTCGAATCACGCAGTGCGTACAGAAACTTTGTCGAGAGCCGTGCTGACTACAACAGTGTTCAACATCTGCTGATTGACGACGATTGCTGAATACCGTCGGCACGGTAAGACAAAGAGACCCGGTCTTTTCAAAAGACCGGGTCTCTGGCGGAAACGGTAAATCTGTCGTTTCGCCCGCACCTCGCAAATGGCGGCTACCGTCATCGCATCACCCCCTGTCCCGCTGACGACTGATCAGGCGTACGCTGATTGGCTGGTCCCGTACATGGCTTGCAGAAGGAAGTCGAAGTAACGGATCGAATCGACTATATTTGGTTCTGCTTCATCCTTTTGTCTGAGTCCTGTTATGTTTATGTATTACTGGTTCGCTGCCACAATCCTGATCACGGCCAACGCGGCCTGCGTGGCTGCAAATATGCTGATGCTGCCAGGCAATTGGCTTATGGTTGGCACGCTGTGCCTGTTTCTGCTGACAGCCGGGTCGACAACTGGGCCCGACTGGACCACGTTGATCGTGGTCGTGGTCCTGGCCGTTGTTGGCGAGATTCTGGAAATGTTTACCGGCTCCGCCAAAGCGTCGAAGAAAGGAGCCAGTCGTCGCGCGCTGGTACTGTCGCTGGTGATGTCCATGGTGGGAAGCATCGTGGGCGCGTTTGTGATTCCAATTCCGGTCATCGGCACTGCGATCGGAGCCATCGCCGGTGCAGCCGTTGGTGCTTTTGCAGGAGCCTGGATGGGAGAGGCGTGGAAAGGCACGGAGCTGACTCTGCGAACGGAAATCGGAACGGCGGCCATGAGCGGCCGCATGATCGGCATGCTGGCGAAGTTATCCATCGGAGCCGCAATTTTTGTCTTCCAGCTGATCAGCCTCTTTTGAAAGCTCAGCCAACGACCCCGTTTCTTCGTCGACTGTCTCCAACAACAAAAAGCCTGTTCCCCCAACTGACGCTGGGGGCTACGTGCTGACGCCGCTCCGCGGCTAATCACAGTCAATTCAACAGGCGTGCACCACATTTATGGTTGAACACGAAAACGACAGGGTGTGGTCCGGCACAGCCGCAACTTTTTTGCAGCCTACGATCCTCGGCAATTTCACGTGATGAACCTTTTTGTCCCCAATCTGAATTTCGAGGATGATCTCGCCCGGCGGCCGCGGCAGATGTCTGGTCAGACAATACGGGTGCTGAACGAACTGGCTCCGCTGTTCGGTCTGCTTGCCAATGACGGAGACCTGGTGCAGGTGAGCGATGACGCCGTGCCGGCATCCGTTCCGGAATGTCTGGCACACGCCACATTCGTGTGCCGTTCGGATTCTGTCGGCAAACTTGTTCAGCAGCGCATCATTCCGTGGGGCTGGACGGAACAGACTCGTCACGCGGCATTGAATATAAAGATGTCGCCAACTGAGATTCCCGCCGCCGAAGCGGTCACGTATGTCAATTCGCGTGACTTCAACGCTAAGTTCGACGCGGTTGAATGTGATCAGGAAGAATTGCTGCCCTTTGGCGGCGACAACTTTGGTGTGATTTGTCGCAACATCACTGAATGGGAATGCGGCGTGCAACAACTGGAACGCTTCCGTTTTCCGCACTGGGTGGCAAAACCTCAGATTAGCCACGCTGGCCGCAACCGATTGCTGGCCAACGGAACTGCGTTGAATGGCCAGCAGCGAGGCTGGCTTGAGAAGCACCTGGCTTTGCCAGGTGGCATCTATCTGGAGCCGTGGGTTCGTCCGAACGAAGAGTGCGGTCTGCAGTTTGAGATCATTCCGTCGGATTTGTCGGTTGCAAAGTCCGAGTGCGTCGTCCAACTGGTGGGCGTAAGTGGTTTGTTGAACGATCATGTGGGCCGCTATCAGGGCAGCCTGATCCGCCAGGACGACCTGCTGGCGAATGATTGGCGGTCGGCGGTGACGCACGGTGTTTCGGTGTGCCAGGCTGCTGCGGCGGCCGGATATTTTGGGCCGATTGGGATCGATTGTTTCCGTTTTTGCCTTCCGGATGGCTCCCAGGCACTACGAATGTGCAACGATGTTAATGCCCGCTTTACGATGGGGCGGCTTGCCCTACAATTGCGTTCGTCGCTGCAATCGTTGCAATACGGGGCATGGTGTCACTTTGCCGTGCCCGATTTTTCGCGGTTCTGCGACAGTGTTCGAAAAGGTCTGACACAACCAGCCGAAGAAAACGTAAGTATGATTGTCACCAGTCCGATGTCAGTTGGAGGGCAGCCGATTCGCTCCGGTACCATTCTGTTTGCCGGAGATTCCCAGGAGCGGCTTGTTCGAGTGGTCAGTCTTTTTCGCGATCAGGCAGCAGGCACACGGCACGACTCTTTGCCGTAATTAGCGGCTGTCCCATTTGAGAACCTGGAATGACGGAAGAAATACAAAACAGCAGCCCGCGCCCCTGGTCGCCTCAGTGGTACGAAATGCAGAAGAAAACGCTGGGCGAGGCGGCGTGCCGACAGCTGGGGCTGTACGCGATTCCTGTCGATCAACGTCTGTCCGTGGTCATTCCTGTGTACAACGAAGAACAGACCCTGCGCGATCTGGTCGATCGCGTCCGCGAAGTGCCGATTCGCAAAGAACTGATTCTGGTGGACGACTGCAGCGGTGATGGTTCGCGCGATATTATGAAACAATTGCAGGAAGAAGCCGTCGGCGACGACTTCAACCAGATTCGCACGTGTTTTCATGACGTCAACCGGGGCAAGGGCGCTGCACTCAGAACCGGTTTTCAGAATGTCACAGGCGACATCGTGATTATTCAGGACGCTGACCTGGAATACGACCCCAGCGAGTATCTTCGATTGCTGAAGCCAATCATTGAAGACCGGGCCGACGTGGTTTACGGAAGTCGCTTTCTGGGAGATCAGGCTCACCGAGTCCTCTATTACTGGCATTATCTGGGCAACAAGTTTCTGACAGTGATGTCGAACTGCTTCACAAACCTCAACCTGACAGACATGGAGACCTGCTACAAGGTCTTCCGTCGGAACGTCATCGACGAGCTGACACCGAAGCTTGTGCAGAATCGGTTTGGTTTTGAACCGGAAATCACCGCACGTGTTGCTCGACGACAGTACCGCATTTACGAAATGTCCATCAGCTATTCCGGTCGCACCTATGCGGAAGGAAAACACATTGGCTGGAAGGACGGAGTGCAGGCACTGTGGTGTATCGTGCGATTCGGCATCGCTGATTGACCACGCGGCCGTGCTGACTGAGATCAGAATTGCGGACGGCACAGTCGTCGGATTTCCGCACATCCAGCAGCCGTGATACATGTGCAGTAATGGATCGTGGTTTTGGACTGACGGGTGGCCGGGGCTGGACTGAGCTCGCGAAGGAGGCCCCGGCGTTTCACTCGTACTCGATCCAAGCCCGGCCACCCTTACAGCCATTCATTGCTGCCCCCATCGATGTCGTGCGGTCTCCGGAATGGAGGCACCATTTTCGTGATGCGCAAACGTTCAATGCTCACCGTTTGCGCCTGTCTTCCTCTTGCAAATGACTGGTCTAACGCCGTATGCAAAAAAAAATATTCGATCTTCTGTAACAGATCTCCAGAGTCTTCGCTGTGGTGAGTAACAACACACGGAAACAGCAACCAACCGGCAAACGGCTGTTTCCATTTACTCACCATCGCCGGATCTGGAGACTCGAAAATGTTGAAGAACGTAATGCTGGCACTCGTGCCCCTGACCATGTTGGCTTCCTCTGTCAAAGCCGACGACGACCTGAGCATCGATGTGGCGTCCATTGCCGATGCTGATGTGTCCATTGTGGAAGTGGATCTGGATATTGATGTCGATCAGCTGTCCGCTGATGCCGGCACAGAGGATGGTGACGACGCCATAGAGGCCTGTTTTCGGCGGTTTGGATACGGCTATCGTGGCTATCGTGGCTATCGTGGATACCGTGGCTATCGCGGTTACCGCAGCTATGGTTGTTACAACTACTGCCGACCATTGTACAGCTACCGAACCATCTGTTACGCACCCCCCGTTTACCGCTGCGTTGTGACTCCGATCTATCACTACTACTGGGGCTGTCGCTAAGAACAGCTTCGAAGGTTCCGGGCACTGGCTGAACGTCAGCCAGTACCAGCCCTTCAATCCTCAACGCCGAACAAAGTCCGAAGTCCAACAAAGCCCGGTGTGTCTGCAAATCGCAGTCGCCGGGCTTTTTTCAGATGGGCAGAACCATGAGACCTACTCCGATTTCAATAATTGCCAACACTCTAACTTAAGGGAGAATTGAACATGAATATTCATCGTCAATCCGTCAAACTGTTTGCGATGGGTGCATTGCTGGCGGTAAGCGTGGGACATGCAAAGGCTCAACAGGCCAATGTGCTTCCGTCACTGGCTCCGACAGTACCGATCGGGACGGCACTGCAACCGGTCAACACCGATCATCTCAGAACCAGCCAGGTGCTGGGAATTCCGACGTCGTATTGTGGACACGTTATCGATCTGCTGATGACCAATCGCATGCGCCAATCGTTTGGCGACGCCGGAACGTTCACTCCGCCGGTTTTCGCACCGCACCTTTCGGTCGGATCAACACCCGGCGATCTGGAGCTGTTGTGTGTGCAACTGATCTGTGAAGGCGATCCTGGCAAAGGTCCAGTCTTTCAGATCAGTATAAAGAACAACAGCCAGATACCGGTTGGGAATTTTCGGGTATCGGTGGTTGGTATTCTCGGCCGGATTCACATGCATTCACCAACGACAACCATTCTCATTCCTGGAATGGAAGCGGGATGTGAAACTCAGGTGCAGGTCCAGTTACCGGTCACATGCATGTCGATGGGAGTACCTGGTCAGCAGGTCCCATTCGACACGCTGATTGTGGCGCTCGACAGCTTTGACGAGTGGCTGGAATGCGACGAACTGAACAATGTGCAGATCCTGTCGCGAGCAGACATTCCTCTGCTGGTTGTCGCGGCTGCCACTCCTCCAGTGGCTGTCGAAAGCGTGCCGGCTCAGCCGATAGAACCGGCACCGGAAATTGGGGTGCCACAAACGCCACAGGACAAAGCTCCGTCACCATTGGACAACATCGATCTGGATGATCTGGTTCCCGATGAAGCGGACAAGGCCGGACTTCTTGTTCGCTGAGAACCAACGCCGCCGCACATGCACGGCACTGCAAAATTCAAGAGACCCGGTCTTTCCAAAAGACCGGGTCTCTTTTCGTGGAGCCGTCAGCGGGAGGTCCCACTGCCCGTTGTGAGAAACCGCCAACGCAGCTATAACTCCGCCTTTGGCAGTCGTGAGGGTTGCATCGTTTGCCTTTAGAAGGGGGCCATTCGTTGAGGTCGCCTTGCCCGCTCGACATGTTTTTGCGAACCACAAGAAGCCCCATTGCGTCCACACGTCGTGTGTCCGCCATTGGGCCCACTTTACCGGGGTGTGCAGAACGCCAGCCGCTACAAAGAAACTGACGAAGTCTCATGATTGAGGTACAACTGCCTGACGGCGCCATTGTTGAAAAAGACGACAACGCAACAGCCCTGGATGTCGCGGTCGGCATCAGCGAAGGTCTTGCACGGGCCACCGCCGCGGCTGTCATTGACGGCAACACGGTCGACGCCACGCGGCCGCTCGCGGAACTCACCGAATTGCGCCCGGTGCCGCTGCAGCTGCTGACAACGCGTGATGCCGCCGCAGCTGCCGTCATGCGGCACAGTTGTGCTCACGTGATGGCACGAGCCATCATGCGTCTGTACGAAGGCGTTGGTCTGGCCTTCGGTCCGGTCAAAGGCAACACGTTCTATTACGACTTTGATCTGGCTACTCCGATCAGCGAGGACGATTTTCCGAAGATCGAAGCGGAAATGAAGAAGATCGCGAAAGAAGCGGAACCGTTCGAACGCTTCACCATGAATCGCGACGAATCTATTCAGTTCTGCAAGGATCTGAATCAGGAACTGAAAGTCGAACACATCGAAGGTGGCCTGGCCGATCACGAGTCTCTGAGCTTCTATCGTCAGGGCGAATTTGTCGACCTGTGCCGCGGCCCGCACATTCCTCATGCCGGCATGATCAAGGCCTTCAAAATTCTCAGCGTCGCCGGAGCACACTGGAAAGGCAACGTCGCCAACCGGTCGCTGCAGCGAGTGTATGGAACTGCGTTCTTCGACAAGAAGGAACTGAAGGCGTATCTGGCGCAGATCGAAGAAGCAAAGAAACGCGATCACCGAGTTCTCGGAAATCGATTGCAGCTGTTCACGTTCAATCCGGACGTGGGGCAGGGCCTGTGTCTGTGGCTGCCGAAGGGGGCCACCATCCGAGCGACACTGGAAGACTTCATCAAAGCGGAACTCACTCGACGCGGCTATGAACCGGTGTACTCGCCGCATATTGGTCGAGTTGAAATGTACGAAACCAGCGGCCACTTTCCCTACTACCGTGATTCGCAGTTTGCTCCGCTGTTCGGACATTCGGCCGGTCAGTTAGTGGATCACTGGATTCGATGTCTTGATCCACAGGACGAGGATCTGCAGCCCCCGACCGGTGATGATGAAAAGAAACTTCTGGATGCGGCGATGGTGCTGGGCTTCAGCGGTGAAGATTTTCCGGTCAACGGCACCAACGATGAAAAACGCGAAGTGCTTCGCAAATGGGAAAAGCAGCAGGAACGCTATCTACTGAAACCGATGAACTGCCCGCATCATGCTCAGATGTACAAAGCGATTCCTCGCAGCTATCGAGACCTGCCCGTTCGACTGGCCGAATTCGGTACGGTCTACCGCCACGAACAGTCGGGAGAACTGAACGGTCTGCTGCGTGTCCGCGGTCTGACTCAGGACGACGCTCACTTGTTCTGCACACCGGAACAGGTGGAACAGGAATTCAAGGATACTCTGGATCTGGTCAAGTACGTTTTGAAGGCCGTCGGTCTGGAAGATTACCGAGTTCAATTGTCCACCAAGGAACCGGGGTCTGACAAGTACGTGGGCAGCGATGAATTATGGCAACACGCGCAGGAGACATTGCGAAAAGTGTTGACGGAAGCGGGGCAGGACTTCATCGAAACTCCCGGGGAAGCAGCGTTTTACGGACCAAAGGCGGACTTCATGGTGAAGGATTGTCTGGGCCGCGAATGGCAGCTGGGTACGGTGCAACTGGACTACAACCTGCCAGAACGGTTTCAACTGGAATACACGGGCAGCGACAACAAGCCTCATCGCCCGGTGATGATTCATCGAGCCCCGTTTGGATCGATGGAACGATTTGTGGGCGTGCTGATCGAACATTTTGCCGGAGCATTCCCGCTGTGGCTGGCTCCGGAGCAGATCCGAGTCCTGCCGCTGAGCGAAAAGACGGACGACTACGCCAAAGACGTCGCCGCCAAACTTCGCCAAAATGGTTTCCGAGTCACCACAGACCTGCAAAGCGCCAAGTTGCAGGCCAAGATTCGCGCAGCTCAGGTGGACCTGATTCCTTACATGCTGGTCGTTGGTCCAAAGGAAGCCGAACAAAACGCGGTCGCCGTGCGGTGTCGCATCGATGGCGACCAGGGCGTCATGTCCTTCGACGACGCGGTGGCCAAACTCACCGACGAACGTGACAACCAAACCATCCGTCAGGTCGTCAAATCCACATTCACGGCCATCGAAGAAGGTGACGCCGAAGAAAACGAGTATTAATCAGACAACGCACGTGCGCCACTGGCTCTGCCAGTGTGATGGGTTTCGTCAGCCATGTCCCATTTCACCCGGCCGCACGCATGTCCAGCTGCCACCCAATCAAATCTTCCCTGTTGGGCACCGCCGTTGGTGATGCCCTGGGGTTGCCGTATGAGGGACTCACGGCAGAGCGAGGTCGGAAGCTGATCGGAGATCCGGACCGTTTTCGTTTCCTGCCGGGACGTGGCA
>JBDONA010000937.1:0-8549 GCA_039831575.1 Fuerstiella sp. | reverse complement strand
ATCGGTTTAAACACTGCTCAAGTGCTTCACGTCGAGCACTCATCGTCACTTCTCGTGCGGAAATCGCATCGGCCAACTGTTGCAGCACTTCCTCTGAGAATACGATTTTCTGTCGCCCTTGCTGACGATAAAAATCAATGACTCGCGACCTGGCGATCCACAGAATCCAGCCTAGAAATGGTCGTGCCGAATCGTACTCGTCAAAACGACCAGCCGCATTAAGAGCGATCTGCTGTATGACATCTTCTGCGTCATGGAAGCCAGGGATCGCTGCGAAGACGTACGTCGAGACAGAGGACTCTGACGCCAGCCAGTGCCGCGTGAATTGCTTGCGTGTTCTACCGTCGCTGCTTTCGCTGTTCATATTCTGCGTTTTTCTACGGGCAATATGCCGCTGCAGTCGCAGAATTGTTAACAGGAATCTTGTTGGAATTCGACGACAAACGGAAGTTATCCCGATTGATGATCGAATCCTGCCATGCCACGAAGGTCTTTCTATTCGTGCAACACGCCTGATCAGAGAAAGGCCTGAACCTGCCCTGGATCATTCGTGAGTGGCCATTCGGGGCCACCAAAGCCGCCACGACACGTGGGGACAATGCAGCCGAATCACTTTGTTTGGTGCATGGCGTGCACACCACATTTTTCCCGACAACTCGTAGTGGACGGATGACTACCCGGCGCAGAGATTGCTGCAGGGATGCAACGAAGTCAGACGGCAGAAGCGGGATTGCGGACTCAGGCGGTACAGATACTCAGGGCACGCAACAGCCACTCGGAACAACAATCACAGCCAACAGGGCACGCAGAAACGTGAGGAGCAGCGGGTGATTGGCGCAGAGGACAACACCTGAACACGACGGATCCGGACCGGGTGAACAGGCCGGAACCCTGTCCCGACGGGATCGCCTTGATCAGACAGCCAGCAGGCACGGTCACATCAAGCCGCGGCCGAAGGCCTTGCAGGTGTAATCCTGATCACCGTATGCAAACTTCGGCAGAGCGGCGAGGATCAGTCCGGAGACAGGTGCTTACTTCTGCAGCCAGAAATCTGCCTGCAGAAGTCACCGACAGTCAGTCGCCTGTGCAAGAAGCACTACGAAGCGCGTGCGGCAATGTCGCTGATTACAAAATAGTGACAGATGCTGCCCATGATCACGAGGACGTGCCACACGCAGTGAAAGTAACGCACTCGTGTATCATTCACCAGAAACACAACGCCCAGCAGGTAGCAACAGGCGCCTGCCAGAACCCAGACGAACGTGTCGCCTGTGTATTGCATCAGTCGCGGGCCGGCCAACAGCGGCAACGCGGCCGTTGCTACGTAGAACCAGACCGGCACCATTTCCGTTTTTGTGACCCGCAGTTTCAGATAAATTCCAATACCGGCCATCACCCAGATCAGCAGCAACGGCACGTTCCACCATCCGTCACGACAGGCGAACAGGCTGACGGGAGTGTATGTCGCCGCCATCACAGCAAAGATGGCGATTTGGTCCAGAGTGCGATACCGAGTGCGATGTGGATCAGTGTCGTATGAATGCGACAGCGTGGATGCTGCGTACAAAGCCACCAATGCAACGGCGTAGATCCAGCAACCCGCTGTCAGCCAGGCATCTACTCCCGTGTTGGTCAACAGTCGCACGGCACCGGCAATGCTTAACGCAAGTCCTGCCCCATGAGTCAGCTGATTCAATGTCTCTTCGGGAAGGGCCGGAACGAGAGCATTTTTCGAATTGGCCTGCACACTCCCGGTCGCGGGAGTCAATATTTCCTGCACCAACACTCGTTCAACGCCTGCGTATCCGAGCGGATTCCGCTTTAACGTGCGTCCCTGCACTGTTTCTGCCATTGCAATCCCTGCCAATGAAACTAATCCGGACCTGATGTCTGTCCTTATCGGTATTCATCGGTTCCTGCACGGCCAATCCATCGGTCGTGCGTAAGAAATCCTGATACTGCCAACCTGCTGAGGTAGTGATCCCCCGAATGTCCATCACCACGCAGACTACAGAGGGATGATGGTTCACGAAAGGTCAGAAAATGGCAGAAATTGCCGGTCGACATCACCGATTCTCTTTTTTTCTCGCACAGCGACCGAGAGCCATTTGCGATCAGACGCCGTCGCGTGAAAATTGCGATGTGGTTGGCGCACGGCAGCGTCTGGTTCTTTGTTTCGCGGCATAGTTGTTCAACACAACGGAATTCCAGCACGGCGCAAAGACAGGGCCGCCCGGAAATCCCGAGCGGCCCGAAGAAGCAATCATGATCGAGTTGCCTCGATTGTCAGCAGTGACTTCCGAAATGCCGTTCACACACAGTGAATCCTGCATCCCCGCTGACCGTGTTGATCAGCCGACACTCTTGACTGTGGTGACGATCTCTGCTGCTACCTTGTAAGGATCAGCGTTCGATGCAGGGCGACGATCTTCCAGCCAGCCCTTCCAGCCGGAATCAACAGTCGCGATCGGAATTCGGATTGACGCACCACGGTCCGAAACACCGTAGCTGAATTTGTCAATCGCCTGAGTTTCGTGAAGTCCGGTCAGACGCTTGTCGTTGTCATGCCCGTACACGCTGATGTGTTCCTTGATACGTGGCACGAATGCCTGACAGATCTTGTCGTACGTTTCCTTGTTTCCAGCTTCACGAAGAGCCGTGTTGGAAAAGTTGGCGTGCATACCAGATCCATTCCAGTCGGTGGGACCGAGCGGTTTTGGATGCCAGTTAATGGCCAGACCGTATTTTTCTGCGGTTCGTTCGCACAGGTAACGAGCAATCCACGTTTCGTCACCGGCTCGAGCCGCACCTTTAGCAAAGGTCTGAAACTCCCATTGCCCGGCAGCAACTTCGCCGTTGATACCTTCGACGTTAATGCCCGCTTCCAGGCACATTTCCAGGTGTTCTTCCACGATCTCACGACCGTAGGCGTTCTTTGCTCCGACAGAGCAGTAGTACGGACCCTGAGGCCCCGGATAACCGCCAGGCGGGAAGCCAAGAGGAAGATTGTGTTCCGGATCCCACAGGAAGTATTCCTGCTCAAACCCAAACCAGAAATCATCGTCGTCGTCGTTGATCGTCGCTCGGCCATTTGATTCGTGAGCAGAACCGTCAGCGTTCAGCACTTCCGCCATGACCAGCCAACCGTTGCCCAGACGGCCCGGATCCTGAAACAATGCGACCGGTTTCAAAAGACAGTCGGATGACCCGCCTTCAGCCTGTTCGGTCGAACTGCCGTCGAACGCCCACATTGGGCAGTCTTCGAGTTTTCCGCTGAAATTGTCGACGACCTTCGTCTTGCCACGGAGATTCTGAGTGGGCTTGTATCCGTCCAGCCAGATGTACTCCAGTTTTGCTTTCGCCATGCCTGTTAACTCCTCCGAATTACACTTTCACTGCCGCAAACCAACGCGACACATCGCGGTGTGCTCTGCCTGATGCGGGTTCGGCTTCCGTCCTGTGGGGCGATGAGTGGCATCAAACGTTGATGCCCGCATATGAAAACCGGGAAATTCTCATCATCCCCCTGCGACCAGACTTGAGATGAAGCCAAAGCTTCTTGTCTGCTCGCAGTATGAGCACTTTTGCTGAATCCTTCAGCAGGCTGACGGACCTGATTCGTCACCAACCTTCTGAGAACGGGTATACCGCATACATTGTGCCAAACAAAGCAACCGGGACGAATTCGGATTCAGAAATTGCGGCTCCGCATCGTGGCGGCCGGCGACACCCAGATTCAGTCTCAAAAGCGGCGACGAGCTCGCAAATCCTCAGTGCAGAAGACTTCTGGCTGGCAGTGCGGCAGACGGTCCGAGCCGCGACGCGGAATCAACGAGGTTCCCGGATGTGCGACAACCTGACTCAACGTCAAAGTGGTTTTCACCCGGAAGAAGTCTAACCTCAACCTTGCCGCCAACGCCCATGAGGGAACTTCGAGCGAGCCGTTGATGTGGTGGCCCTGGGCGGGGGAAAGACCTTCTTCCAGGGCGTGACTGCGGCTACTCGGCAGAGCTCGGTGGCTTCCCTTTTTCGCCCTTCACTCGCATATTGTCGCGATTCATGAAGTGAGGGGGGCGCCCGCCGGGCAACGCACTTTCGGAGGCTTTTCCGGTTTGGGGTTCGGCACCTTCGCTCAGCAGCATTTTGACGATGTCATGACGATGGAGCAAACCGACAATGTCTCCGGTGTGGTCAAGTACGGGAATAACTTCGTGGCAGGATGAGCGGAATAGGTGCAGTATGCCGCCAATCTTCGCATCGTGCCGAACGGATTCCACGTGTCGAGACATAATCTGGGATACGGTGGCGTCGCGGGAGGAGGTCGCCATCAATTCGCGGATGACGGCCGATTCCGGGATCACGCCGACCAGCTGCCCCATTGCGTTTTTGGCTACCAGAACGGAATAACCGTTGGTCACAAGAAGCTCAGCGGCGTCACGCAGTCGAATCGTTTCCGAAACAACCGCCTGAGGACAATTCCGCATGAGTTCAGACACGCGAAGCTGCTGCATCAGGAGAACTTTCCAGCAGGATACTTTCGAGGCACTATGCGCCGCCTACGGACAGCGGCACATGCTGTCGGTCTGAAATAAGCGTAGTTCTCAATCGACCGGTCTGTCGGACCAGACCATTCCTGCTTCGGCAAAGAACTGCAGATCTCCATACGCAACGATGTCCTCTGCTGCTCGTATCGGTTCTGCCAAGGAATACCTGCAGTTGACGCATGGGGATTGCCGCAGTCCCTGACGGATCGTCCGTCGTATTCCGCGTGACTGGCATGTTTGGACATCCGCACTTCTATTCCCGACGATTGATGCTACTCTTGCGCACTGGACTCCAGCTCGGTGCACCACGCCGGATGGAATACCCGCCTGACAACGTTGTTCACAGGCCTGCAAACCGACATCCGGAAAGCGTGGTTATGAAAGCGAAGGTGTTGCTGGTTGCTGTTTTCTGGGGACTTACCCAGCCCATACAGTCCGCCACGATCTCGGAATGCCGGGAGATGCTTCGCGTGGGCGACTACGTGCTGTGCCTGGACGCCGCCACGGAACAGATTGAGGGCCGACGGTACGGCGAAGAGTGGCCCATCCTGAAGGCCGCCGCCGAAACGGAATTGGGACGATATCTGCAGGCGGCTGCGACGATCGACGCCGGCATCGTTCGATACTCGTGGAGCATTCGGCTGCGCATGCTGGCGTACGATACAGCGTTGTTGCTGGGAGATCGTCAGAAATCGGAACAAATGCTCGATGAGATCAATCAGCTGGCCACCGGCTCTCCATGGCGATACACCGATGCCGACGACCTTGTCTCTCTCGGGCGAGCGGCCATCACGCTGGGAGCCGACCCTAAGGACGTTCTGGAAGGTTTTTTCGACCGGGCGATACGAAACTACAAGACTCGGCCGGATGGTTTTATCGCGGCCGCCCAGCTGGCCATCGATAAGGGCGACGTAGCGCTGGCGGCTGAGTTCATGCAGCCAGCAGCGAAACAGTTTCCGGACAACCCGGACGTGCTTTTCCTGCTCGCGGAATCGGTCTCGTCAGCATCGGCCCAGGAAGCATCTGCTCTGTTCCAGCAGATTCTGACCATTAATCCCAACTACGTGAAAGCGCTGCAGAAACTTGCCGAACGGCAGATCGATGCGGAAGACTATGTCGATGCCGAACGCACGCTGGCGAAAATTCACAATATCAATCCGTGGCACCCCAGGGCTCACGCTCTGCAGGCGGTCATTCATCATTTGCAGAATCGCCCGGTCGAAGAAGCCAGAAGTCGCAGTCGGGCGCTCGCGTTTTCCGATGACTCGCCCGTCGTTGACCACGTCATCGGAGAAAAGCTGTCGCGCAAATACCGCTTTGCTGAAGCTGCCGCGTATCAACAAGTGGCCATGGAGGTAGACCCGCTGTTCGTGCCTGCCAAAACTCAATTGGCCCAGGACCTGCTGCGTCTGGGGCAGGACGAAGCCGGTTGGATTATGGCCGAAGCAGCTCAGAAACAGGACACCTACAGCACGGCGCTGTTTAACCTGATGCAATTGAAGGACAGCCTGGACGACTTTCAGACACTAACGAATGAGCGTTTCATCATCCGCATGAATCGCCAGGAAGCGATTGTGTACGGCGGACGAGTCGAAACGCTGCTGGACCGCGCCTTTGAGACATTGTCAGAACGTTACGGTTACACACCGTCCGAACCCGTCGTCGTCGAAATTTTTGACCGGCCCGACGATTTTGCAGTAAGAACATTTGGCATCCCGGACGTCGCCGGATTCCTGGGTGTCTGCTTCGGCAGGTTGATCACTGCCAACAGCCCGGCGTCGCAGCGGAGCAGTCCCAACAACTGGGAGTCAGTCCTGTGGCACGAGTTCTGTCATGTGATCACGCTGCAGATGACGGCCAACAAAATTCCGCGGTGGCTGAGCGAAGGGATATCGGTCTACGAGGAACGCCGCGCGGACATTCGCTGGGGGCAAACGATGACACCGGGATTTCGCGAACGAGTCAAGGCCGGCAATGTCACGCCTGTCAGCCAGCTCAGCAGTGCTTTCCTGCATGCCGAATCCGGCCAGGATCTGAACTTCGCGTACTACGAGTCGTCCATGGTCGTGGAATTCATCGTCGAGCAGCACGGCTTTGAGGCGCTGGTCCTTATCCTGAATGATCTGCAAAACGGTCTTGTTATCAACGATGCACTGGAACGGCGAGCTGGCGGACTGACAGAACTGGATGCTGCGTTCGCAGATTACCTGTCCGGCGTAGCCAACAGCTACGCGAAGGACGTTGAGTTTTCGATTGAGACAGACGGAGAAGCCAAACCGGACTTAGAAGCTCTGCAGCAGAATCCTCGTCACTACACGGCGGGACTGAGTGCTGCAGCAGCCCTGATTCGAGCGGAACAGTTAGACGCCGCGGAGGCCAGACTGCAGGAACTGATCAAGCTGTATCCGGAAGACACCAGTGCCGACGGGGCCAGAAGATTTCTGGCAGTGATCTATAAGGGACAGAAAAAGACAGAGCGGCAGGCAGAGCTGCTGGCCGAACATCTGCAGCGGTCCGGCGACGATCTGGAAGCCGCCATCGAATTGCTGTCGCTGCAGGTGACGGCTGAACAATGGCCGCAGGCACTGAAAACCAGTCATCTTGTGATGGCGATCGATCCCCTGCAGCCGCAGGTATTGCGACAGATCCACACGGTCGCCTCGGCACTGAAAAACGATCCGTTGGCGATTGACATTCTGACCGGACTGCTGGAACTGGAACCTGCAGACGCTCCTCGAACGCACTTCCTGATTGCGCAGATTCTGAAAAGCGAGGACGCGGAACAGTCCCGACGTCACGTGCTGCTGGCACTGGAGCAGGCCCCACGCTACCGAGCTGCTCACAAGCTGCTGCTGGATCTGGTCGACGCAGACAGTGACGTTGAAACACCCACTGACTCTGAAATACCTACCCGGAACTGACCGTCCTGATTGTTCGCCGTGCGGCTGCCAGCCGCAGCGGCCCGCAATCAGGCTACTCGTTGCGCAAAGCCTCAATGGGATGCAGCCTGGCCGCTCGCCTGGCCGGATAAACGCCAAAGCTGGTGCCGACGAGAAATGCAACGGCGATCGCAATCAGAGGGGCGGCTGGTGTGATGATTGTGACGCGGCCGCTCAGCCAGCTGACGGCGAACGGAACGGATAGTCCAAAGGCCGCCCCCAGCAAGGCTCCCACCAGCGACAGCAACGCGGTTTCGATCAGGAACTGCGAGATAATGTCCTGGCGTCTGGCTCCCAGTGCTCGGCGAATACCGATTTCCCGGGTTCGTTCGGTGACCGTGGCCAGCATGATATTCATGATGCCGATGCCACCGACCAGCAACGAAATCCCCGCCGTTGATCCCAGCAGCAGGCTGAAGATCCGCTGAGTCTGCTCGGCCTGTTGCAGCAACTCCAGCGGAATGATGACCACGTAATCCTTTTTCGTGTGAAAGGCGGACAACAGATCTTCAATGGCGGTGGCCGCCGGTGGCACGTTTTTGCGGTCGTCGATCTGCACGGTAATCTGGCTGAGTTCGATGCGTTCAAATGATCGGGAACCGGACGTTTCGTGAATAATCATTTCACCAAACCGAGCGCGGTCGGTGGTTACCGGAATGTACACGTCACGGTTGAAGTCTTCAGCACTCAGGCTGGACCCGGCGCCACCGGTGGGAGACCGATATTCCGTGACGCCAACAATGCGGTAGAAATGGTTGGCTCCGACACGAACGGTTTTTTGCAGCGGGTTTTCATACGGGAACAGTTCGTCGGCCAGTTCCGATCCGATCACGCAGACATTCTTATAGCCGGACAGATCGACCGCCTGCAGGAAACGGCCGCTTTGCAGACCTGAGGATGTGAGTTCAAGGTAGTCAGGCGTCGCCCCGACCACGCGGCCCTCCAGACTGCGATTCGGATGGCGCACCTCCTTACGAAACTCGCGCAGCGGCGTCGCGCCGGTGGCGACCTTGATCGTTTGACGAATTCGGTCCAGATCGTCCCACGTCAATCCATAGGCCAGGAC
>JBDONA010000407.1:0-34662 GCA_039831575.1 Fuerstiella sp. | reverse complement strand
TGCTTCCTCACCAGCGTTTTCATTAGTCGGGGCGACATGATTCGAACATGCGACCTCCTGGTCCCAAACCAGGCGCTCTAGCCAGGCTGAGCTACGCCCCGGGGCGTCGTCATCCTTTGTTCACCGTGGGACACGTTTCAAACCAAAGTGGTTCGCGGCGCCCACAGGAACAACTCAAGGGTCGGAAGTCTAGCCGGGGGACTGGCGTGTTTCCAGAGCCACACCTCATTATTCTCACTCAGAATAACGCAGTCCTGGATTGCGACGTCAGGAATGGCTGGAATTGCCGGAAACCAGAAACGGGGCGGTCAGGCTCTGGACCGTCTTGGCGATGACAGCCGGTGGCCCCTGAGCCACGACGGATCCGCCATCCGAAGCACTTTCCGGGCCGATATCGATGATCCAGTCGCTCGCTTCCATCACTTCGATGTTGTGTTCGACAACCACGACGCTGTGTCCGGAAGCCACCAGATTTCGCAACAGGGTATTCAGGTACAGGACGTCCTGGGGGTGCAGCCCGCTGGTCGGTTCGTCCAGAATACAGAGCGTTTTCTCAGGACGATCGGCGGCCAATTCCGTGGCCAGACGAACTCGCTGGGCTTCGCCCCCGGAGAAGGTGGCTGAGGGCTGTCCCAACGTCAGATACCCCAAACCCACGCTCTGAAACGTTTCCAGCAATTTCCGGAGCGTTGCGAATTCGCTGAAAAACTCACAGGCCTCGTCGACCCTCATCGAAAGGATGTCGGCCACATTCCTGTCGGCAAATCGAATCGTCAGAGTTGCTCGATTGAATCGGCGGCCACGGCATTCCGGACAGCTGACGACCGCGTCCGGCAGAAAACTCATCTGCAGATCCCGCACTCCCGTGCCCTTGCAGGCCACACAACGACCATCGCCGGAGTTAAAACTGAATCGCCCCGCCGCATATCCTCGGGCCCGTGCCTCGCGCGATTTAGCGAATAACTTTCTAACGTCATTCCACAGCTTGCTGTACGTGGCAATGCAGGACCGACGTGTGCCGGACAACGGACGGTTGTCGACCGCCACAACTCGCTGAATGTGTTCCATCCCGTCGACGCCATCACAATCCGCATCAGCCGCAGCCAGCGAGCTGTCACCGTTCCTGTTCAAATGAGCGGCAATGATCGGCAGCAGTGTGTCAACGATCAAAGAACTTTTTCCGGAACCGCTGACTCCCGTGACGCAGACCAGATTGTTAAGCGGAATGTTGACAGTCACATTCTTCAGGTTGTTGCAGCGTGCGTTGCGGACGGTCAGAACTGCGGAAGGACATGTGTCTTCCGTCGAGAAGAGCTGGCCTTGTGACGCCAGGCCAGCAGCAGCGGTGGTCTGTATGCTGCGCAGGTTCTGGTGTCGGTTCGTGTACTCGCCAGTATGACCGGTCTGGTCGGCTGAAACCGTGACACCACCACTGATCTCGCCTCTCAGATAGCGGCCGGTCGGAGTATCGGATGTGTTGGCGGCGTCGGCGGGGCTGCCAGCGAACAACAATCGGCCGCCTTCAACGCCGGCTCCCGGGCCAAGGTCAACCAGAAAGTCTGCCGCCCGCATGATCAGGCCATCGTGTTCCACGACCACGACTGTCGCTCCGGAATCCCGAATATCAAACAGTGTTTGCAGCAGGTTCTGAGTGTCACGGGGATGCAGACCGGCGGTCGGTTCGTCCAGCACGAAGCAGGCCCCATGGAGTCCCGTGCCCAGACACGCCGCAAGTCGCGCCCGCTGAAATTCTCCGCCGGAAAGCGTTCGGGTGGGACGATTGAGCGCGAGATAACCGATGCCAGCCTGCTGCAGACATTTAAGACGGCGTTGAATATCAGGTAGTGTTTTGGCGGCCACGAGGGCCGCTTCGTTGGAAAGGTGTTCCGCCGAAACAGCGCCCGCCGCATCGACAGCAGGTTGTCGACTTGGCACAGACGATTTCCACGATCGCAGGCGTGCAAGGGCATCTTCGACACTTAGCGATGTGAAGTCGGCGATCGAATCGCCCAGAAACGTGACACCTCGTGCGAAGGGCTGCAGCCGCGATCCTTCACACGCAGGACACGGAGCCTTGCGGAACACGGTGACGTCGGCGATTTCGTCAGCGATGCCGGTCACTCCAAAGCCCTCGCAGTCAGGGCATGCTCCGTTTGCACTGTTAAAGCTGAATGTCCGCGGCTCGGGCGCAGGAAAGCTGAGATCGCAATCGGGGCAACTGAACTTTGTGCTGAAGAAACGGTCGCACCACTGTCCGTCGATTTGCTGGCAGACAACACACGTACCATCGCTTTCCCGGACGGCCAATTGAACGGATTCACGCAACCGCTGGTCGATCCCGTCCTTCACAATGATGCGATCAATCACTGCATCGACATTGTGCTCTTTGCCGGCGGGCAGGTCCGGTACGTCGGCAATATCCAGCAATTCACCGTCGACGCGAACCCGCACGAAACCATTGCGGCTGATGCGTTCGAAGACGTCCTTGTGGCCGCCTCGCCGGGCACGGACCAGCGGCGACAGCACTATCAGCTTCGTCCGTTCCGGCAGTCGCAGCAATCGTTCCACGATCTGATCAACGGACTGACTGACCACGGGTTTACGGCACTCAGTGCAATGAGCCGTCCCGGCTCGGGCGTACAGCAGACGCAGGTAGTCGTAGATGTCCGTCGTGATGGCCAGAGTGCTTCGAGCAGGGGCAGTGGTCACCCGCTGATCCACGCATACGGTCGGCGGCAGTCCACTGACTTCGTCCACCTCCGGTCGTGGCAGCTGTTTCAACAGCGTTCGCGTGTGGACGGAGACACTTTCCAGATATCGCCGCTGACCTTCCGCGAACAACGTATCAAAAGCCAGCGAACTTTTACCGGACCCGCTGACGCCGGTCATCACGATCAGTTTGCCGAGCGGCAGATCGATACTGACATTCTGCAGGTTGTGCGTTCTGGCGCCGCGTATCCGTATGGATGGTGACGTCTTGCCGCTGGTCATGGTTGTGTCTCTTTTGCCGGGACCGTAACGAAGTGGTCCGCCAAAAGCGAAGGCTCTCCGTCAAAGCGGTAGGCGCACAGAAAACCATGTTTGGCAACGCTATAGTCGAGACACGCAATATTGGGCTTAAGCGGTGCGGGAGTCGCATGCGGCAACCAATAATGACCAAAGAAGACCGGAGGCTCATGGGCAGGGTAGGGCACCGCAGGCGCATTGGCCGGAATCGGCTCGCTGGAAAGATCAGGTTTCGCTGGCAGACTGTAGGACGCCCACGTCTCGTCCGTCGGTTCATCAAACCAGCGAATGCGAATGCGACGTCGCACGTTTCCTTCCTTGTCGGTCACCGTCACTCCGTCGGGCAGCTTGAGTTCCGGGCCTTTCATCACGCACTCCACAGCCTCAAACAATGGATCGTCGGGTGTGGTGGCCTGTTTCAGAAACGCCGCCGTAAAACTGCCGTCGTCCCTGACAGCCGCGTTGATCGTCTCGATGCCCGCGGCATCCCAGCAGGCGTGCACGACTCGAACAGGCCCGAGATCCAGAGACGGCGGCAGCGTCCGAAACCATGCCAGAGCGGTCGCGAGGTCGTCGTCGGTGAACTGCTGCAGAGTCTGAATGTGCTGGTGTTCATTCTTCTTTGAATGAGGACGAAGAAACTGATCCGGCGCTGAAGGATCCGGTGAGTGGTATGCCAGCGCGTTGAATTCGTGATTGCCCATCACGGCGAGTGCTGCGTCACCTTCCACCATCGATCTGGCAATGCGTACGACGTCCGGAATGTGTGGTCCACGATCGACAAAATCTCCGCAGAAAATGACTCGGCGGCTGGGATGACGAAAACAATCGGACTGTTCCGAGTATCCCATGTCCGTCAGCAATTCGACCAGTTCGTCGGCGTGACCGTGAATGTCTCCAATGATGTCGTACATACCAGAGCAGTTTACCTATTCTCGAGAACCGTGCTGGTTCGTGGGCAGGCCGTTTTATTTCCGGCAGGAACGCGTCTGTCGCGGCCACCGGTCAGCGTCATACCCTGTCACGTGGTGTGTTGTCAGTTATTTGTGGTCGCTGCCATCGATGCCCGCGACGACTCAACATCTTCGCTCAGGCGGCCTGTCGGTCCGGTTTCGATCGCTTCACTCGCGGCGCCGACTTCCAGCGGCGATGCACCCAGAAGTACTGGTCAGGAGCCCTTCGAATGAGTGATTCCAATGCCGTCGTGAACTTCTGCGTGATCTGCACAACCGCATCGGCGGTGGTGAAGTCGCGGCTGTCGATGACGTCCTCGGTGGTCAGTTCAAACTGCGTCCAGCGACTGTCGTATTGTTCGTGATCCGGCAGTCTCCACGCCCCACCGACCACGATCATGGCGTCGTATTGCAGAGCCAGCAGGGCGATGGACTTAAATGTTGACGCCGGTTTGCCGAAGAAGTCAACAAAAACGCCGCGACGCCCCGCATCCTGATCACACAACAGCGAAACGCTGTGTCCTGCAGACAGTTCTTCCACAAGCTGCGTACTGGCACCAGACTTGGAAATCGTCCAGTTGCCGGTGGATTCGCGAAATCGCTTGAACCATGAATGCAGCCATGGATTGTCCAGGTCACGGGCAACCACACCCATTGGAAAATCGAAGTGCCCGAACGTGTTGACTGAGATTTCCCAGTTACCGAAGTGTCCTCCGAGAAACAGTACGGGACGGCCGGACGCAACAGCCTGAATGCATTCGTTTCGCTGATGGTAGCGCAGGACGTCAGTGCAGTTGTATAGGCGAAAACGACGCTCCAGCTGAATAATCTCACAGACCATGCGGAACAGATGTCGCCACATGCCATAAGTGATTCGATCAACTTCCGCATCGGAAACATCGTGTCCGAAGGCGTGACGGATATTCTCTGCAGCGACGCTGTATCGCGTCAGTCGCTGCGGCACGACCCGATGCAGGAACCACGCATGCGCATCAGCAATCCGTCGAACAGACCTTACCGGAAGACACCGTAGCGCAAAGACGACGGCGCAAAAGAAGACGTATTCACAAAAGAATCTGGCTTTGCGGGCGTCCATGCCTGGTAGTTCCGAAATCGTGGCTGTCACTGGCAGCCGCAGTCTAGCGCACTTCGCAGCCGCTCGCCAGACCATCCGCGAGCGGGCATCTGACCATTCGCCCGCCGGACGGCGAATCATGCCCGCCATTTGCCGTTATTGGGCAGAAACCTGTTGTTCCAGTGGCAAAGCCGTCAGTCCGATTCCCGAATAATAAAAGCCCCGCCTGGCCATCTGCTGGCGGTCATACAGATTCCGACCGTCGAAGATCACGGGAGCGTTCATTTTCAACTTGATATAGTCAAAGTCCGGGCTGCGGAACTCGTTCCATTCTGTCAGGATGGTCAATGCATCAGCTCCGTCGCATGCATCATAGTGGTGCTGGCAGTAGGTGATGCTGTCGCCGAGTTCCCGCCTCACATTTTCCACGGCCACCGGATCAGAAGCCTGGACGTTCGCGCCGGCTTCCAACAGCGAACGAATCAAAATCAAAGACGGTGCCTCACGGATATCGTCGGTGCGAGGCTTAAACGAAAGCCCCCAGACAGCAATCGTTTTCCCGGTAAGGTCGCCATTGAAGTAGGCCTTCAGCTTTCTGAACAGCACGTTTTTCTGCTGGTTGTTGGTTTCGTCCACAGTGCGAAGAATCCGGGGTTCAACGCCGTTGGCCTCGGCGACGGCGGCAAGGGCACGCACATCTTTCGGAAAACAGGATCCGCCGTAGCCGACTCCGGGGAACATGAACGAGAACCCGATTCTCGCGTCGTGTCCGATGCCTTTGCGCACCTCGTTAATATCAGCGTCCACCTGTTCGCAGATATTGGCAATTTCGTTAATGAAGCTGATCTTTGTCGCCAGCATGCAGTTGGCCGCATACTTGACCATTTCCGCACTTTCAATCCCCATGGAAATGAATGGCTTTTCCGTACGCAGAAACGTCTTGTACAGCTCGTTCAGAACGTCGGCCGCGGCCTGTTCGTCAACGCCCACGACAACTCGGTCCGGCTTGGTGAAGTCATCAATGGCAGCGCCTTCTTTCAGGAACTCCGGATTCGAGGCGGAGAAGAATCTCGTGTCCGTTTTTGCTTCGATCCACGCGCGAACCTGCCGATTGGTACCGACGGGAACAGTGCTCTTGCAGATCACAACAGTGCCCTCATCCAGGTGCGGAGCCATTTGTTCGGCCGCACTCTGAACGTACTTCAGGTCGGCCGCTCCATCGTCGTCCTGCGGAGTACCAACGCAGATAAATACGCACTTCGCGCCACTGATGGCTTCCGCATAGTTCGTTGTGAACAACAGGCGACCCGCCGCAGCGTTGCGGGAGACAAGCTCGTTCAATCCCGGTTCATAAATGGGAACTCCGCCATTGTTTAACAGGTCGACCTTTTTCTGGTCGACGTCAAGACATGTGACATCGTTACCACTTTCAGCGAAACATGTTCCTGTGACGAGTCCTACGTAACCCGTCCCAATCATCGTTACTTTCATCGATCTTTCCTAAAGCGATTGCGATCTTAAGCTGTTGTACTTCTATGCGAATTGTTGTTTCCGGCACGCGGTTTCTGTTCCGAGTCGTAACTCGAATTCGCTGCGGCCGATGCTGCGTTGCTAATTCCGAACTGCTGGCAATTGATGATTCCGATCAGACGACGGATGCTGATTCCAGCGAGCGTCGACGTCTTCGAGAATCCTGTCGAGTCTGCGTGAGGCATCGTTGCTGTATTGACCAGTTGTTTCCACACCGTTCCTGACTTCGTCGGTCACATAGATCGGCCGAGCCCGGACCTGGTCATAGATTCGTATCACGTATTCGCCCAGCACACTGATTCCAAATGCGTTCAACGCACCGAAGAACGACGCCGTAGTGATGATGGATGCCCAGCCGGGAATGGCAAATCCCGTCAACGCCTTGTGATACAAAACGAAGCCGACGGACGTAAGGCAAACTACCGATGACACGGCGGCGATACCGTAGAAAAGTGTCAATGGAAATGACGAAAATGAGAAGATGGCTGTCTTGGCGAGTTTGAACAACCCCACAAGTGAAACCCGCGGATGGTCATCGTGACGTGCCAGCCGCTCCACGGGAATGCCCGTTTGCCGAAACCCGGTCCAACTTCGAATACCGGGCAGATACCGTTCCCGTTCGGGAAGACTCAGCATGGCATCAACGACGCTACGGTCCATCAGGCTGAAGTTTCCCGCGTCCTCGGGGATCCGGCTTTCGGCCACGGCGTTTAATATACGATAGAAGCTGTGAAACAAAACCCGCTTCGGCAGCGACTCTTTGCGGTTAAACCGTTGAGCATAAACGACGTCGAAACCCTGTTCCCACTGTTTCAGGAATTCGGTGATCGCATGTGGATCATCCTGCAAATCAGAGTCCATTAGAATCGCGACATCACCGCGGGTGTGCTGCAGACCGGCATGCACGGCGGGCTGGTGTCCAAAGTTGCGGGACAGGTGGACAACAACAACCCGTCCATCCTGCTCTGCAAGATCGTTCAGCAACGCGCGACTGCCGTCCGCCGAACCGTCGTTTACGTAAACGATTTCCCAGGTGCGGCAGCAACGCTCCAGCACGTTGCGCACAGCGTCCGTCAGCTGTCGCAGAATAGCGACCTCATTAAAAACGGGCATCACCACGGACACAAAGCACGCACGGCGATCTCGGATTGGTGCGTCAGTCGCGGCAATCATTTTCGCAGCACTCCTGCCAGTGACAGTCCAGCGGGAACTGGCAGCTTGTCCATACACCACCGTTCCGCAGCAGCTGCCGACAACAATGCTCGATTGGTAAAATCAGAGACTTCCGGGAAATCGGGTTCTTCCCGTTTGGGGAAAACCTTTTCCCAGCCACGAACTGCCATCGCCGCGGGCAGAGTAAAGCTGTTCCAATGATTCAACCACTGCACTCGGAAGCCCGCCTCATTGGCCTGGCGCCGAAACTCTCTGGCCGTGTACCGGCGAAAATGCCCCAGCTGCACGTCCCAACGACTGAATAGCCACGGATAGGCGGGCACCGTCACAATCACAGCACCATCATCCGCCAAAGCGCGATGCACGTGCTGCAGAACCTGGACCGGGAATTCGACGTGCTCCAGCACATCCAGCAGAACAACGGCCCTCAGACCGCCGTCTTCGACCGGCCACTTGTCCCCCAGATCGTGAATGTGAACATCTTCCACGCCACGACTGCGAACGTGTTCCACCGATTCGGCCATCAGATCGAAGCCCGTCACATCGTACCCGATTTCCTGAAATTCGATCAGGTTGCGACCGGAGCCAATGCCGCCTTCGACCAGACGGCCGGGCGGTGGACAGTGCTTCTGCAACAACCGAGTGACCAGCTGACGCTTGGCCACGTGCCACCAATAGCTGTCCTCAAGGTCGACGAGTTGCTGCAGATGGCTGGCTTGCATGTGTCAGTGTTTTCCGAAACAGAACAGATACCGAACTGAACCCTGTCGCCCACGCGAAGAGTTCCGGCCTCATGGACGAAGCTACCATCTGTGCGGGTCGGTGATGGGCTGACGTCTGCAGCGGCAACGTATTGTGCGGATGTTCCGGAAAGTATG
Organism: Fuerstiella sp.; assembly: GCA_039831575.1. Taxonomy (GTDB): domain Bacteria; phylum Planctomycetota; class Planctomycetia; order Planctomycetales; family Planctomycetaceae; genus Fuerstiella. The sequence continues at coordinate 26,047 of JBDONA010000407.1, read as the reverse complement.
ACGGTCGTACACATCATGTTGATTTTTGACAACATCGTGCCGTGCGTGCGTCGTACTGAAAGACGTTTCAGGCGGAAAGTCCCTCACAATCGTCATTTACTGAGCAGTCGCGGCCTCCACATGCCACGTTGACAAAACGCAACAGACGACCGGTTTCAAATTGACGAACTCAATACAGTGACACAGGGTTTCCCTGTGGAAACACGCGTGACACTCAGCGATCCGAACATCGGAGGTGCCGGAGCATCACGCGCGCGGTAAGAGAACAATCCAGACCTGGACAGTCCGTGCCAACATTCACTTCGTCAACCGTTAGCAACGATTCAGTGATCGCCTCCAGACGGACGATCGGTGCGTGCTGCGTGCTGCTGTTGTTCCTGCTGGGACCGTTGTTCTTGTGCATGCCGTTGAACTCGGACACGGCGTTGTTCGATCTTCAGGCAGAACGGGTTCTGGAGGGCGGTGTCCTGTACCGCGACATCGTGGAACCAAATCTTCCGGGCGTTGTCTGGATTCACCTGGCCGTGCGTCCGCTTGTCGGGTGGTCGTCCGAAGCAATTCGTGCTGTCGATCTGCTGATTTTTGCGGGAATCGTATTCCTTGGCATGCGAATGCTGCGAGCCCCACGGACCGGAACCCTATTTGCATTCATCGCCACGATGTTCTATCTGTGCTGCAGCGAATGGTGCCATTGCCAGCGCGACACATGGATGCTGCTGCCGGCAGTGGCCGCGGTCTATCTAAGACTGCAAGCCGGGACGTATAAACCGCGGCGGCTGAAGTTCGCTCTTCTTGAGGGAACACTCTGGGGCTGCGCATTCTGGATCAAGCCTCACGTCGCGGTGCCGGCGCTGATTGTCATCGCTGTCGACGCCATGCACCGACGAAATCGAAGCGACGTCATCAAAGACGTTGCCGCAGTGATTACGGGCGGGATGCTGGCGGCCCTGCCCGGAATCTGGTGGTTGATCGATAACGGCGCATGGCCACATTTCTGGGAAATGATGCTGGAATGGAATCCTGAGTATCTTGAAGCCGGGCGTGAGCGGCAGAGCCCTGACCGCTGGCTGATGATGACCTACCGCTTTCACCCGTGGTGGATTGTTCATGTTGTCGCCGTACCGCTGGCGTGTCGAGCAATCCGAACTGCCATCACGCCAGGAGATGGGAAGACGTGCGACCGCAGCGTCAGTCTGTTGGCCGCCATATACGCCGGGTGGTTATTACAGGCAATCATCCTGCAACACGCTATGGACTATATCCACGCACCGCCAATCGTCCTCGGCCTGCTGCTGATCAGCGCGTGGCCGTGGCGATTGGACATGGCACCTCGCAGAGTTGCGACCGCATCGTTTCTGTGTCTGGCCCTGCTGGCAGCTCCAATCCTGAATCGGCAGCGTCTCGCCATGTGGCCACGTTGCTGGTCCGAAGGCAGTTCAACGCCGGTCCGAGCTACACTGGCTCATGGCACGTTCCCCGCATGGCAGCAACTGAGCAAGGTCGTCGACTACCTTCGCGAACAACGCGTTAAAGACGGTGAGCTCACGTGTCTGAACGTCCACAGCGTTCACGTTTTTCGAGAACTCAGAGTCCAGCCAGCGACACGATATTGGTGTACGTTGATTCTGCAGGATCTGTTTAAACACCGCGCCGCCAGCATTGATGCTGCCGTGCGTCGAAACACGTCACGTTTCATTGTCACCGAATCTATCGAATCCGGACTGACGAATGGCGGTTCCCCGGACGACTTCCCGTGGAATCTTCCCGTTGTATTCGAGGCGGGAACATACAAAGTACATGCCACGAATGTCTTACAGCCCGGCACAGAAGATGGCCAGCCGTTGACCGTCAGATCTTTCGATACAGACGTACGGCCCAAGCTGCTGGACACGACGCCACCCAGGACAGCCAATTATGACGATGTGTTTTCAGAAACATTCTGACGGTGTGGCGACCGCAGGAGGTGGCGGCGTACCGCGGCTAATGACACATCGTTTCCCCAGATCGTACCTCGCACCAATCCATAACGTCATGTACCTGTCGCTGTCCGTGGATTCTGAAGTCCACGTCTTTGGATCGTAGAGCAATACAACTCCGTCTTCTTTTCCAACGACGTTAAACTGGTTGCCGACAACGACAATCCCCGTACCTTCGTCAATCCCGATGCCCAACAACGCATGGCGGTCGATGCGGGGTTCCATCTTTCCGTCCGGATCCGTAAGGACTTCGATCAATCCCTGCTGGCGCTTCCGGGGAATCACGTGCTGATCGATGGCCGAGTTCTTAATGTAACCCAACCCGCACTGGTGGTCACCGATCAGAATCCCGCTGCCACTGGTATCACCTCGAACCAAGAACGAACCCTGAATCGACGCACCTGCTGAACTGCCGCCGATGACGCCGCCACGTTGCAGCACACATCGAAATTCCTTCTCAGTCAGTGTCCCCAGGTACGCGTCCGCAATCCGCCATTGCCGACCTCCGGTGAACCAGACGGCGTCCGCGTCACGAATCGGTTGAACGAACGCTGCGGTGTCGGCTTCTGTCCGGTCATGGGTGTGGACGACGGTCACATTCGACATTTCGCAAACTTCGCGGGCAAAGGTTGCTGACTTGTGCCCGAAATAGTCGAACTCCGCCTTACTGGAAGACGCCGTCGGCACGATCACCAGCTTCGCATCTCTGCCACCAGCCAGTTTGACGAAGTGTTTGAAGACGAAACCGTCCCGGTCCCCACCGCCGACAATCACCAACGTCCCTCTGGCCGGACCGATGCAGTGATCCGCAGGCAACGTCGGCGCCGCCAACGTCACGACAAGACACACGGCAATGGAGAGACAACTGTATTCCGCACAGCGGAAACCACCGCTTCGGAGCGTTGTCAAACCCTGTACAGCGAAACAACTGGTCAACAGCTTCACGTGAGAAACCTTCGAAATGAGTTCAAAACAGCTCCGACAGCGGCTGACCGTTCTCATCCACGAAGTACCGAGGTCGCTGGCGTTCGTCAAGATAGGTGCCGTCCAGTGGAACGTCCATGTGTCGGTAAATGGTTGCTGCCAGGTCTGCCGGAGTGACCGGACGTTCCTTGATCGTACCACCATCGTTGGTGCTGGCTCCAATCACCTGGCCGTGACGCAGACCGCCCCCGGCAAGGCACATGGACATGACAACAGGCCAATGATTCCGGCCGTCGACACTGTTCTGCGTGCCCATATTTGGAGTGCGGCCGAATTCGCCCATCGCAATCACCAGTACATCGTCCAGCAGACCGCGTTCGTCCAGATCTGAAACGAGCGTCGTCAACAGATGGTCGAACAGCGGCAGCAATGGTTTAAGTCCCTTCGAAATTCCTCCGTAAACGCCACCGGGAATGCCGTGGTTGTCCCAGGTGCCGGATGCCGTGTGATGACTCAGATCCAGCGTGACAAAGCTAACACCCGCTTCGACAAGGCGTCGAGCCAAAAGTGCCTGCTGACACCACAGATGATCACCGTAACGCTGGCGATACTTTTCCGGTTCGGACGAAAGATCGAACGCTTTTTGGGCGCGCCGTCCCAGCACCATGTCAAAGGCCTGCTGTCCGTACTGATCGACCGCATTCATCAAACCGGACTGATCAAGCCCGCTGCGAATTCGGTCAAGATCCTTCATCAGTAAGCGTCGGTCGGACAGCCGATCCACGTCCAATTGCCCCGGCAGCCGGAACAGGTCCGCGCCGGTCGTTCGGTTGAGAGACTTACCCAACAAGTCGTACTGCGGCAGCACTGAAGCCTTGTCTCCGATAAACGGGTCGTATTGTTTGCCCAGCCATCCGCCCCACGCAATGTGCGTTGGGTGTTTCATGAAGGCGACGTACGGTGGCATCGACGGATGGTTGGGGCCGTGATGCTTCGCTACGATCGAAGCGATCGCCGGGTGGCGGTCTCCTTTAGGATTTGTGCGTGGCGCCGCTTCGCGATTGCCGGTCTGCATCACCTGATTCGGCTGGTGACTGCTCTTGCGAGGGTCGACCGAACGGATGAGCGTGAACTTGTCCAGCATCGCAGCCTGCTTCGGCAGATGCTCGCAAATGAATGTTCCTGGCAGCGCCGTGGGAATCGGCGCGAACGGCCCGCGATTATTGAACGGTCGGTCCGGTTTCGGATCCCAGGTATCAATATGACTGGGACCACCGGTCATCCACAACAGGATGACACTTTTCTGACTCATCGGTTTGCCGAGATCGACAGCGGCTGCACGAGTCTGCAGCAGATCCGGAACTGACAGCCCTGCGATTCCCGCGAGCCCGGCCTTCAACATATTTCGACGACTACAGACCGTCAGTCCTTCGTTGACCAGCGGGTAATAGTCCGAGAAGGCGTGTTGAGCGTGGCTCATGGGTGGGCACCTGAGAAGGAGAGGCCTCGATTGTCTACGGAAAGATGATGAAAGTCCACTGCGAATCGGCCTCACGAGTGCGGGGGCCACACTCAGAAGACGACGACGCGTTGTTTTTTGTCAGTATTCCGTCAAACGCCCCTGTTGCCACACTTGTTAAACTGCATGTGCGGGTAAACGTAGTGTCGTTGAGTCAGGGTTGGCGACAACACGAGCGGGTCCGGATTCTGTACCACAGCCCGCATGGTCAGAGACACCAGCCTGGTTAGACCTGTGACGGATTGGTGGGATGGCAGAATGATGTCTTCAGAGCTTATCATTCTGTCGTCCATCGTTTTCGTTTGTCCGGTTCGCGGTTTACTTCCTAATCTCAATTCAGACTGCAAGACATGCACCCGGACAGAATCGGCTCATACCGAATCAGCCGTAAAATCGGCTCTGGCGGGATGGGCAACGTTTATCTGGGCATTCATGAAGAAACCGGTGAGGAAGCGGCCATCAAAGTGCTGCCCGCCTCGATGGCTCGCGAGGACGGTTTCGTCATCAGATTCTCTCGCGAAATAGAGGCATTGAAGACGCTCAGCAGTCCGTACATCGTCAAACTGTTTCAGAACGGAACCTCCGATGACGGCAGCTACTATTATTCGATGGAGTACGTTGACGGCGAAACTCTGACCGCATTGATTTCGCGGCGAAAGAAGCTTCCATGGCAGGAGGTCATTGAGATCTCTTTGCAGATCGCCCTGGCACTTAAAGCCGCACACAACGCCGGTATCGTGCATCGGGACCTGAAGCCGTCTAATCTGATGCTGACGAAAGATGGCACCATCAAGCTGACGGATTTCGGCGTCGCACACATATTTGCCACGACCCGACTGACTCGCACGGGCGGCGTTGTGGGAACAGCCGAATACATGTCCCCCGAACAGGCTCGCGGACAACGCGCCACCAAACACAGCGACCTGTATTCCCTTGGCGCCGTGATGTACGCCATGCTGACCGGCCGACCGCCGTTCACCGGAAAAATGGCCAACGACATTCTGCACAAACATCAGTTCGCACAATTCGACAAACCGAGCCATTACGTTCCCGATATTCCCAGACTGCTGGAAGACTTCGTCTGCACACTTCTGGAGAAGAAACCGGGAGACCGATTTCCCGACGGATTGGTCGCCATCAAACAGCTGGAAAACGCACGGGCACGGATCGAATTCTCCAATCGAGCCAATGCGGAAACCGATGTGACCCGTGCCCAAGCTGCGGCGGACCATACCGCCGACCGCGCGTCCGACCACACTGTCGGGGCGGATGCCGATGATGGGGAGGCAGAGCAACGTCCAGGTTCGGCAACAATGGTCCGGAACTTCGTGCGGGATGATATTGAGCGACAGTTACAGCAGTCGCCGGTTGCGAAGTTCCTTGACAATACGTTCGTCCTGCTGGCTTTGTTTGCAATCGTGATCGCGGCGGGAATCTACCTGTCCAGAGAAACGGCACCTGATCCCGGCGAAGAACTTGCCGTGGCAGAAGAGACGCTGTCAGGTGACGCGACCCCGGCATGGTTGAGAATTCGCGATGAAACTCTCATTCCGATGCTGGAGGCCGATACGCTCCCCGATCGTCGTGCCGATCTGGAAACATGGATTCGCCAGGTTGATCAGTACGAATTCTGTCGCAACATCAACATTTCAACCCCGAGTGACCCTTCCGTTGACTCAGAAATACAACGTCTGGTTCACCACGCTTTTCAGACATACGACAGCGGCGATATCTCTGAAGGACGTACGGAACTGGAAACGATACATGAGATCATTCGTGACGACCCGATGTACGCTTATCTTGCCGAATTCGTGGCGGCGACACTGCATGACTGGAGCGGCGCCCAGAACGTCGCCGGTCGTCGCAGTTTTGTGGCCACCATGCGCGACCGGGCCAGGGCGGTGGCCAGGGACAACGACATCGCTCGGGCTGCCGTGATCCTGCGTTCCACCATTAAGTTGTATCAACACGATGCAACCGTCCAACGCGAGTTAACAGATTGCCGCCGACAACTGCAGCAGCTGGAGTCCGCTGCAACGGACAATCGGGCCGAAGACAGTTCCGACAAGCCGGTGCCGTGACAGACGCAGTTCGCCTAAGTACATTCCCTGCCATGGACCGTTGATCAGCAAACTGAAAAAAGACCAAAGTCGTCATGGACCTCAAAGAATACATCCGATCCATTCCAGACTTCCCCAAGCCCGGAATCATGTTTCGTGACATTACACCGATGTTGAAGTCGGCAACGGCAATGAAGGAAGTGATCCGCCGGCTGGCCGAACCATTTCGGGATGCCAACATTACATCTGTGTTGGCCGCAGAGGCCAGAGGTTTCGTCTTTGGCGCTCCGTTGGCCATGGAGTTGGACGCGGCTTTCGTGCCGGTACGAAAGCCGGGGAAGCTGCCGTTTGACACAGAGACACTGCATTACGATCTGGAATACGGCTCCGACGCTCTGGAAATCCACAGCGACGCGGTCGAACCAACTGACCGCGTATTGCTGGTTGACGACCTGCTGGCCACCGGCGGCACGATCGGAGCGTGCCTGGAACTGGCGACAAAACAGGGAGCAGCCGTCGTCGGCGCGGCATTCGTGATAGAGCTCGCATTTCTCAATGGCCGTCGACAGTTGGGAGACACCACGATTCACAGCCTGATTCAATATCAATCTGAAGACGCTGACGAATAAAGAAACGTTACTTGGTTTCGCGAACCGTTCTGGCTCGTGGGCGTGCCGGTTTGTCAGGTCGAAACGCGTCTTTCGCGGCCACAAATCAGCGTAACACTCTGTAGATGCTGCCATGTCTGATCCTGCCCTGTCACAGCTTGTCGAACGTTTTCAAAAGACGATGGCGCACGCATGGATGGTGCGGACATTCATCAAACACTGCGACGAAGTTGAAGACTACCCGGAGCTGATGGGGATTGTGCGATCGGTCTTTGACATGAGCCGTGCGATTGAGTCAAAAACGGATGACCCGCGCGCTTACTTCAAATTTGCTCGCAAGAAGATTGGAAAGCTCCGCAAGGCAGCTGAACAGTTTCAACAGGACGCATGGAGTGCGTCGACGCACACCAACTTTCAGCAAGCCGTCTGCTCTGTTCAGTACGCCACGGAACAGATGGAGAACATTCTTGCAGAAGCCGAAGCGATGATTCGCAGCGGCAATTAGATGGCCAGAGGGTCGCCTGAAATCCGTGGTGCCCTATGCGGAACATTCTTCAGCAGTTTGACGATGGGACACGTGTGCCGTAAAAGGGAGTTCTGCGTTCTCACCCGGCTCACCAGTTGAAGGGCATTCCCATGCGACTTTTGATCTTCCCTGCCATTGCTGCCGCATTCGTGGTTTCGGCAAATCACGTCAACGCCGAACTGAAAGCGGGCGCCGCCGTTGTCGACGTGACGCCATCAAAGTTTCCAGTTCTGGTCAACGGAGGCATGACAAGTCGCAGCGCGTCGGAAGTGGTCACCCGCATCAATGCTCGAGCCATCGTGCTGGATGACGGTCGCGAACAGATCGGGATTGTGGTCGTCGACAGCTGCATGATGCCACGACCTCTGCTGGACGAAGCCAAGAAACTGGCATCGCAGCGAACTGGTTTGAAGCCCAATCGAATCCTGATCTCGGCGACACATACACACACCGCACCGTCGTCAATGGGAGCACTGGGCACAGATGCAGATACCGATTACCTGCCGGTGCTCCGAGCGGGCATCGTCGACGCATTAGTAAAAGCGGCCGCCAACCTGGAGCCCGCCAAAGTTGGCTGGGCCGTCGAGAACGCAGCCGACTTCACCGCGCTAAGGCGTTGGATTCGTCGACCGGACCGACTGGCAGTCGATCCCTTCGGCAACATGACGGTTCGCGCCAGCATGCATGCAGGCCGCAACTGGGACGACGTCATCGGTGAGTCCGGCCCGGAAGATCCGGATCTCTCAATGATCTCGCTGCAGGCGCTGGATGGTCGGCCGATTGCTGTTCTGGCGAACTTCTCGATGCATTATTTCTCTGGTCAAAAGGCGCTGGCCGCAGATTACTTCGGCCTGTTCAGTGACGGGCTGCAGGAAAAGCTGGGCAGGCCCGACGGAGATCACCCGCCATTTGTCGGCATCATGTCCCACGGCTGCAGTGGCGATATCTGGCGTCGGGACTACAAACAGCCTGCCGCCGAACAGGACCCGTTCAAGACCATCGAAAAATACACAGAGGGACTGCTTGAAATCGCGGTGAAGGCGTACAAAACAATCGAGCACAAGTCAGACGCTGACCTTGCCATGGCTGAAGCCAGACCCGTACTGAAGTATCGTGTGCCGGACCTGCAGCGATTGGATTGGGCGAAGAAAATTGTCGCCGAACTGGGCGATCGTCCGCCGAAGACCCAGGAAGAAGTCTACGCCCTGGAACAAATCATCCTGCACGATCGCCAAACGACGGAAATCGTCGTTCAGGGCATTCGCATCGGTGACATCGGCATCGCCACTACACCAAACGAAACGTACGCGCTCACCGGACTGAAAGTGAAGCTGCAGAGTCCTTTGCCGAAAACGATGGTCATCGAGCTTGCCAACGGCGGCGACGGTTATATACCTCCGCCGGAACAGCACCTGCTGGGAGGTTACAATACATGGGCCGCCCGTTCCGCGGGCCTTGAAATGCAGGCGGAACCGAAAATCACCGAATTAGCTTTGCAGCTATTGGAAAGATCTGCCGCGAAGCCACGACGTCAGTATCGGCAGAGTCGGGGGCCTGCCGCGGTCGCCATTGCCAGGGCCAAACCGCTGGCATGGTGGCGGATGGACGAAATGGCCGGATCGTACGCCGTCGATTCCTCCGGTAATGGACGGGATGGACATTACGAACCAGCCGTCGCCTATTTTCTGGAAGGTCCGGCTTCGGACAAATTGTGTGCCGACGGAGAAACCAACCGGGCAGCCCATTTTGCGGGCGATCGCATGCTGACTCGGCTACCGGAATTGAATGACGGGTATACGGTAACAATGTGGTTCTGGAACGGCATGCCAAACGATGCCCGCGAAGTCGCTGGCTGGATGTTCTCTCGTGGCCACGACAACGGACTGAGTGCAGGTAGTGAACATCTGGGGCTCGGCGGAACTGCCACACAGCCCGGGCGATTGCTGTTTGCACGCGGCGACAGTGCCAGTCCGCTGGTCGGATCCACAGAGATTGCCCGCTGGACATGGAATCATGTCGCTCTGGTCCGCGATGGTCGTAACGTCCGAGTATATCTGAACGGAGATCCAAATCCGGATATTGACAGCGTCGTACCTTCTGACGCTCGAATCACGAGCGACCGATGTTTCTTTGGCGGCCGTTGCGACAATGACTCCAACTGGGAAGGTCGCCTCGACGAAATTGCTGTCTTCAACCGCGTCCTGTCGCCCTCGGAAATCAGCAGCTTGAGCTCACAAGAGTAACGCACAGTCAGTGCGTGTCGCACGGACGTGTAGCGGGGCCGTCAAGCAATTTCGCAGCTGAACGGTGCCGGAAGTCGCTACACTTCGGTTGAGCGCGCTCTAGCAATCAAGCAGTTCAAACAGCGTCTGAGTCCGCAGAATCGCGGCGTTCTCGGGAAACGTGTGAAAGGCATGAACCACGAGTCCTTCCTGCAGCACGTCGCATTTCAACAGACTGATGCAGTCCGGACTTTGCGGAGTTGCTCCCGGTACGATCAGAGACGCGGTGGCATTTTGGGCATCGATTTCGAATTCCCGGTGCAACTGCAGATAGACGTCCAACGGGACACTCTCAAGCTGATAACTGCAGTGGTATCTCACATGCGGCAGGTCAATCATGTGCGTGCGATAACCGATTAGCCGTCGATCAATCACTTTCAGATGCTCCGGAAACCCTTCTTGTTTCGTGGCAACCACCTCGGTGACGATGGATTCTTCCGTCTGAAACTCCAACAGATGCCCCGTTGGACCCAAGCGCATTTGAGCCTTTTGACCGCCAAAACGAATCGTACATTGCTTTGCCGAATCGAAAAGTTCAGGATGGATGGGCCGTTCGAAAGTGCGCAGCACCATGTCGGCAGCATCGGGGCGAATAAGTTGCAGCGGCATTGGATCGGCCCCGTGGTCGGACTTAATCGATAAAAATCAGGGAAAAAATCACATTGCACAGTTTACCGTCGGTGAACCATGCCTGGAATGAATCGAGTATAAGTCGTACGGCAGGTCATTCAGAGGAAGAAAAAAGTTGTCTTCAGGAAAATAAAAACTGCCCAAAAACGGCCCGACGATTCTTTCGTTGAGTGTGAAATCACGGTAAGGACCGCCGCGGCGTTCGACTGAACCGTTTCCGTCAGAGCAATCTTCAAAAAGATTTGGTCACCGGGCTCGTGGGAAAGCAACTCTCCCAAGGGGAAAGACGTTCGCCGCGGCCACACGTCGGCGTAACTCGCAGTAGACGACCGCCCGAAAATCAGGTGGGCAGAACACTGTTGTGAGTAGTCGAATGTCGAACAAGGAATATCGAAGGCAGAAGTACGGAAATAAAGTCCTACTTCATCATTGGAAATTCCTTGTTCGATATTCTGCGGTTCCCGCAAAGATGCCCGGATCCGCGGCAATACACAAAGAACGGCAAGACCTTTTCGATTCTCACCAGTGGAACTGGTGTGTTGTCGAAGAGGACTCAGAATCCAACTCGTCACACTCGTTGTGAAGACAGCGCAAAGAGGGTGCTGCCATCAGCCACAACGTTCGATCTTCACTCAGGCACATCCATCTTCTGAATTCTGTAGATGGCCCGTCGAGTTCTGATGAACAGCCCGCCAGCAGCGATGGCGGGTGTCCCCAGGATTGAATCGCCCATGTCGTTCACCGCAAGCACATTCAGTTCAGGGCCGTCCTTCAGAACAACGACTCTGCCGTTTTCACTGGCTATGTAGATTTTCCCATCGCCGTAGACAGGCGACGCGAAATAGTTGCCCTCGTTTCGAATGCGAGTCGGGCCGAACAGAGCCTCACCAGTCTTTGTCTCAAAGCAGGTGGCAATGCCGCCCCCCTTGACCAGCAGCATGCGATTGCCCACAACCAACGGTGACACAATGTGATCAGTGTGCTTTGTACGGTGCTTCCACAGAACGTGAGTCTCCGTCACATCGCCGCGTCCGCCGCCTTTGACGGCAAGGATAAATTCGGCGGCCGGGTCTCTTGCGTCGAAGGCAGCCCCCGCGAAGTTGTCCGGATTCAGAAAGGCAATGTCCAGTTCCTGTCCTTCCAGATCACCGTCGCCATCCAGATCGCCGCGACCAAATGTCTTGCGGTAAAAGCCTTCCGGGACCGGTCGCTTACCGACGAATGCCTGTATTTCATCCCTGGTGATCCTGTCGTCGCTATTGCCGGTTTCGGCCCGATCGACTGATGCCAGCCATTGATTCGCAATGCCTCCACTTTGCAGCGAGATGTAGATAATTCCGTTGGCGCATACCGGAGTCGTCTTGATGTTTCGCAACAGCGTTCGGGCAAACCATAATCGTTGCCCTGTCGCTGGATCGTACCCCACCAGCAGTCCGGTGCCGGCCACAACGATCTCGTCGCCCGTATCCGCCTGACAGATCACCGGGTGCGAATAGTTGACCGCCATGTCGCTGCGATCATCCGTCCAACGCAGTTCACCCGTTCGTTTATCGAACGCATAGAAGGCCGGATTCAGGTCATCGTCCTGACAGAAGAGCAGCAGATCTTTGTAGAGAACGGGCGACATTCCGGCCCCCCACTTAAATACGAAGTACGGAACCGGCAGTTCTTTCTTCCAGACGTCCTGTCCGGTCGCCGCATCAACGGTCAGCATGCCCAGCGTGCTGAAATAGAAATACACTCGTTCGGCGTCGGCTGCAGGCGTTGTCGCAGCGTGGCTGTTTGTTTCATGAATTTCGTCGACGTCACCTGCCGGCCAGGAACGTTTCCAAAGTTCCTCGCCGGACTCTGCGTCGAACGCAAAAAGTCCGACAGTCTTATCGTCGATCATCGCCGATGTGAACAGTCGCCCCGCCGCCACGACCGGACAGCCAATTCCATCACCCAGTTCCACCTTCCATCGGACGGCCTCTGTGGATGAGAACTTTTCGGGCAACGGACCGGATGCCTCAGCAATCCCGGTACAGTTGGGCCCTCGAAACTGTGCCCAGTCTGCGGCCTGCACAATGGTTGTGCTGCAGGCGATCACAACCGCAGCGACCGAACGCAGGTTACGATTCCACAAGCCACGCAATGCGAGCCCCCGCAGTTCCTTGGGGCCGGGATTTTCTGCCTGAGCATGACCGGTTGGTTTCTGACGGTCGCCACAGCGATGTTTTTGGATCATAACATGGTTCCTGTTGTGATATTCGTTACATCATGATTGCACGAAGCCGTGTCGTTGTGAATCCAGTCGCACAAATCCGAGGTCCGTCGCCGATTGCGATAGGCTCAGATTCTGTTTGCTCCTACCATGGCTGGTCGACTTTCTGCCTGACACCAGCGTTTCCGACTCGATCAATGAACTATCTTGCTCATGGATATCAATTTCTCGATTGCCCCCTGTTTCTGGCGGGAACAGCGGTCCCGGACTGGCTGAGTGTGGTGAATCGCCGCGTCCGTGCCCGCAGTCGGTTGGTGCAGCCAGTCGTCGACGCAACCGACTGCAACGATGTCCGCGACATTGGTCGAGGGATTCTCCAGCATCATCGCGACGACGACGCCTTTCATCGTTGCGAGTCGTTCCAGCAGATGGAAGCCATTCTGGCGGCGCAGTTTCGCCGTCACATGCCGGACAAGTACGATCATCGGCCGGGGTTCCTGGGGCACATCGTCGTGGAACTGATGCTTGACGCCGCGTTAGCAGCAAAGGACGAAACGCTGCTCGATCGCTATTACGCGGCCATGAGTCTGGTTGACTCCAGAAAGGTTGAACGTGCCGTCAATCAAATGGCCACCAGACAGACCGATCGGCTGGCATGGTTCATCGATCGCTTCCTGGAAGAGCGATTTCTTGAGGACTACGTGGATGACGATCGCATCTTCTTTCGTATTAACCAGGTGCTGCACCGAGTAAAAATTCCGGCCCTGGAAAAGACTTCGATCGAAGTGCTGACGTCGGCGCGCGAGCTGTTACTGCAACGCGGCCAGGAACTTCTGGATGTGGTTACTGTGTCCGGGAAGGGTACGGAGTAACGAGAGGGTCGGGAGTCTTTGCCGGATTATTTACGTCTGGCATTGGGATGATCGTTGTCCGAAAAAGACTCCCGACCATTTGTCCCTGTCGAAGCGGTTAAGACGCTTCCAAATGACATCGTTCCGGCATAGAGTCTTCACCTGTCGAAGGCAGATAACAGAACCAGTAGCGATATAACAGCGAGCAACCTGAGAGCAAACAAGATGGCCAAGGGCAAAGGTGGCAAAAAGAAAAAAGCGGACACCGAGCCGTCAATCGAAGCATCCATGGACGAACTGCAGGAAATTGTGCAGGTTCTGGAATCCGGCCAGGAACCGCTGGAAGTGGCGTTGCAGAAATTCGAACGGGGCATGGGCCTTCTGGGGCAATGTCATCGTCAGTTGGATGACGCTGCCCAGCGAATCGAAATCCTCACTCGCATTGGCGCGGACGGAGCAATCGAAACTGCACCATTCGACGCAACCACGACGCTCAGCAGACAGCAGAACTTTGATTCTGTTGCTGAGGATGAAGACGCCAGTGACGAAGATGATGAGGTCGAACCATCAACGTTGTTCTGAATCCATTGGATCCCGAGACTGTGAATCGGACGTGAACTTCAGGCTCCGGGTCATTCCGTAGCGACCAGAGCAGAGAAACCGCGATGGTGAAAACAACAATTCATCAACAGCCCACCGCAAACGGCGTTCACCCAAAGTATTGAAACGACGCTTCCATGGCCGAACCGACACCTGCCGAATCCACTATTGCCGATCGCCGCAAAGCAGAACACATCGTCGAGCCACCGACGACGCTGCGAAATATTCTGCGACAGGTGGGCCCCGGACTGATCATCGCGGCCAACATCGTTGGATCCGGCGAACTGATCATGACAACGAAGACCGGTGCGGAAGCGGGTATTGCGTTGCTGTGGCTGATCCTGCTGGGCTGCGTCGTGAAAATCTTCGTCCAGCTGGAACTCGGGCGGTTCACGATCAGCCACGGCGAAACAACGTTGTCTTCGCTCAATCGAGTTCCCGGTCCTCGCGGCAGTCGTGTGAACTGGGTCGTGATGTTGTGGGGATTCATGATGCTGACCACTATCGGACAACTTGGTGGAATCGTCGGTGGCGTTGGCCAGGCACTCTCACTGACAATTCCCATCACCGGCGATTTCGATGTCGCAGTACGAACGCCGGCGGAGAATGACATTCGGGCCTTTGCCGACTGGGAGTTGTTTCAGGCTGGAGAACCACCCGTCAACACACCGGGAATCGCCGGCGAACTCGCCTCACTTTCACCTGAGGCGTTATTAATCCAGCAGTCCCGCATGAGTTGGGTGAGCCAGGACCTTGAGCGATTGGGTGAACGCGGTGTCGAACTGGTTCGCCTGGCAAAGGCTGGTCAGCCGCTGAAGGATTCCGAGGGCAACAGCCTGACCGAGTTCAGTACGATTGATGACAAAATCTGGGTGATCATTGTCGGACTGCTGACCGCCGCAGTGCTGTTTGTTGGTCGCTACAAACTGATCGAACGGTTTTCTGTGACCTTAGTTGTTTCGTTTTCAATTATCACCATGGGCAACGTGATCGCTTTGCAGATGACAGATCGCTACGCAATTTCTACCGACATGTTGCTGCAGGGGCTTAGTTTTGGGTTTCCGGATGTGCCCAACGCTTTGGTAACCGCCTTCGCGACGTTCGGGATTATCGGCGTGGGGGCAACAGAGTTGATCAGTTACCCGTATTGGTGCCTAGAGAAAGGCTACGCTCGTTCGGTGGGCCCCCGCGAAAATACGGACGCATGGCTTAATCGAGCCAAAGGCTGGTTTAAAGTAATGAAGTACGACGCGTTCGCGTCAATGGTGATTTACACCATCGCAACCGCAGCCTTCTTCCTGATGGGCGTGGCCGTCCTGCATTCCGAAGGGCGCAACCCCGAAGGCGACCGCATGGTCAGCACGCTGGCACAAAGCTACGTGCCGATTTTCGGCAGCTACGCTCGCTGGCTGTTCCTCGGCGGAGCCATCGCAGTGTTGTATTCCACGTACCTGGTGGCCAACGCCAGTAACGCCCGCATGGTGTCCGACTTTCTGAGTGTCATTGGCCTGCGTAAAAACGAAGCCGATTCTGATGCCCGCAGGAAGATGGTCACCATCTTTTCAGTCGTGCTGCCGCTGGCCTGTGTTGTGGCGTATCTCTTATTCCCGAAGCCTGTGATACTGGTGGCGATCGCTGGTGTCACCCAGGCGACCATGCTGCCGATCATCGGCTTCAGTTCCATGTACTTCCGCTATCGTGAAACGGACAAACGACTGCGCCCCGGCAAGCTCTGGGACACATTCCTGATTGCGTCCTGCATCAGCCTGCTAATCGTCGGCAGTTGGGGCATCGGCAAATTGTTTTTGCAGTAGAGAACCGGGGTGCCCTCTGCAGCACCATTCACTTCATCTCGACCAGCGTTTCCAACGAACGAGCAAAGGCTCCGAACACACCTTCGCTGAACAGAACGAACCGGACGTCGCGCGGCTGTTTGTGCCATTTCTGAAAATCGATGCAGGTCTTTAACGCGACGTTGGCCGCCAGATCGAGTGGATAACCATAGACGCCGGCACTAATGGCAGGGAATGCGATGCTTCCGCAATCGTGATCGACCGCCAGTTGCAGACACTTTCGATAGGCCGACGATAGCAGTTCCGGTTCGCCTTCTCTGCCACCACGCCAAACCGGCCCAACGGCGTGAAAGACGTGTGTCGCCGACAGCAGCCCCGCCACTGATTCCACGGCGCTGCCCGTGGGACATCCGTCAGCATGCTTCGTCTTCGTGTCATCCATGATCGCCGGTCCACCAGCGGCATGGATCGCTCCATCGACACCAGCACCTCCGGCCAGCTCCGCATTCGCAGCATTTACGATGGCGTCCACCGTTTGCTCGACAATATCGCCCTGCAGCAATTCCAGAGTGCAGCCGGACACGTTAACCCGCATTCCAATTTCCTTGTCGATTTACCTGTGTGTGTCTTCGCTGACGTGCGCCTGCGGGAGATGATTGCAGACTCATCGAAGTGGCACCACTTCGGCGCCGGGATCAGCTTCGCATTTTGGACTTAGCGACGCCTTATTGACCAATCAACCGCTCATAATGATCTGCCAGCTTCCACTCGTGCTCAATGTCAACGTTGGAGGCTTCCAACGCATTGGTCACAACGGGAGTCAGATCGGAGTTGGGAATCATCGACGGCTCCGTCGACGTGGTGAAAAACACGCCATTCGCACTCTGAAAGTCAGCTAATCCGGTGACAATGGCCAGCTTCAGTTTACCAGCGGCCTGAAGCTGGCCACCAGCGTCTTCAAAATGCACAGCACCGGAAGTTGAGACGCGAATGGCACCAGCATCTGCTGGAATCGTGATCTGAGATAACAGTGCTGCAGCCCCGTCTTTGTTCTGTATCCCAAGCCGTCCATCCGGCAGACGAACGAACGTGCCGTTGCGAGTCAGCAGATTCCCAGGCTCCAGCTGAAACATCAACTCCGGATGATCGGCAATGGCCATGTGGAACGGCTGCTGAGAACGATGCACTTTACCAGGCTGCAAATCGAAGACGTCACTCTGTCGCAGCCCATTTGCGGAGTCAGCCGTATTTGCGAATGAATCAAGTTGCGTGATGATTCGTCGTCTACGAAAGCCCGGCGTCGCCGCGTGCAGGAGATTTTGCTGAATGACTGTCGCAGCGGATACTGAACGCCCCCCGGTGCCAACTGGCGTCGGCCGCAACTCCCCAATTTCAGACGGGACGTTTGAAAGAAAGGATTTTCGGGGAAGAATGGATGGCAGCCCCTTCCGTTGTTCCAGCAGCAGATGCAATTCGTTCAGAGGAACGTCTTCGTACGCGTCGGTCCAGCCGGCCACAGCTTCATGGGACAAACCCGGAAAACGTTCTTCAATCAGCGTCCGCACTTGTTCCCGCGACACCTTCCGGGACGGACCCACTTGCGCGGCGTTTTCGGAGGCGGCAGGCTGCCGGGTCTCGGCAAACTCTTCGAATGAGGCCAACGAAATGCCGTCACCAGCGCCATCACGCACCACAGCAACACTCGGAGCGACAGCGTCGATGAAGTCGGCGTCCGTGAAGGAACGCGAATCGATGGTCGTGGAAGAGTCCTTGGGCGACAACACCCAACGATCAGCAAGTGCTCCCAGCCCAAACGCGCCGACAAACATCAGAATCCGAAAAACGTTTTTCATCTGTTGGCCTCCTGCCTGTCATTGCACCGTCTTCGACGGTCTGTTCGAGTTGCCGCTCGGGAACTGCTGATATCCGCTCTCGCCGGTCGTCACAGAGATGCGTGCCGGACTGTGCAACAACTTCAGAAAAGACGCACGTGCACAGCATCAGGACGATGGCGAAAGTCTACCGATAGTGACACAGTTCCAGCAACCGGAAACATTGGACATCAACGAGAGAGTGCCGAAACGGATTGTGGTGGGTGGCCGTGGGCTGGACTGAGCCTGCGAAGGAGAATCAAACCGGCACTGCCGGCCCCGGGGTTTCACTCGTACGTCGCTCCAACCCCGGCCACACAACTAAACAACGATTCATTAATGCAACCCAACCAGACGCTACTGCGGGGCTTTGAATTCCAATAATGAGAACACGAAATGGACCATCAGCGTGAACAGCGTCGACCACAGGATCGTCCGTGTGACGCCTCGGCTGATGTCGGGCGCTGATTGTTTCGGAGCAGCCCCACACTTCCAGGAAATCATCGCGATGCCCACAGCACAAGTCAGCAGCTTTGTCACTAACCAGCCGGTGCCCTTATAGAAAACGGATGCCGGCAGTCGCAGCTCGCGGTGGAAATGAGCGTCCCAGAAAGCGATGCCTTCCGAAGCGTGAGTCGAAAGAAAAGCCACGGAACTGGTGATGCTGGCAACTCCATAGCTTAAGAACGTAAGCAACGGCGTGCCGACCAGAAATGCGTACAGGATCGGTGTCCGCACCGATCGCAACGGATCCATGCCGATGGTCTTCATCGCGTCGAGCTGATTTCCATACACTTTGCTGCCAACGTCGGCGGCCACAGCCGCCCCGGAGCGTGCCGCAATCAGAATCGTGCACAGAATCGGCACCAGAAAGCGGTACAAAGAAAAGCCGGTGGCGTGCAGCAGATTTTCAATCAGCAATGGTTCCGTATATTGCCGGAACGGCAGATAACGAAAGATAAAATCCTGCGCCACAAAGCCGATGATCATGCCTGCGATCGAAATATAAACGCACGCCGACAGGCCGGCCACAAGATTCAAATAGTGCCAGGTCAGACGGGCGCCCCAGCGAAAACTTTTCCAGCGCGGCAGCAGAGCGATCGGAAGCAGAAGAAACTGTTCCAGAAATTCACCCGACGCCGCGAAGGCGTTCCGGACGGGAACGATCATTTTCTGCAGCAACGGCAATTCCACCAGCACTGCGTCATCTGCCTCCGGAGGTACTCCCAGAATCTCGGAAAGCCGACCCCAGTCTTCCGGCGGTAATTCCTGCAGACTGCGGTTGTGGTGATTCAGCACAACCACGTGGTCCGCCACGTCCACCAACGTGGCATAGTCGTGAGTCACAATAATTGAGGTTCGTCCAAAGCGAATCTGTGTTTCACGAATAAGTTCTGCCACCTGAGCAGCGGTGTTGGTATCAAGTCCGGACGTGGGCTCGTCATACAGAACAACGTCCGTGTCCATCCCCAACGCGCGGGCAATGGCCAGACGCTGCTGTTGACCTCCGCTGAGGACCGAGGTCGGACGGTCTCCGGGAACGGCCAGTTCCTTCAGCAGTTCCCTGGCCGTTTGATTCGACGAAGCGGCTGCCGCTGCCTGCGAAGAATGTTCGATGGCGATTTCGATGTTCTCCGCGGGAGAAAGTTCGTCAAACAGCGCAAAGCTCTGAAAGACCACGGCCACGGGCTGATTGCGATGATCCCGTAGTTCACCGGATTCGCCATCCGTTTGAAAACGTATCTCACCCGAATACCTGATCGCGGTGTGTTCGCGATCAATCAGTCCGGCAAGGATGCGCAGCAGCAAGGATTTTCCGACGCCGCTGCAGCCAAGAATTAACGAGAGTTTGCCGGCCGGAAAACTGGCAGACGTATTGTCGAGCAGCGGCTTTCCACCGGCAGACAGAGAGAAGTCACTCAGAACAATCTCAGTTCCTGTAGACGCCAATGGCTGCGGATTCTCGTCTGGCGTCTGAGTGGACGTATCAGGCTGCGGTCTTGCCATTGTTCAATCCTTCAACGAGTCGGCGTTAAAGGACTCTGGTCGTTGCCACCGAACCCCATCGGATAGATCATCGGCGTGTCTGCATGGACGATCTCAATCGGTTCGCCAGGAACGACGTCACGTTCTATCGGCACCATCACAAACCAGCGGCGATCTTTGTTCAGAATCTGAGATCTCAGAATGCGGGAAAACTCCGGAGTGATTCCCGTGTCCCGTGTACCGAAGATCATGTCACCAATCTGACGAACAACTGGTTCGAGTCGATCTCCGGCAAGGCCGAACGCTGCTCGCGTTTCCTGATCTTTCCGATACGCTTCCATTTCCAGACGAAGCGTCTGATTTTCAACCACGGCCTCGCGGACGATTGCCTTGACCAGTTCGTGAAACTCCGGATCTTCCGCCACACGTCGCAGGTTGCGTTTCAGCGCATCTTTGACCTTCGGATTTTCCATGGACCGCTTGACGATATCTTCGGTAACCTGAAGAAACTGATGGCTTCGTGATCGAAGTTCGGGCAGCGCCACTTCGTCAATGAAGCGTTGGAATTCGGCCCTCAATGCATCACGTTTCGGCAATGGAGACCTGTCGTACAGATAACTGTACGTAAAGGACAGCAGCGACACTCGCTTCCACAATGCTCGGCCAACTTCTTCGGCCAACGGCAGCGCCTCTTCCTCAATGATCGGCAGAATTTCGTCGCGAACAAGGGGCAGGACTTCGGCCTTCAGAATCTCCGTTTCGTAACGATCGCCTAACTTCCGAAACTCCTCGCGGTGGTTTCTGAGAATCTGCGGCAGCTCGGCTTCGACGGCTTTCATCCCCTTGCGCAGCCCTTCCTTCATGACGGGCCGCAATCGATCCATTATTTCTTCCTGATGCGCCTTCCATTCGTCGGCAATCAGCAGCGCAATCGCCTTCTGCCGTTCGCGAGGAATCATGGTCATGACAACCCAGTCCAATGACATCGGTGTCGTGTGATACTGCAGCTGAAAACGATCGCCGCAAGCTGCGACCGCATCTTCGTAGATCAGCACCTCGGTCGTTTTGCTTACAACAGGGGCGCGTCTGAATTGCCCGTTGATGTTCGTTGCCAGACCAACCTGACTCCACGTCCCGTTCTCTGACTGCAGAAATATGGGATCCCCCAAGGCAACCACCAGTTGTCTGTCACAGGCGGCCTGCGAATAACGGTACTGCCCACTCAGCCAGCGGGTTACACCCGAAGAAAGTTCTGACACATCACTGGACTGAGCGGTTAATTCCGTGCGCAGTATGTACCAACTGCAGCCAACCGCAGCGGCCCAGAACAGCACTCCAATGATGACATGACGGGGTTTCATCAGGAACAAGAACCATGGACAGGGAAACAAACGACTCTGACAAAGGATGAACGAAACTCTCTGGTCCGGAAGCCTGTCTTGTACTTTACAGGGCGGGCTGGCGAAATATCTTCTGCCAGGACGCACTCCGCGTGGCAGTTATTCGCCGGAGAACCGCGATTATTGGCAGAAACGTGCTCCAGTGTAGCGACTGTGAAACAAGCAGGACACCTGGACGGAAGGCGGTTCAAACCGGATGAAACGCGAAAATCATGCACACGGCATCGTACGGCGCGGGCAGTGCCGCTGCTCCATTTATCCCAAATCAACGGCACGTCGACCGGCGTTACGCGCGATCGGGGCATTGGCATCTACACATCTTTACCATCCCGTCTTTACGGGATGGTCATTGAATGTCGAGGTGCGAATGTATGTTTGCGGATAGTACAGCCCCTCTCCGGACCTGATAGCCCGACTCTCCCGCATGCGGGAGAGTAAACACATGAACCAAACTACTTGCAGACACTTCGAACGCAACGTTCGGATTTGTGTAGATACCCATGGCTCAGGGCAAGCCAGCAGGCGCTCAAATTGGCAGATCAAATTGCCACGCAAACAGCACGCAACGATATCGCGATCAGTTCGTCACCGGTGCAAAGCTGGCAATGACTTTCGCGTCCTTGCCGTTCCAGACTCGTAACACACCATCTTCACAGCCTGCCGCTACGATGGCGCCATCGGCCGTTGTGGCAGAACAGTAGACGTAGTCCGGGCAGCCCTTGAATTCGCGAACGGTGCCTCCGTTACCCGCTCTGTGACGGAAGACTCGCTTGTCGCCGCTGCAGCTGATGAATTCGTCTTCCATGCCGATGAATGACAGTGACGTCACCTGTTTCTTGTAAGTTGTAATTGTCCGGGTCTGTTCACCGGTTTCCGCATTCCAGACCTTGATGGCATTGTCGGCTCCCGCACTGACCAAAGCCGTCCCGTCGCCTTTCCAGCTGACGTCCATGACGTGATGAGTATGGCCTTCATAGGATCGAACATGTTGGCCGGTGGAAAGATCGAAGACTTTGACAAACTTATCTGCGGCCGCCGACGCCAGAAGTTTTCCATCTGCGGAAAAGTCAACGCCGTAAACCGTATCGCTGTGTGCGTCTTCAAACGTACGCAGAAGCTTGCCGTCCGCAACGTTCCACAGACTAAGTTCGCCACTGCGGGACGCTTCGCCGCCACCGACTGCCAGAGTGGTCCCGTCCGGTGAGAAAGCCAGGGCCAGAACTCGATCGACGAAAGCGGACGGCTGGCCGTCGGCCTGCGGTCCGAGAATCTGTTTCAACTTCCACTGCGGAAAGGCATTCACGCGTGCCAGCTGCCCGTCGGCCTGTTGCAGCAGCAGGCCTTTGACTCCGCCTGCCACGAAAACGGGCTTAGCCGCTTCCGGCAGAGCGGCCGGAAACACGTCGACGGCGGCTCCATCGCTGGTCTTCCACAGTCGCGCAGTACCGACGTTGTCGACAGTTGCGACGAAGGACGTTCCGACAAAGCCGGCAAACTGGCTGGTGATCGTTTGCTTTGCGGCGGCGTCTGATGCGGCCTGAGAGTCGGTCGAAGTCTTCGCTTCCTGCTCGACGCCAACGAGCAACTGCTTGCGTTTCGCCACCCGGGCTTCGGCTCGCTTGATGGCCTGTTCGGACAATTCCTTGCCTTTGTTGGCTGACTTCAAAGCATTGTCGGCGGTCGTGACGCCATCTTTGGCCGTTTGCTCAGCCTTCTGGGCCGCTTCCAGTGCTTTCTTCAGCGCTGCGTCTTCCGGCTTTTCTGCGCTGGCCTTCTTTGCAGCTGCTGTCTTGGGAACGGTCTCGTCGAACTTCTTCTTTGCTTCAGCCACAGCAGCCGTTACTTTCTTGAGTTCTTCTTCCGCCTTCGTCAGAGACGCTTTTTGTTCGGTGACTCGTTTTTCGTCTTCGGTGATCTGAGCTTTCACAACGGTCACTCGTGCATCACGAACGGTCTTGTCCGTAGTCCGATGAATCAATGTTCGTGCGGTCAACAGGTCAGTATTGAGCGTTGCCAGAAGTTTTCCGTCAGCGGCATTCCAGAGTTCCGGTTTGCCGTCGACGGTGACCGTCACGACTCGCGTGGCATCCGTGGAAATGGCGGCATGGCCGAGGGCAGTATCGCTTGAGATGTTGATCGCAGGTTTCAGCGAATCGGTTTTCCGCAATTCCACGGCCTGTCCTTCGATGCGGCACAACAGTATGGCACCGGCCAGAGATATCTGGCGAATCGCCCCTTTATCGGATTTGACAGGTTCCCCGGCAACGATCGTTTTTGCAGCAGCGTCAAATGTCAGCGGACGAAGTGCTCCGTCTTCCTGCAGCACAACCAGCTTGTTGCCGGCTGCGATGAACACCGCCTCAACGGCGTTCGTACCATGGGCTTCGCTGGTGGCCGCGACCGCTCCGTCTGCACGATTCACAAGCTTCACGATACCATCGGCGCTGCCAACGGAAACCCACTGATTCTCCGGACCGTTAATGCCCAGCAGCGTGGTGGCTGCCGGATCATTGCCGGAAATTTCGCCAACGACAGCGTTTGTGCTGAGGTCGATCACGCGGATCACACCGTCTGCCTGATGAACGGCGGCCAGCGTCCTGTCCGCACTGGTCACTGTCCTGACCGTCGTGTTCGGCAGAGCAATCGGCGTTATGGTGCCGTCGATGTCGCGGTTCCACAACTTCACAACCTGAAACCCGGAGGTTGCCAGCAGCTGACCTTCAGGATGGAAGGCGATGGCGTGAACATAATCCCGGTGGGCCGTCTGCGAAGGAGACTTATCCTTGACGAGTGCCGGATCAATCAGTGAGGCAACATCGTCCTGGACCAACAGGTCATAGATACTGACCGTGCCGGCTCGACCAGCCGCCACGAAACGACCAAACGGATCAGCGTCGACTGAATAGATGGCTGTCAACTGCGAGTTAATCGCCTGCCACTGCATGTTGGCGGCGGACGCTGCAGCACCGGCTTTGGCCCCTTCCAGAATCCACTGTTTCAGCAGGCCGACCTGCTTCGGCGTCAGCTTCTTCGCCTGAACTTCATTCGGCCACGGTGGCATTTGCGGCTCTTCGATTCGAGCGGCAACCTGATACAGATAACTCTCTTCCGGTTTGCCGGGAACGATCGAGGGTCCAGCGGAACCACCTTTCATGATGGCAGCGGCATTTTCCAGACTCAGTTCACTTTCGGACTTAACCTTGTTGTGGCAGGCGATGCAACTGGCCTGCAGAATAGGATAAATATCGCGTTCGAACTCCACCGGACGACCGAGTTTGACGTCTTCTGGTGTGATCGACTTTTCTTCTTCGTCAGCGTGGACGGACGTCGACGCCGACAGCGTGGCCACAATGGCACACAGCGCCAGACGCCAACCATTTCGACACGACCGCTGCAACGTTCGAAGCACAGCCTCACGAACATGCGTTCGCAGTCCGAAGGCTGGATCGGCGAGGACTGACGTGCTGTAGAATTGTTTCATTATTCTGTCACCTTCAGGGCGATAGGAGCGTCAAAATGGGCGACGCGGCCGTTGAAGTCGGCGGCGGTCGCTCGAACGACCGCGTTCGCGATGTCTGCCGCAGCAGCATCCGCAGCGGCGGAAAGGGAAAGCGTGGCCTCCGTTTTGTCGGCCGGAATGTCGACCGTGTTGGAAGTCACACCTATTGTGCCTTCCGGCAACACCAAAGCCACTTTCACTGGCCCGGCAAATTTATTTTTTCGCGTCAAAGTCACTTTCACTTCGACAGAGGAGCCTTTCTTGATCGCTCCCTTGTCAGGAACGGCAGCAACAATCTTGCCGGGAGTTGTGTGCACGGTCAGGCGTACAGGTATCGCGACGGTGCGGACGTTGATGTTCTTTGGCTTGGCAGCAGCTACCGCCTTTTTTTCCACATCGTCAGCCGCTTTCTTCTCTGCTTCGCGAGTCTTCAGCTTCTTTTCGGCGGCAATCACGGCAGCTTTAGCCTGCTCGACAACCTGTTGCTGCGCCGTCATTTGGGTCTGTGCGTCTGCAATCTGTTTGTTCTTTTCCGCAACCAGCTTTTGTTTCTGAGCAATCTGTGCGTTAACACCGTTGATTTTCGCGACCAGCGCCACCACTGGTTTCACGGCCTCATTGACGGCCGCCGCGGCATCCTGAACGGCTTTGATGGCCACATCCAGTTCCTTGCCTACCGGCGGCTTGCCCGCCGCAGCGGCGCTAAGTGTTTCCTGCAGCGCGAGAAGTTGTTTTGTGGCTTCGGCCTTGCCGGTCACGGCAGACTTAAGATCCGCCTGCGCCTTTGTTTGCGCAGTCTGTTCAACCTTCAGCTGTTCGCCATACGTCTTGAGTGCGGCTGCCAGTTCGGTGATTTTTTTGGCCCCGGCGTCGGTGGCGGCTTTGGAATCGGCGAGAACTTTTTGCTCGTCAGCCAGCTTTTCTGCGGCCTGGGTCACCTTCGCCTTCGCTCGTTCCACCTGCCATGGATTGCGGCTGTAAGGAACAGCAGCGGTCGTGTACATCAGCAACGTAGCCGGGCCGACCGCAGCGTTTTCCTTGAAGAAAAAGCGGGCTACGGCGGAGTCCTTGCCTTTGTCAATGGCGACCTTCGGCACGTCAACATTCTTAGGCTGACCAGCGAAAACGATGGCAACTTTGGCGTCAAAGCCAGCTCGACGAGTCAGTTTCAGTGGAATGAGCAATTGCTGATCCTGCGTCATGTCCACCGTCACCAGCCCTGGCTGAATGTGAAACGGTGCTTCGTCCTTCATCACGCTGACCAGCAGCGACCTGGAAACCCGGCCTGTCCGCGGCAGGCCATTTACTCCGGCGTGAAC
>JBDONA010000532.1:0-34696 GCA_039831575.1 Fuerstiella sp. | reverse complement strand
CGTTCGCATCGCGTCGACTCCGTTCTGATCCAACAAAACAGGGCAAAACTATTTTGCACCTTGACCAGAACTCATACGACGCAAAAATCAAACCGCTACCAGTCGACTCGACGTGCGATTGCCCTGCAGTGTCCCGGTACTGCAGCAGGCTGAGATTTGCTCCCTGCAGGCACGACTGGTCGAATCGTTGACGAAAAAACGGCGTTCCGGGCGTCGCAAGAGAAATGCGACGGGGCGTGGTTTCAAGGTGGAGTTTGCAGCCGTGTTGGCCGTTGCCGTTGTCAGGAACGCTCAATTAGTGTCGTCACGTGACACGCCGACTTCCCGTCGTGATCTTAAGTCTTTTCTGATAAGCATGTTACGGCGTTTGTGTTGTGTTCGCTCGGTATTGACCCTGTTTTGCGTCTGACCGTATAGTTCAGCTGTAAATGTGCTGCCCAACAGGTGTTGGGGCGAAAGCACGTTTGCATCATTGCCACGCCAATCCTGTCTCTCAAAGCATTCTGCTTTCCCAAAGTTCTCTGACCTCTCTCCCGCCTCACAGTGCGCTCGGATCACCGGTGCATTGCGTTGTCCCCCCACATGCTTTTTGCGTTTCGCGGACTCACGTTTGTTGTACTGACAGCGGTGCTGACAGCATCGGCTTCGTTGACATGCGCGCAGACGGCTGTCGCACCTGTTCAGGCAGACGTCCAGGTGTCCGCCGCGCACGAACAATCATGGCAGATGGGAGACACCAAAGTCTTTGCGTTTAAAGGTGGTCGTGGCTCTGACGGGTTGGCGCAACTTCGTCAGGGCACTCTGAGTCTCTCCGGCAAGAGTCTCGTTGTTTTTGATACGGTCATCGCAGGAGGGCATGAAATTCGTGCCTATGCAGAAGGGCAGGTTGTCTTTCGGGACAACGAGCAGTGGCAGAACAAACAGTCTCACACCGTCCGACTCCAATCACAGAATTCCATCGAAACTGACAGTGCGTCTTCCAGCAAAGGCGACGCACAACGAGCGCCCAGTAGTCTTGTGCAGCGAGCGATCAATCGTCTGAACCCTGGTCAACAACACGTGACTCCAATCGGGCTGCAGGTCAGTCAGGATTCGTTTACGCCGCCACAGTTTGAACAGATGCCGGAGGCCGTGACTCCGCTGTCCCGACGGATACAGATCCGTCCACGCTCGAATCAGCAACTGCAGATCGAATCATCGCTTTCCCGCGACACGATTCCCGCAGAACAGGTGTACGTGATCCGAGGGGGAGCCAATGTTCTGGTGGACGGTGTGGCCATTGACATTGGCGGACAGACGTTGCGGCCCGGAGTGCTTGACCTTTCGGCAGATCGCATCGTTATCTGGACTCAGGAGAGTGAATCCGGTGAGCTGCCGCTGCAGCAGGATATTTTTCAAACAGCGGAAACTCGCTTTCAGGTTTACCTGGAAGGCAATATTCTTGTTCGTCTCAAAGACAACACCATCACTGCTACTCATGCTTTCTTTGACGCAAACAATGACCGGGCACTTCTGCTGAACGCCGAGCTAAGGGCATTTCTTCCGCAGACCGGTGGCTCGGTACGCGTGCGAGCCGCCCGGATACGGCAGTTGTCCGCGAATCGTTTTCATGCTCAGAATGGGTGGACGACAACCAGTCCGTATGGAAAGCCCGGGCATCGAGTCCAGGCCACTGATATCTTTATCGAGCCCGGTCCGATTTCACCCTTCACGGAACTCGACCCACTCACTGGTCAGCCGGTTCATGGTCAGCCAATGTGGATCACCGCGCTTAACTCGCAGTTCATGGTGGGCGACACACCGTTGCTGTGGATGCCACGACTGTCAGCGCCCGCGGAAGATCCACACATCCCAATTCGCCAGGCTGCCGTGAAGCACGACCGAGTGTTTGGTTTGCAGATCAAAATGGTCTGGGATCTGACGAAAGTTCTGGGCCAGCCCAAACAGCCCGGAACACAGTGGGATCTGTTGACCGACTATCTTTCTGATCGTGGACCCGGTGTTGGTATCAATGGCGACTATCATATTCATAACAACACAGGGCAGGCGACAGGCAACGCGACCATCTACTATCAATACGACGATGGTAGTGACCGTCTTGGTCTTGATCGTATGGCGGTTGCACCAGATGACAGACACCGCGGTGAGATCATCTGGCGTCACAAGCAGCAACTTCCAGGTAACGCACAACTTTTCGGCGAAATCGGATATCTCAGCGATCGCAATTATCTGGAGTCGTTTCATGAAGAACGCTTCGATACTGACAAGGACGCAGAAACGATTCTTGGTATTCGAAAGGACTCTCAGGCGTGGAGCGGGTCACTGTGGGGACGAGCCAGTTTGAACGACATTGAAGCCACCACAGATTGGCTTCCGCGAGTCGACCTTTTGGGGTTCTCTCAGCCGTTGCTCAATGGTTTCGCATATTGGAGTTCCCACTCAAGTGTGGGGTACGCCGACTTGCAGAAAGGCGATCCTCCCAACAACATCACGATTGACCCATACACCCCGCTGGGACTGCCTTATATTCAGGCAGCGTCCGGCCTTGTCGCCATGACACGTCACGAAATTGACGCCCCGTTTCTGTTGGGGCCGGTCAACATTAACCCATTCGTGATGGGTGAGGCGGCGACATGGGACGAAGGACTGAATGGCCAGCGGGACATTGGCCGTTTCGTTGCCAGCGGGGGAGTGCAGGCTCATCTGGCGGCCACAAAAATCATGCCCTTCGTTCGTAGTGAACTCTGGAACCTGAATGGCCTGGCCCACAAGTCCGATACGTATCTCGAATATCGCCTCACGGATTCGTCCGAAAACCTCAACAATATCGCTCAATACAACGAAATTGACGACAATGCGACAGAGCGATTCCGTGGCAGGTACCCTCTGCAGATCTACAGCGGACTGATTCCCAATGAGTTCGATCCACGAAACTACGCCGTCCGCAACGGAGCCGGACTGTGGGCCAGCGCGCCGTATCACGAGCTTGTTGACGACCAGGAAGTGCTGCGACTTCGCTGGAGGAACCGCCTGCAAACCAAAGTTGGCCCGCCGACGTCGCAACGAATCCGCGACTGGATGATCTGGGAGAGCGGTTTCAGTTACTTCCCCAATGCGACTCGAGACAACTTCGGCGAGCACATCGGCCTGATCTACAGCAACTATCGCTGGAACATTAACGACCGGACAAGTGTGCTGGCCGACGGGATTGTTGACCTGTTTCAGAATGCTCAGGAAAACTGGAGCGTCGGAATTCTGAGTCAACGTAGTTCGCGTGGCAGCCTTTACGCAGGATTACGTCAGGTCAAGGCAAAGAACTACCTTGACAGCCAGACTGTTGTGGCCAGTTACAGTTATCAGATGAGTCCCAAATGGATTTCGACAGCCTCATATGCCTATGACATCGCTGTCAGTGAATCACGAGGCTCGTCGGTCACCGTCAGCCGAGTCGGACTGGACTGGGTGCTGCACATTGGTCTGGGCATCGATACCAGCAAGGACAATGTGGGCATTGCCTTTTCGCTGGAACCACGCTTTGGTCCGCCAACGCCGACCAATCTCAGCTATCTGCTGGGCCTGCAGCGCTGACAGAGGTGTCTGACACAATTCGTTGCTGACCGTGTGAATGCTTGAGCCGGCATTCTGACGCGTCCAGACGATCACGACTGCACCGACCGCTGTGTGAATAATTAGGGCCGAAATACCAGGTTCACTGCTTCGCTCGTGCGCCGATGCAATAGAGCACTCGATCGGACCTCAGAAACAGCTGTCCGTGGCTGGGTGTGATCGACGCTCGGAAGATTTCATTGGACTCCGGAGCAACATCATTGACGGCGACGATGTCCATGTCTTCACCGGGCATAATAGCGAAGGTCTTCCCGGATTCGGCGACAAAGAAAGCCACTCCGTCCCAGGTGACCGGTGTGGCACAGAATTGTCCGGTCGACGCGGCTTCGCCGACTCGTCGCCGCCATTTTTCTTCTCCCGATGTAATCTCGTACGCCGTCAGAATGGCCCGTCGCATGTCCATCACGAGTGATTTTTGGCCAACAACAATCGGTGATGGCAGATCGCGCGAAGTGTTTCTTGGTGAATGCCAGACCATATGAGTGTCCGTCACGTCACCGCTTCCACCGGGACGAACCGCGTACGTGTCACCTCCCTTGCCGCACAAAACATGAAGCAGGTTACCGGCCGGTGTCACGGTCGGTGTGCCGCGACCGGAGAATCCTTCGCAGAACCAAAGCTCCTTTCCCGTGTGCGGCTCGTAGGCGCGGACACCATGATCACCGTTGACGACAACCTCGTCGTGACCATCGACGTTGATCAGAATCGGCGTACTCCATCCGCGGGCGTCTTCTCTTTTGGTGCGCCAGATTTCCTCACCCGTGGTCTTATTGAAGCCCGCAATGAAGGCGTTGACCTCGGCGTCACAGTTTTGAATGACCAGGCCTCCGACAAGCAGTGGTGCGGCAGCCGTGCCCCACGGGCCTTCAAATATCCCCAATTCTTTTTGCCAGAGCAGTTCTCCGTCAACCGAATAACAGAACAACCCGCCGCCCTTACCGAAAAACGCGTACACTCGTTCGCCGTCTGTCGCGCACGTGGCAGATGCCCAGCCGTTCATGCGGTGACTCTTTTCCGGTTCACCCGTCCATGCAACACGAGTCCAGAGCATGCTGCCGTTTCTGCGATCAATGCCCATCACCACTCGTTGACGACCGTCTTCCAGCGCAGACGTCAGAAAGAGTCTGTCACCGGAAATGACGGGCGACGATTGTCCGCGGCCCGGTAACGGTGTTTTCCACACGACGGAATCCGGTCCCCACTTGATTGGCAATCCCTGTTCTGTCGAGTGGCCATTCTGCAGCGGTCCACGCCAGCCGGACCAATCACGATCTGCAGATTGAACGGGACAGGCACAGGTGACGATAAGAAACAGAGGCAAGATGCGGTGGGTGGTCGAAAGCACTTTGAGGATTCCTGTTCCGGGCCAGCAGGTGGAAATTCACGTGCTGCAGTCTAGTTCCAGACGGAAGCAAAAACGACTGAAAAGCCATTCGTCTCGCTGCAGATCGTGATGAGGAAAAATGAGTTGGACCGTGCTGCCGCAAAATGTGGCGAATTCAGAACAGCAGCGACTTCAAGCCGTCCGCGGCCAGCACACTCGTCAGCCACGCTCCTGTCACCGCGATAACGATACCGGCAGCACACATCATAAGAAACTCTGTGCTGATCAGAACTGCGATGGTCCAGCGACTGCAGCCGAGCTTGTGCATCGTCCGAATTTCAACCTCTCGCAGACGAATTGACAGAGACAACACCAGCGCCAGCAGCAGTGCGGTCACGGTGGCGGAAAGCAGAGAACTCAGCCACACCAGACGTTCCACTCGAAACACGATGTTCAGCAGATCCTCGACAACTTCCATGGGCTTGACGCATTGAGCGACGTCCCGGCGTTCTGTCAGGTACCGTCCGAGTAACAATGTACGGTTTTTGCGACTGGATGGCTGAGCGATCACAGCCGAAATCGGAAACGTGTCTTCGTCTCCGTGAAAATGAAAACTGTCGATGTTGTCTGCGGTGATCTCCGTAAAGGGCAGAACCGCGGCGCTGGCGGTCACGTTGGTGTCGGTTTTCTCCAGCAGCACTGCGTCGTCTGCGTCCTTCAACGCCTGATGGCCGTGTCCGATTCCATCGATGATCCATGCCGTTTTGATATCGACAAACACGACGTTGTCGTCCGGCGAATGCGAAGGCGCCAGCACGCCGACGATGTTCATTTTCAGCGGGTAGTTTCCCGCCAGATTGAAGGCATTTCGGGGAGCCGACAGAATTCGGTCACCGGGTCCCAGTTGCATTCGCGCCGCAACGTCGCAGCCCACAACACAGTCGCCCAGCATCGAAAGACCATGTCCTTCGGCCAGGCCCAGCTGGCGAAATTCGAAGTATTCAATCGTCGTGCCAACAATCGGTACACCTGCGATATGGTTGACCGATTGAGTGCGATACTGCACGTGAATGGGAATCGGCGTGGCAAAACCAGAGTCCTGAATGTAACTGGTTTCGGCCATCGTGGTTTGATCAGGAGACACGCTTTCAAAGTACAGACCGTGCAGAGCAAGATCGATTCGACTGCCTTTGGCCCCCACAATCAACGGTGTTGCAGCAGCCCGAGCAATAATATCCTCACGAAACTGGTTCAGCAGCAGCCGTACCGTAACAGGCAGCCACAGCGTCAGCGCCAGGCACAGCACAATCGTAATTGCTCGTCCGCGATACCAGCTGAGTGAACGAACAGCCAGATAGAGGGCATTCCGCCAGGTCATCGCGGCGTCCCTTCTGCGGGGGCCACCGTATCCGACGACGTCAGAAAACGTGCAAAATCGATGACCCGGTCAAAGCGATTCAGCAGCGAGTGGTCGTGTGTGACCATCATCACAGTGGTGTCATTTTCGCGAGCAGAACTCAGCATGAGCTCCAGAATCTGGTCCGATGTCTGCGGGTCCAGGTTGCCTGTCGGTTCATCCGCCAGCAGAATCGCCGGCTTTGGCAACAGAGCTCGACAAATCGCTACGCGTTGTTTTTCTCCCTGAGATAGCTTCGTCACAGGTTTACGAATGTGGTCCGCCAGCCCCGATTGTTCAAGCAGGTTCTCCGCCCGTTGCTGAGCCGCGTCGTCAAGGGCCACGGCGTCCCCGATGCGACACGGCAGCAGCACGTTGTCGATGACCGACAGGTAGTCAATCAGTTCGAAGTCCTGAAACACCAGGCCAACCTGCTGCAGCCGGAACCGTCGTCGTTCAGCATCCGTCAGCGTTGAGAGGTCCGTATCATCGATGAGGACTCTGCCAACAGCAATCGGCAGAATTCCGGCGACAAGGTGCAGCAGCGTTGTCTTTCCCGAACCGCTCGGCCCCACGACGGCCGACACGGAAGCCGTTTCGACCACCAGCTCTGAAATGTGAAGATTGAAGCTGCTGTGCGGGTACGTGAATTTCAGTTGTTGAATCTCAATCATCGTGCCAGCAGTTTAGAGCGGAATCTTGCCGGATGTGCCCATGACTGCAGGTTTTGATTGAGAAAACCCTGGGTCCCGCGATCGCCAGTATACCCGTCCACGCGAAATCTGCTGGACCTATGACGGTGGCAGGTCGGACGGCAGGTGGATTCAGCCGCGGTGCGGTGGCCGCATTTAGGCGTGGGTGTCTGATTTTGGTGAGTGTGTGAAGTGCAGCAATCAGCGTCGCATATCCTGTGGTCGCAATCCTTCGCTGTTGCCACCACCACGAAGTCGCAACCCGGCAGACAGACCATACACCGTCAAAAGTCCTGGGACAGCGGAGGCTGTGGACGAAAAGTCTGCCCGGTGAGCACACCGCCGCACGTGACTCCCTGTACCGTTCGCAGGACCGAGCCGCGTGGTGTAACGATCTGGGCGTAAACGGCAGCATCGATAGAATCACTCAGTGACCGTGCCGCACCGCTGACCATGGCGACGTTGACGATGCCGGGATGGTCGGCAGACGGAGTGGGGGTACCTTCGCCGTGGTGTTTGGCCGCGTTTGGACGTCCAATGAGCCCCACAGGGTTGGCCGGAAGCGGAAAGTTTCTTCCCCGGGCGACGGCTTGATCGACGGGATAAATAAAGCCGCAGTTTCTGGGTTCAGGGTCAGAAAACAGTCCGGCCGAACCAGCGTTGACGTTTTCAGCAATCAGTATTGTGTTGTCCCAACCATCATAAACGTGCCCCATTCTCAGGCTGCTGTTCTTTCCTGAAAGCGATGGCCAGGATACTCCTGTGTCCCGGGTCAGGTCAGAATCCACTTTGTCGGCCCAGTCGCACGGACTGCAATTGATGCGCCCCGGCCGCCGCGAGTCCTCGTCCCAGTCGAATTGAATCATTCCAGGCGAGTGAAGGTCAACAAGTCGAAACGGGGCCCCTCGGGCCAGCCGGGCCGTCCTCGTCTGGAACTGCAACAGATCCCCATAACCCATGTTGATCACATAACTAAGTGCGCCCGGACCTTCGGCGGAAGAATCGTCGGGGCAGGCCAGAACGCTGAGGTGGATTTTTGCCAGCGAAACGTTTGCCGGGCTGCCAACCGGGATCGCTCTTTTCCATCGGTCAAAAATATCCTGTCGGTCAAGCTCGGGCAGACATTCCACCACCCAATTGATACCGGCACTGCCACCTAAACGAGCCAGTGTAATTTCTTCGGGCGTGCCGGGCGGGCACATCGATGATGCTGGCATTATCTTCCGAAAATGCCCCGCAGCGGGGAACTGTTTCCCGCTGCGTTCTGCCACCTTAAGTACGGCCAATGCCACCTGGCGAATGTTATTCAAACACTGAGTCCGTCTTGCGGCACTGCGGGCGTTCTGAACAGCAGGTAGAATCAGCGACATGAGTGTCGCGATGATTGAGATTACTACCAGCAACTCAATGAGAGTGAAGCCGGTCCGTGTTTTCCGGGACACCGATCTGGAATGACGTGACAGCATGAGAGCTCTCCAGCGACATATCATTGAGGTGAAACCGCGCGACAGGAAACCTGATAGACGTCTCATCAGGGATCGTGTCGACCCTTGTTGATCTCCAAAACGCAAACTGCGGGAGCAATTCCGACAAAAAGTCGAAGTATCACGGATTACCTGAGAAAACTTCCGGGCTCAGAATGGAGTTGCTATTCGTGGCAATCGCAGTCACTGGAAAGCCTGCGGCTATTCGATACAAACTAGTCGGTGGTCAAGTCTAAGAATTGGTGGTTGTTCCGAAGCCGAACTCGCCAGAGTTTGGAGGTTTTTCTCTATGTTGTCCAAAGTCTGGCGACTTCGGCTGCCCCAGAATTAAGAGTTGATAAAGCACTAATCGGTGGTCGTCGACCCGAATCTTCGCGACACATTCACTCCGCTTGAAGCCAGGTTCGTCAAATACCGGAAACACCATGAACCTGTCACATTGCTTTCTGTTTCTGTTGATCGGTTTGGTTGTCGCGCCGGCAATCGCTCAGGATCGCGCGATTGATCAGCCAAACATCCTGTTCATCCTTGTCGATGATCTCGCGTGGTCGGACCTTGGTTGCTACGGACACCCGTGACCGAATTGAACTCTACGATCTCAGTTCCGACATCTCGGAACAGCACGACATCAGTAAACGACGACCGAAGATCGCAACAGAACTCAAGAATGATCTCGCAAGTCAACTCGCCAGGATGAGCGCCCGCTTGCCAACGCCGACTCCGTAATCAACACCACGTGGGGGCAAATTATTCAACCGAAACGTCGTCCGCTGAATTCCACCACCAGTCCACCAGACGTCAGAGCTTTCACACCGCAAGCTGAACTCTCGTATGATGGAGAAACCACCAACGAGAAATCGACATGCCTAAATTTCTAAGTATGACCACACCGATCCTTGTCGTAATTGCCGCTCTGCTGTCGTCAGGCACTACCGGCGTGGCGTTAGCCGACAAGGACAACAGTGCCCCCAATATCTTATTGATCCTGGTCGACGATCTTGGCTGGGCCGATCTTGGATGTTACGGGGCCGACTTACATCGCACTCCTGAAATTGATCAGTTCTGCCGGACCGGCATGAAGTTCACGGATGCCTATGCGGCCGCGCCGGTCTGCACACCGACGCGCGCTTCGATCATGACGGGCATGCACCCGGCCAGGTTGCACATGACGATCTGGCACGAAGCGTCTGCGAATCCGCCACAGAATCGACCGCTGATTCCGCCGGTCGTGGAAGGCAACCTCGCCCACCGGTACACAACGCTGGCCGAAATGCTGCACGACGCCGGTTACTATACGGCTCATATTGGAAAGTGGCATCTTGGAACGGCTGGCTATTATCCGGAGTTGCAGGGATTCGACATGAATGTCGGCGGAACGTTCTGGGGCTGTCCGCCGACTTTTTTCTATCCGTATCGCGGGCCATTCGGCAACCGAAAGGAATTACGTTACGTGCCGCGACTGGAGGGCGGCAGCGAAGGCGAGTACCTGACCGATCGGTTAACTGACGAGGCGATCAGGATCATCGCCAATACGGGAGAGCAGCCATTCTTTCTGAACATGTGCTACTACACCGTACACACACCAATCGAAGGTCCACCAAAGCTGACGGCAAAGTATGAAGAACGGTTGAGCGACGACGACTTCCAACACACAAACGCGAACTATGCCGCGATGGTCGAATCGCTGGATCAAAACGTCGGTCGCATCCTGAGTGAATTGAAGCGTCTTGACATCGAAGACCAGACGCTGGTCATCCTGACATCCGACAACGGCGGGTTCATCAACAAGTGGCATGGCACGACCGTCACGAACAATCATCCCCTGCGCAGTGGCAAAGGCTCGTTATACGAAGGCGGTGTTCGAGTTCCGCTGATGATTCGCTGGCCAGGTGTCACGCGACCAGGAAGCATCAGCCATGAACCGGTGACGACGTGCGACTTCTACCCGACGATTCGAGAAGTACTTGGGTTGGAGGGTAACGCACAGCACAACGCATGCATTGATGGCGAGAGCCTTGTCGAGTTGCTCAAAGATCCGACAGCCGGACTCGAACGCGACTCGCTGTACTGGCACTACCCCCATTACTATCAAACCACAGAACCAGTCAGCAGTATCCGCGTCGGCGACTGGAAGCTGCTGGAATATCATCGTGACCGCCGACTTGAACTGTTCAATCTCGCCAACGACCTGGGCGAAGCGACCAACCTGGCGGACAGGCACTCTCGCAAAGCCGCAGAACTTCACGCGCAACTCGACGCGTGGCGAAATCGAGTTGATGCGCAGATGCCGATTGTGAATCCTGATCCGTAGGTTAAGGCAAGAGTCTGTATTCTCTTTTCTTCGTCTGTCCACGGTGGTCAGAATCAGTACCGACATTCGCGGCAAAAAGCTGCATCAGTTTGGCCCGTGCGATCGCTCGTACGAAGCGCAACCCTGTCAAGTGATTCAGCTGTTCCTGCAGTTGATGGAATCAGTCGCCGGGCACCAGTACCATGGTGTCTGTGTCAGATGTCGCACGAATCTCTCGTGCAGGATCGACAATTTCTGCAGTGCATCCGACACTCAGGAAATCACCGAATGTCAATCGCGGTACGATCGACCTTTATTTCACTGGCACTGGCGTTTGTCGCGGCTTGTTCGGCCAATGTCCTGCGCGCCCAACCTCTCCGCTTCGACTGTGGCACGCCCGCGTCGCCAGTTATGTCGGGCTATCAGCGGCTGACTGCGGGTGATGACTATTCGACCGAGCGAGGCTACGGTTGGCAGGACGGTTTCCGTGCCGACCTCGAATTCAGTCGACCCACTCCGGATCCCGAGCTGCGCGGTTCCAACACTCAGTTTCTGTTGCAGGAACCGTACGATCTTCACCGCACGCCGCTCAACCGCGATGCCGTCACAAGTCAGTCCGATCTTACGTTTCGCATCGACCTGCCTAACGGGGACTACCGCGTTGCGATCACCATGGGCGACCTCTCACGTGAAATCGGTTCGATTGACCTGTCCGTGAACGACCAGCCGGTGGCCGACCACCTGGCCGTCTGGTCGCCCGGCGGCTACCGCATGCTGGACCGAACGCCAGCGGGCTGGTGGACGACTTTTCGCACGACTGTACGTGTTGCGGACGGCGTCGTTCGAATCCAATGGTCCAGCAATCAAAGTCACTACGACACACAACTTGCTGAACAGGCAACCTGGGAAACCCCGTATGCAAAGTGGTACCACAGGACTCCGATCATTCGTGAACCTCCATACCACTACATCGGTTACCCCTTTTCTCACCACAGCGTGATGGCGATCGAAGTCACTGCGTATCGTCGTGCACCGGTCGAGATCATCGACGGCAAGCTCGCTGTCTCGCATCCGATCGCGTCAGCGGCGCTTGCTCGCGCAATCGAACAGTTCAACGCCGGTGACTTTAATGCCGCGCTGATTTCGCTTCAGCTGATCAATGAACCGGCTGCCCAGGTCGCCCGTGCCACACTGGCCCTCCACTTGGCTGGCAGCCTTCATACTGAATCCGAATTCCAACTTGTGCCTCAGGCGATTGCGATTCTCCGGCCGCACGTCGCCGCCAATCCTGAAGATCATGCGGCTGCCGAACTACTGGCGGATGCCGAGATTTTCCAAAAGGCGATGTCGCTGCACGTCCATCGTTACGGCGAGCTTGAAAGCAATCACTTTCTTGGCAACGACCGTGCCATCGGTTGGTGGTGGACGATTCAACCGGACTCACCTCTGCGCGACAAATCGCGGCTGCAGCTTGCCCGCGCGGCTCACATGCTTAAGCCGTACTACCCCATCCTGGGAACCGAAGGGCAGGTATTTGCGGAGCTTGAAAAGAAAGCCCCCCACAACCGTTTCATCAGGTACCACCTTCGACAGGAGTGGGAAACGACTGGTGACGGTTCGAACTATTACGACTGGACGATGGTCGACTATGCGGCGAAAACATCCGACGCCCCGCGCTGGGCCGCGGCGATCTATCCTGCGTACGCCGGCCTTGTCGATCTTTCCGAATGGTGGCTGCGCTACAAGCAGACGACGAGGGGTGACATCGGCGGCGGATGGTCGGACGACGTCGAGCTTGTCGGACTGTTTGGCTACTATGGACACATATCGCGGGGTGCATCGAATACATGTGTGGCGGGCACAGCTAAACTCTGCGAAGGCGTCTGGAATCTGTCTGAGGTTGATCCGGAACTTGGCTATTCTGAACTCATGTCGGATGCCGAACATTCGGCCGAACCCACCGGTAACACTCTTGGCATGATGATGCAGCTCGACTACGGCAACCCGTTGTGGATCGAACGGTCCATGAAAACCGGAAAACTCATTCGCGACCTCTGGACCGACTACAACGACGCAGGTCATCGCCATTTTCGGGCGAACTTTTTCAACGCGACCCAAGTCGGTTCCGGAGACCGTGCCAACGATTCCTGGATCAACTACCGTGCTGTCAGTCCGGCATCTTCTGTTCTGAATTATAACCAAAACCCGGTGATCGCCGGCGTGTATGTCGAACTGGCCGAAGCGTGGCTGGCCGCCGCGCTTTCCACGGACGGCGGCAAACCCAGGGGCGTCATTCCCGCACAGGTTTCTTTCCCTCAGGCAGGCCTTGGCGGCCATAACGCTCCCAACTGGTTTACCGCCGACCACCCGCCACGCACCGTCAACTACGACTGGCTTCCGCAAACGTACAAAGGCTATGTTGTCGACATCCTTCTGGCCGCCTATCGCTCCACCGGAAAAACGAAATTTCTTGAACCACTGCGTCTGGAGTATGAACTGGCGGTCAGGCATGGCTTCCCGCCACGTGAACCGGGTGAGCCCACAACCCGACCGCGCAGCCGCACCGGTCGGCCGACGAAAGCCCCGGTTGGCTCTGAGGCATGGGTTGCCGCCAAGCTGCTGGGGACAGAACGGTGGCCGATCGTCCAGCGGATCATTAGTGGACGCAGCGGTCCGTTGCTGGAGACCCGCACCAGGGAAAACATCATCACAAGCGGACAAAACACGACCGAGCATCTACGTCGAAACTGGCCCATCATGACCTCTGAAGCGGGGCCCACCGATCGCGTCGGCTTCCATGGAATGGTCGATCCGTTCTTCATTTATACCGGCGGCAAAGCGGGCGGCCCATTGCTGAAGGCGGCGGTGACCTACGAGAATACAACCAGGGATTTTGCTGCGGCTGTACTGGCTCATGATTCTCAGGGACTTCGTATTCTGTACTACAGCTTTGCGCCTGATACTCGCGAAATCAACATCGTGCCGTGGGATCTGGAACCCGGTGGCCGCTACCAGTTGATCTACGGTGTTGATGACCAGGACGATGGTGTGATGGACACAGTGACCGAACGCCGTGAATTTGATTTTGCGCAGGCCGGTGCACCTGTTCCGATCACGGTCAGGCCAGCTACAAACTACATCATCCGGATCGAGCAACGGAAGCGAGGGCGTCCCGCTGGTTTGCGACCGGATCCCGCCGTCTCGAGCGACGATATTCGCTTCGACCCAGCGCGTGATTTCCTTAAACTGACCGTTCACAACGTTGGTTCCGCACCTGTGCGGAACGTCAGAGTGCTGATCTTCGATGGCGATCCCACTGGTGACGGCCGACAGATCTACCAAACCCGCATACCTCACATCGCCGCGCCGATTGATCTTGAACCCAGGACGGTGACCGTGGGCGTCCATCTTGAAATCGGTGACACACCACGCGACATCCACGTCCTGCTGGATCCAGATGGTCTGATTGAAAACGAGATCACAACGTTCAACAACCGCACTCGCGCGCTGGTCCCCCGACCTCAGCGGTCCGCGGAATTACGAATCAATGCCGCCGGGGCGACACCCAGCGTGGGCAAGTAATTTCACTTGTCTGTTAAAACGACTGTTCGAAGGACGTCTGTCAATGCACCAGGTTATCGCGTTCACATCGCTTATGCTTCAAAGTCTTTACTCCATGATTATTTCTAAACGCGTATTGCCGGGCCTGCTGGCCGTTATTGTCGGGGCCGTTGCGGTTAGCGTGCAATCTCAGGCGACGTTCGCCAGCACGCTTGAACTGCAGGTCGTTGATGACAACGACACCCCGATCCCCTGTCGCGTGCTGATTCTGAAGCGAAACGGCAACAGCGTTGTCCCTGACAACCACACTACGTTGAACATCGGCTCTCAGCGGTGGTTTGTCATCGACGGGCAGGACAAAATCGATCTGCCGGAAGGGCAATACACTCTCCGCGTTGAACGCGGCATGGAATTCACGCGGTACAAAAAACGATTACGCGTCTCCAGCGCTCACACGAACCTGCAGGTCAGGCTCAG
This sequence comes from Fuerstiella sp., assembly GCA_039831575.1. GTDB lineage: Bacteria > Planctomycetota > Planctomycetia > Planctomycetales > Planctomycetaceae > Fuerstiella. Next base: position 19,845 of record JBDONA010000532.1, on the reverse strand, counting down.
TCGCTGGGCCGATATGAAAAAACTCGGCTACGCCTCTGGCGAAAATCACATCCACGTTCCCGTTTCCTATCTGGCCCGCCTGCTCGCTGCCGAAGCCCTGGATTATGGATCCACGCTTACCTGGTGGAACGGTGCCCGCCCGCGGACCCCCGTCCCAGAGGGCCCGGAGCACCAACGACGCATGAGTTTCGCCGGCCATGACGTCCCGGCCACGGTCTTTGACGCAGAAATTGAACATGCCTGGGGTGCGGTCTACATTCAGAACCTGCCTGCACCCCTGCCCTTTGTCAGCGATCCGAAGCGTCCGAATCTGGATGCTCTGCAGCACGCCGTCGATGTCGGCGCCACCGTGCATTACCAGGCGGGATGGTCACGCGAAGTCGCTCTTGACGCCCTGCTGGGCAAGGTGCACGTTATCAACGTCTGCAACAACAATTTTCATCAGCATCAGTATCAGCTGCGTTCCATTTACTCAAATCTGCTGCAAACGCCTGGCCTGGAAACGTACGAAAACACAGAATCGGGCATGTTGCGCATGAACAACCAGACTTATTATCGACTGCTGAACTGGGGCTTGAAAATCGCGGCGGGGGCCGGTTCTGCCAGCGGTGTCAAACCTTCTCCTGTGGGCTATAACCGAGCCTACGTCCGCACCGATCCCGCTGGCTCGATCGATGATTTTTATGACCACTGGAAAGCGGGGCGCAACTTTGTCACGAACGGCCCGCTGCTGTTCCTTTCAACCGATCAGAACAAACGTCCCGGAGACAATATCGCCTTCGATCAGAAGGGCGGTCAGGTCAACCTCACCGTATCAGTCATGTCGCGTCAGCCGCTCACTTCTGTGGAAATCGTCGCCAATGGCGAAGTCGTCCACGCCTTCGATCTGCAGGAAAAAAACGTCTTCAAGAGTCAGACGTCCATCAGGATATCTGAAGGCAGCTGGATCGCTGCCCGCTGCACGTCTCGCGATGGCTGGTTGAAAGAGGAAGAGCTGTCGGTGTTCACGCGTGGCGCGATTACCGACAGGTTTCCCACACGGCCTTCGCGGCTGCGATTCGCGCACACCAGCCCAATTTACGTGACGGTCGGCGGTCGTGGTGCCGCGGTTCCCGAATCGATCCGTGAAGGTATTCGCATGATGGATCGGCTGGAGGTCTTTTCCGGAGAACAGGCGGCAGTCGAACGCCGGGACAGCACGTTAGAGGCGATTGATCAGGCCAGAACGATGCTGCAGGAAAAACTAAACGCCGCCATATCTATCAAACCGTGAACGGGTAACGGGTGGCTGCGGAGCACGTCCCTGTCCGGCCGGAGCCAACCGTACGATTTGCTACGCCACTGTGGCCGTGTTAGAGTATCCGGCAACCGCTATCCGCAGGAATGACAGGGAGCAACAACCGTGAGAAACGCCGCCCAAATGCTGCACATCGTGGCTTTGTTTGTACTTACCTCTCAGAGCCCGGCCGCGGATCAGCAGCGATCGTTTACTTCCATGCAGGAACTGGTCAGGGCCAGCGGGGTCACTGGCGGGCTTGTTGTTCATCTGGGAAACGGCGACGGCGATGCAACCGCTGATTTGCTCAGCAACGACCGCTTTGTCGTCCACGGGCTCTACCGCAATCGCGACGCTGTCGACACGGCGCGGCAGCAGATCAAACAGAAAAAGCTCTACGGCCAGGTGTCGGTGCAGCATTGGGATCGAGCCGATCTGCCCTACACCGATAACCTGCTGAACCTTTTGGTGGCGGACGAGCTGGGTGAAGTCTCCATGAAAGAAGTTCTGCGCGTGCTGGCCCCACTCGGTACGGCTTACGTTAAGTCGGGCACAACCTGGCAGAAGACCGTCAAACCATGGCCTGCCGAGATAGACGAATGGACGCATTACCTGCATGGCCCGGACAACAACGCCGTTGCGCAGGATGACGTCGTCGGCGTGCCCAGGCACGTGCAGTGGGTCGGCGATCCCAAGTATGCCCGCGGCCACGAACAACTGGCCAGCGTCAGCGCCATGGTATCCACCGACGGACGGCTGTTTTCAATCGTGGATATGGGTGTGACCGCGGATATTCGCATGCCGGCACGGTGGCAGCTTGTTGCCAGGGACGCCTTTAACGGCCTGGTCCTGTGGACGCGAAACATTGATCAATGGCACAGCCACCTGCACAGTTTTCGCAGTGGACCCGCGGACTTACCCTTCCGGCTGGTGGCCGTCGGTTCGCGCGTGTACATGAGTACGGGCGACGACAAGCCAGTGATCGCACTGGACGCAGCCAGCGGAAAGGTCATGGTGACGTACGAGGGGACAGAGCAAACTCGACAGATCATACGTGCCGACGACAGACTGATCATGCTGGCCGGAACCAGTCAGGTGGACGTCCGCAGGAATGGTCCCGACGCCGCACGACGAACAATCATTGCCGCGGATGCAAAAACGGGTGACGTTCTTTGGCGCAAACGTGTCAGCGCAAACACGCTGATCCCTTTGGTGGTATCGGGCGACAACGTTCTGTATCAGACCGATGAGCATCTGATTTGTCTGGCATTGGCCTCTGGCGACGAGATCTGGAAGATCGCTCATCCTGTAAATCTTGGTAAGAACAGGAAGACGTGGTCCTGGGCCAGCCCCACGCTGACGGCTCAAAATGACATCGTGTATGTGGCCGACTTCCGTACACTGTCTGCGGTTTCCGTCACGGATGGCACGGTCCTCTGGAACTGTTCCAGCCGGGAAGGGTTCAGTTCGCCTCCTGACATCTTCGTCATCAACGGACTGATGTGGCGCGGCTATACGGGGCAACGAGGGGGTACGGACTTCGGCGAGGGTCTGAATGCAATCACCGGCGTGCTGGAGAAAACTCTTGCGACGGAGAAAGCGTGGGAGTATCCGACGTTGGCGCACGCTCGTTGCTACCGGCCGAAAGCCACGAACCGTTTCATTCTTGCCAGTCGCTCCGGCGTGGAATTTATCAACGTCGATTCCGGCAAGGTGAATCTCAATCACTGGGTACGTGGCACCTGCCAATACGGGATCATGCCCTGCAATGGTCTGTTGTATGCCCCGCCGCATTCCTGTGCCTGCAACATCAAGAGCATGTTCCGGGGAATGTCTGCACTGGCCGCAGCCCGCCCGACGCTCACGGATACTTCTGTAAACGATGAACGCTTCGAAAAAGGTCCTGCTTTCGGCAAGCTCATCGCGCCGGCTGCCGCCACCACGTCTGCAGACGACTGGCCCGTGTTCCGGCACGACAATGAACGCAGCGGCAGCACCTCAACGAAGGTCCCGCGCCAGCTGCGCCAGGCGTGGCAGGCGAAGATTGGCGGTCGCCTTTCCAGCCCCGTCGCCAGCGGCGGTCAGGTTTACGTCGCTGATATTGACGCCCACACCGTTCATGCGCTCGATGCCGCCAACGGTAAGCCTCTGTGGCAGTTCACGGCCGGCGGCCGCATCGATTCTCCACCCACCATCCACAACGACAGACTGTTCTTTGGCTCCGCTGACGGCTGGGTCTATTGTGTGCGTGAGACCGACGGCGCGCTGGTCTGGCGTTTCCGCGGAGCCCCACAGGAACGGCGTATTGTAGTTCGCGGTCAACTTGAATCTGCCTGGCCCGTTCATGGCAGTGTCCTTGTTGAGGACGGAACGCTGGTCGTCGCAGCCGGACGCTCCTCTTACCTGGATGGTGGCATCTTCATCCACCGCCTGGACCCGGCGACTGGCAGACAGATTTCAGAAACCATCATCGACAGCCTGGATGAGGCCGGAGACCAACCACCCGGCGGAGTGGATCTGCGCGGCGTGTTGAACGATGTCCTTTCCGTTTCCGGCGGCTCTGTCTACATGCGACACCTGAAGATAGATTTCGAAACGGGCGACGACCTGGCAATCGGGCCGCCGCACCTGTTTGCACCCACCGGGTATCTTGACGACAACTGGTGGCACCGCACCTACTGGCTGTTCGGGTCTGACGCCGTCTGCATGCCTCCGGTCAATGAGTCCGGCTGGCAGATCTGGCCGCGCGTAGGCAACATGCTGCCGTCCGGCCGTATCCTTTCTCTGGGTCAGCACACCGTATTCGGCTACGGCCGTGACAAGTATCCGGCTGGGCATTCGGGACAGCGTCGTGGCGGCGAACAGTATCGGCTGTTCGCTGCTGAGAAGCAGGGGGAAACGTTGCCGAGCAATAAGGACGAGCAGCATCTGCGCAGTTTTAATTCCGGTCGCCGGCGCGGCCTGGAAGTCACCGAACGCGATCGACAGGGAGGCGGCTCGAGTCTGAACATTCATCTCTGGAGCGAGCCCACGCCGATCTTTGTACGCTCGCTGGTGCTGGCAGACAACACCCTGTTCCTGGCAGGCCCGCCGGAATCAGACGATCTGCGCGGCAGTGAATTGACGCTCATGGATGGCAGCAAGTCAGAAGCCGTATTTCTTGGAAAGGCAGGCGCATCGCTGTGCGTTGTTGAAGCCGAGCACGGCCGCCAACTGGCTCAGCACAAACTGCAGTCCGCTCCCGTCTTCGACGGCATGATCGCCGCTCAGCGTCGACTCTTCCTGTCGCTGCAGGACGGATCACTGCTGTGCTTCGGCGAATAAATCCACGAACCTCCGTTCTGCCATTTACACCCCGGACGGTGCGAACGATGTTCTCACAAAGAATGCCTCAAGCGTGTCTGTACGGATGCAGCGACCCATGCAACGGACAGCCAATCTAAAGAGTTGAACTGTGCGTGCCGTGCCGTACGCATTGCAGTTGTTCCGGGCGACACCGGGGCTACACAGGAATTCACTACAATTGTTTCACGGGCCCAGAATGCTGCCCAGTGCATTTTTGTAGTGTGTTCGCGATTGGCTGTTCTGTGCACCATTGCGCGTGCTGTAGTCATAGAAGTACTGGTCGAGGTACGTCATGCCGCTGGGGGCCATCTTTGCGGATTTCATGGCGGCCAGCACAGCGGCCAGGGATTGCGGTGAGACATCCGGTTGACCATACGTCTTTGAGAATGTGAACGGTGTGCCCCATGTCGGTGGTGACTGAGAGGCGTCCAGCCAGTGGGTCGTATAGTCATTGATCGCCAGCGTGTGCCGATCAAACTTCGTCACTCTAAACGACGCGTTGTTTCGATGGTTTCTGCCGATGGAGGGCGCCATCAGAACAAATGAGACAGGCGGCCCGTGGCCATCGTTGTCCCGAATCAGTTTGAATTCGGCCGCGTGAGAATGACCGGTCAATACGCCCGCAAAGTGGCTTCTTTGATTCAGATAGTACTTCCGGAATCTATTCACAAATGGAATCTGTCTCCCGCCATCAGCAACCGGACGAACCCAGTTTTGAGCTCCGTTGTAACAGGCCACGCCGGGAGGAATGTGGCAGGCAATCCAGACTTTCTGTGATTCCCCGCAACCATCGATCGTCCGGGTCAGCCAGTCATATTCGTCGACCAGATCGATAGTTCTTAAAGGACTACAGACTGAATTCAACTTTGGTATTCCGGTGATACGATAGGATTCCGGGTAGTCAGAGATAAACGGGATCGAGTTCAGGACGACGAACGTGTGTTTCGTGCCTGGGATGCTGGTCGAGTAGCAACCTCCGACGTTTTCAAAATCTGCTGACAGCTGCGGCAGAAAGTATTCTTGAAACGTCTTTCGAGTGTTGATCAGAAACCCGGAGTTGCCGCGGATACTGTAGTCGCCGCAATAGGCATCGTTGTTTCCCAATGTCGCAATCACGGGCACGCTGGGAAATGCGTGCGAAACAGAATGTGCCAGGTAGGCCAGCGTTTGATCGATAAAACGGTTGTGTAATTCCGCCGTCGTCAGTGAGCCTGGCAGCTGACTGTTGCTGAAATAATCGATTGAAAAATTATGTGAAAGAAAATCGCCGGTGATCAGAATGCAGTCCGGCTTCTGGTTCAGCACCACGGCCGCTCGGTTCAAAACCATGTCCAGTAGAAAGCTGTTGGCGTCGCTGCCGGAAGGTGAGCAGGCTGAGTTGCCTGACATCTCTGCCATGATCGCGCCCCACTCAGTATGGTCCCGCCACCCGTCTTTCGTGTCATTCGCCAGTCTTGTCACTTCACCGCCGTAGAACGGATCGAAGTGTATGTCTGAAATCCATAACATCGTGCCCTGCGAATCCGGTTGGGCCGTTCCCTGCGCAGACAACGTTGCGTTGCACAGGTGGGCAAGGGAACAAACGAAAAGACAGCGGGTGATTCGTCGCATCATTGTCCGGCTTTCCCGGAGGACAGGAGGAGAGTGGTGAATGTCATCTTATGGTACCTGATCTCGGTCGTTGCGTGAGACCTCTGCGTCATGATAGCAGTGGCCTATCCTGCTGGCTGCCCTGTGTGGCTGCTGCAGTCAAACGGCTGCGTTCGAACGCAGTCTCAACGCTGCGATCACCAGCCGACATAGGGCTTGCATCTCTTAATCGCAATTATTTGGATTGTGCCTCAACGCGCATCTCAGGCGGTTCGGCAACGACGCCGTCCTGATGCGAGAACGGCGTGTTGCATTTATGAACCCTGCGGTGTGATGGAAATGAGGGATAAGCTCAACGCGCCAGGTTCACCCAGCGTTCTGCGTCATCTGCAAAAGAACGGATTCCGCCAGGACGTTCCTGCGAATATGTGCTCCTGCTACTTCCGGGCTGGGCTACTGCCGCACGAAACCGGGCGTGGAAAACAACAGGAAACGCGGGAGCTCCAGGCGTAAGGCGCAGAAATTATGTCATGTCCAGAAGAGCCGCTACGCGTTTTGGCGCGATGAGCAGGAAACTGTCGATGACCATTCTGTTGATCTCTTCCCAGTCGTGAAAGACGTTTGGATTGACGGCAATCCATCCGTCATTCGGTCGACTGTACGGAGCTTTCTCAATTCCCGGTACCTTCATCATGAGCTTCGATTCGGCAGGTGGCAGTTTCAGCCCGAGACTCGGTGCACCGTTTTTTCCGCGCAACCACCGAAGATTTTTCCCCCACTCGAAAGTGCGGCTTGCCCCAGGTAAGTGTTTCCTTCGTTTTCGGCAGCGACAGACAAATGCCGCGTAGCCGTTCCAGGACTTCATCAACCGTCAGCCCATGACTGATGGCGACTTCATTCAACTCGACCGTTTCCAGAATGAAGTCCTGCAAAGGCAGATCGGTAATGGATTCAATGGTCTTCAGCTTCACGTGACGAATGCGGTCGCTTGATCCTTCCAGAATCTCCGCGTCGTCTGTCAGATCTGCTCCACGCATAAAATAAACGTTGCAGCGCTCTTTCAGGGGCTGAATCCAGCAGATGTCAGCAATGGTGCGGTACATGCACATCGGTTTCTGACCGCCGTATAAACTTTCTTCAGCGTCAGGAATCGTTTCCAGTACCAGTTCGCGCAGGGCCGTGGCAAGGGTCCGGACCTCACGGGACCTTCCCTTGATAACACCGGAGAAACTACGCGGCGTTGTGGACTTCTTTGTTGTTTTCTTTTTGGCCACGCCCGGTCCGCCTGGTTTGAAAGGCATTGGTCTTCACGATCTCGCTGATCGATTATGACGCGGATTCCGGATCCTGATACAGCTTTTCCAGTAGACGTGCGGCCAGTGCCGTCCAGCCGGTCTGGTGACTGGCTCCCAGACCTTTGCCGGATTCTCCGTGGAAGTACTCGTAAAACAGAACCAGGTCTTTCCAGTGAGGGTCCTTCTGGAAGCGTTCGTCGTCGCCATGGCAGGGGCGACGATCATCCTTGTCACGCAGGAATAGTTTTACCTGACGCCTCATGAGTTCTCGCGCAACATCGCGGAGGTTCATCAGGTTGCCGGAACCTGTCGGGCATTCCACCTTGAACGAGTCACCGTAGAATCGGTGATAGCGTTCCAGGGCTTCCACCAGCAGGTAGTTCAGGGGAAACCAGATCGGCCCACGCCAATTGGAATTTCCGCCGAACATCCACGAATCGGATTCGCCGGGCAGATAGGAAACACTATGTTCCTGACCACCCGCGTGCAGCACAAACGGTTGCTGTTCATGGACCTTCGACAACGAGCGAATACCGTACGGAGACAGAAATTCCTCTTCGTCCAGCACATAGGTCAGAATGCGCTGCAGGCGTTCTTTTGATGGGATCGCCAGCAGTCGGGAGCCACCGGGCGCATCGCTTTCGTCGCAATCTCGTTCCATGTACGTCACGTGCTTCAACTGGTCGGCACGATGCTTAACGAACCAGTTGACTCGTTTGCGAAATCCCGGCAATCGTTCCAATACACTGTCGTTGATCATGGTGACCGTGAACAGCGGGATAATGCCCACCATCGAGCGGACTTTCAGCGGAATCGCATTGCCGTTTTCGTACAGGTGGTCGTAGTAGAACCCGTCTTCTTCGTTCCACAGTCCATTCGTCCCCACCGAATTCATTGCGTCGGCGATTTCAACGTAGTGTTCGAAAAACTTGCTGGCCATATCTGCGTAAGCCGGATTTTCGGCCGCAAGTTCCAGAGCAATCGTCAGCATCGTGGCACAAAAGAATCCCATCCACGCGCTGCCATCGGCCTGATGCAGATGTCCGCCGGTGGGCAACGGCTTTGAGCGGTCGAAGACACCGATGTTGTCCAGACCAAGGAAGCCTCCGGAAAACACGTGCTTGCCAAGAACGTCCTTGCGGTTTACCCACCACGTAAAATTCAGCAGCAGCTTCTGGAACGTGCGCGCCAGAAACTGTCGATCTCGTTTCCCGCCGCCTTCGCCCGTCCGTTTGTAAACGTGCCAGCAGGCCCACGCATGGACGGGAGGATTGACGTCGCTGAAGTTCCATTCGTACGCCGGGATCTGCCCGTTGGGGTGCATGTACCATTCGCGCAGAAACAGGATCAGCTGATCCTTGGCGAATTCAGTGTCCACGTGCCCCAGTGGAATCATGTGAAATGCGGAATCCCACGCCGCGTACCACGGATACTCCCACTTGTCGGGCATCGAAATGATGTCGCGGTTGTACAGGTGCGGCCAGTCGCCGTTGCGAATCTGTTTACGGTGCGGCGGCGGAGGCGACATGTTGGCATCACCCTTCAGCCAGTCATACACCGAATAATTATAGAACTGCTTGGTCCACAGCAGGCCGGCATATGCCTGACGCATGGTCTGCTGCGCATCTTCGGGCAAACTCTTCGGCAGCTTTTTTGCGTAGAAAGCGTCGGCTTCGGTTTTTCTTTGCTGCAGTGTGAAGTCGAATGGTTTCCCGAACACCTGTGCCGGAGGTTCGTCTTCTGCCCACAGCCTTAGCCGCAGCACGATTTCTTCGCCTGCCTTAATCGTCGTCGCATAATGAGCCGCCACCTTTGTACCGACCCGTTTTGGATTGACCGCCTCTTTCTTTCCGCCAACGACGTATTCGTGGAATGCGTCTTTCGAATACTTGCTGACAAGCGCCGGGTCATGCACATATTTGGGATTGGATTCGTTGTCGGTAAACAGCCATTCCGGTGTGGCGCCACAGCTGGAAATGTCGGCCGCGAACCGAAACCTGCCAAGTGTTTCCTGCCGACTGACAATGTGACCTTCGTCGTCGACATGCATCGTCGGTTTCGGCCAGCAGCCTTCGTGCTGACATCCCCAGATCCACGTGTTGCGGAACCACAACGTCGGCAGAATGTGCAGTGGCGCGGCATTCGGCCCGCGATTGGCAATGGTGATTTGGATCAGCAGGTTATTGGGTGATGCTTTGGCGTATTCCGTCTGCACATCAAAATATCGGCTCTCGTCAAAAACACCGGTATCGGCCAATTCGTATTCCGGCAGATGTTGTCCGCGCGTCTGATTCTCCTGAGAAAGTCTGGCGTACGGAAATTCCTGCTGTGGGTATTTGTACAGCGCTTTCATGTAGGAGTGCGTGGGAGTGGAGTCCTGATAGAAATAGAACTCCTTGACATCCTCACCGTGATTGCCTTCGGTGCCGCTGACGCCGAACAATCGTTCCTTCAGAATCGGATCCTGCCCGTTCCACAGAGCCAGGGCAAAGCACAGTCGACACTGCCGATCGCTGATGCCCAGCAGGCCATCTTCACCCCACCGATACGCCCGTCCGCGCGCGTCGTCGTGTTTGAAGTGGTCCCAGGGCTGACCATTATGGGAGTAATCTTCACGAACCGTACCCCACTGTCGCTCGGACAAATACGGTCCCCAGCGTTTCCAGTTTTCACCAGGTTCGCGGCGAGCTTCCCGTTCCAGTCGCAGACGTTCTGCGTTTTCGATCTGTTCAGATGACATGTCTTTCTTATTCATTCGGCAGCACGAGGATTCTCACACGTCTTACAGAAAGCTGAGGATCAGCGCGACGGAGATCCGCCGCGAGCCCAAGTCGACCGGCGGTCAGTGCAGGAACCTGTGCCTGCGAAACCAGCGTGCCGTTGATGCGGACCACTACTCGAGGTCCATCGACCATCACTTCCACAGCATTGGCGTGGCTGGTCGACAATGAAAGCGCGGAGTTGACCGATTCGTTAAAGGCTGTTGCCGAACGAAAGTCCTGGATCTGACCCATCGCCGATGGATTCAGCACAACGCTGAACGCCTTAAATTCCGTGGCTCCCGTTCCTGTTGCCCCAAAAACGAAATGTGCCGCATTTGATGTGGGCAACAGGTCGAACCGAATCACAAACCGATCCACCTGCTGTGACGGATCCAGAAAAGCGATGGCACCCTGCTGTGTTGATGTCGTCAGCTGAACTGTGCCCCCCTCGATATTCCACAGTTCTCTTCCGTTGTCTGCTGAGGGTGCGGCGCCTGCGGCAGCGGCCTGAATATAGGTGAGTCCGCTGGGCTGTACGAAGACCCCCTGAAACTGCCAGCGGCCCAGCAGTGCGGCCAACTGCCCGGCCTTGATACTGATCGTGGTCTCGGCAGACTCCCGGGTCAGTTCCAGTGCCAGCTTCGCGGCGTCGGCGATATCTTTTGCCAGTCGTACGGCCGCGCCCTGAGCATTCGTACTGCGGACCAGTAATTTCAGACTACCCAGAATTGTGTCAGCGAGTTCAAAGTGTTCTGCCCTCGTGGCGGCCAGTCCCAGTCGCAGCCCGTGTTCGATCACAGCATCCTGCTGCTGTGAGCTGAGTCCCGTTCGACGAAACGCTTTGAAGATTGTTTCGGCGGCCTCGAATTCGTCTGTCTGGTATCGCAGTGCTCGAAGACGCGCCGTTTCCAGCTGAATATCGGAGGCCCGCGCTTTTTCGGCAAGGTCCGTATCGATCAGCTGCATCAGCGCGACATCAGTTGCACCAGGTTTGGACGCATAGCATTGCTCCAACAGAAGCGTGGCCAGCTGTACTCGCAGTATCGTCGTGCGCGCCTGGATAAGCTGCTTCTCGTACGTCTTACGAAGCTCCGCCAACGCCGCACTGACCTCTTCGTCGGGCGGCAGCTTGTTGCCCGGTTGCGACGTGGGTGACGTGATATCTATTTCCAGCAGCACGATGCCTGTCAGATTTCGCGAACGTCCGGACGGCAACGATTCCAACTTTGCTGAAAGCGCAACCTTCACCAGCCCTGAAGCGTCGTCCGGAACGTTCCAGCGAATCATGCCGTCAGCACGAGAAATCGAAAATCCCGATGGTGTTCCCGGGCCGGATTCGATGACCCGAACGCCCTGGCCGCGAGGGTCGTTCAATGTTGCGATTCCCGGCAGCTGAAGCTGAAAGACCTGTCCGGCGGTTGCCGTCTGGCGCGGGATCTCGGGCAGTACGTGGCGAATGTCAGTGGGCACGACAATTACCGCCAGCGTCGTGACATCGCGTGGTTCTGCGTCGCCCTTTTCGAAGACAGCAATCTTCACATTGTGGCGACCCACGTCAGACAGGGCCGGCTTCCATTGGAACTCGCCGGACGCTTGCCCAATTTTCATTCCTTCGGGATTGGTTCCTTCCAGTCGATACTGCAGTTCGAAGGCCGACGCGATTTCCCGTGCGACGGCAAAGGACAGGCGATGCTGTTGTTCAGGAGCGAGTTCCGCTGTTTTCAATTTCGGTAGTTTAATCGCCGCGAGACCGATGCCCACCGTCATGTTGATTTCGGTTTCCGCGATCACCGTGTCCTGACCGTCGACCGCATGCACGAGAGTCAGCCGAATCGTATACGGACCAACCGTCTGGCCTGCCGGAACCTGCCATGCCAGGACCCCGGTGTCTGCATTCATCGTGACGCCACTCGGTGCGGAACCACCGATTTCAATGCGAACCTCTCCCTCGACCCCCGCAACGTCGGTCTTCGGATGGTAGGTCCAGAGCTCGCCCGTTTTGGCCGCGTCCACGGTTGAGTCCAGGAAACTGGCTTTGACAATCTGCGCCGCGTTCGGCTTCAGATCCGTCGACGCCGGTTCGGGCGGCACGTCGGTGTTTCCGCCGTCCTGAGTCAGGACCAGCGCCACGACAATTGCCAGGACAACGGTTCCGATTCCGATCACCCAGTACCCAGCCTTCTGCCCGCGTTGTGGTCGTCCGTGATGGGCTGTCGCTGGTGGCGTGGAAATCCTGATGTCCGGCAGGGGCGAGATTTCTGTTTCCACGCTGTCGCCGACATCGGTCGCCAGCATCAGATCCACGACGCTGCCATCGTCGACCGCCTGCAGAAACTGCTTGTACATGTGATCCGATTCATCGATCTCGTGCTCATCACCGGCCGGTTCACTGAAGTCCACATCGGCATCGTTAGTGGCCGCCTGTGCTGCCGCGCGCAGAGCCTGCCGATTCAACGGTTCACACAACGGTTCGATTGCCGTCACGACCTCGGCGGGCGTCTGATACCGCTCGTCCGTCTTGCGCGCCGTCATTTTTGAAACGACCTCTGCGACGGCCGGCGGTATATCGTCGCAGATCGTCAACACGGACGGCGCATCACGCTGCAAACGCTGACTGAGAACCTGCAGCGGATTTGTGCCGTGGAACGGAATCTGCCCCGTGAGCAGTCGAAAGAACGTGCAGCCCAGGCTGTAAATGTCGCTGCGTATGTCGACCTGGCTTGTGTCCCAGCCCTGTTCCGGCGACATGTAGTCCGGCGTGCCCATCACCTGGCCGGCGCGAGTCACCGTTTGTTCGTCGGCATCGTCAGCCATCAGCAGCACCAGACCCATGTCCATCAGTTTCACAATGCCGGCACCGGAATCTTCCCAGTGAACCACCATGTTGCCGGGCTTGATGTCACGATGAACCATTTTGCGTTCGTGAGCGTGCTGCAGCCCGGTAGCCACCTGGCGAATGATGTCGCACGCCATTCCCACGGGAACACGACCCAGTCGCGTCGCAATTCGGTCGACCTGGTCGCCGTTGACGTACTCCATTATCATGAAGTCGATTTTTCCGACCTGGCCCGCATCCAGAGTGCGCACGATGTGGGGACTGTCGAGTAGCGAAGAGGCGCGGATTTCTCGGCGAAACCGAGACACGAGCGTCTTGTTTCGGGTCAGTTTTCTGGCCATGACCTTTACGGCAATCACGTCGTTGGTCTGAGTGTTGCGACCGCGAAAGACATGGCCCATGCCGCCTCGGCCGATCGGATTGAGCAATCGATAGTGTTTCAGAGCGATCCCGGACTGCCCTTTCAACAGTTGTTTCGCCTGCCACTGCGTGAGATGCTCCTGTCCCACAAGCACGTTGGCCAGACCTTCGGCGGTCAACGGGTTGCCCACCAGTTGCTTTTTCAGCCGCTGAAACTGCGCATCCGTCAGCAACTGGCTTTGTTCCAGGCTGCTCAGAAACTCGGGAATCGTCGGCTCGGACATTTTCGATAGGGTTCGTGGACTTTGTTCCGGTGGTCGACACGAATAAGACTCAGCGATGCGTCACGACTAAGACGGACGGACGCGAGGCGACCCACCACCTATCCTAACGAATTGCCGATTCATCGTGTATCAACGTTGAATTTGTAGAGTCCCGAAATCGCAGAGTCTCGTTGTTTTGAAAAGTCCGAGGCTTTTCAGGCGGTGACGGGACGGTAAACCATGCGAATTATGGCCGAACAGAGGTTTTGCGGCGTGGTGACGTTGCAGCCTTGTCTCGGTTTGCTGTAGTACACCGTTGACGCGGTGACGATCTCCCGGATTTTGACGCTTCGGTCCCGAATTCCTGTTTGGGACGGCGTGTCCGCGACGCCTTTCCTCCCCTACGGATGATGGTGTGCGGCGATACAGTGCTTCGAGAACGGGGGTTCCCTGGCCAGAGCCAGGGAACAGTTCGCTGTCTTAGTTTCCGAGCGATTGCTCGAACAGACCGTCGAAGACGGCTCGAACAGACCGTCAACGATGGCTCGAATTTGGTTGTGGCTGTGCCGCATTCGGAAGGGTGAAATGGAACGAATTTTTATCTCGGGACTCGGTTTTGCTACCTGCTTGGGGAATGACCGGGAGACCTTCTGGAATAATCTGACCTCCGGTGTTTGCGGTCTGGACACACTGAAAATCCACGACACGACTGACCTGCCTGTCAATATTGGTGGCGAAGTCCTGGAACTGGATCGGTCGCGGATTAACGTCAACGACCTGGTGGCCATGAAGAAAATGGACCGAGCCAGTCAGTTTGCCGTCCTGGCAGCTCACGAAGCGCTGGAAGATGCCGGTCTGCCGACGTCCGATATTGGCGATCACGCGGCAGTCATCCTGGGCGCCGGGCTGGCGGGACTTGAAACCTACGAATTCCAGATGGAACGACTGCTGACGAAGGGACCGTCGCGAGTCAGCCCGTTCACAATTCCGATGCTGATGCCCAACGCGCCTCCGGGCAACGTCAGTCTGGCCTTCGGAATTCAGGGGACGGCCTACACGACCAGCAGTGCCTGTTCGTCGTCAGGTCACGCGATGATCGATGCGATGCATTATCTTCGCCGTGGCGACGCCGACTTCGTCGTCACCGGCGGGACAGAAGCGTCGTTGACTCGGCTGGGCATCGCATCGTTTTCGAACATGAAAGCCATGTGCCGCAATCGCAACGACGAACCCAAAGTCTCCATGCGTCCCTTCGACAGCGACCGGTCCGGTTTCATCATGGCCGAAGGATCTTCGATTCTGATTTTCGAAACAGAGAGTCATCTTCGCAACCGCGGCGGAACTGCCTGGGCCGAAGTTATCAGCGGCGCGTCAACCAGCGATTCCTATCACCTTGTGCAGCCGGATCCCGAGGGTCGCAAAGCCGTCGTGGCAATTAAAAAAGCGCTGGACGGGGCCGGGCTGAACCCGGCGGATATAGCGGACCAGGCTTACGTGAGTGCTCACGGCACCAGCACAAAGTTCAACGACAGCATGGAAACTGTTGCCTTGAAACAGATTTTCGGCGACGACGCACAGAAGCTACAGATCAGTTCCATCAAAAGCATGCTCGGTCACATGATTGGCGCGGCCTGTGCCGTGGAAATGTCCGCCTGTTCGATGGCTCTGACCCAAGGACTGCTGCCTCCGACCATCAACTACGAGACACCGGATCCGGACTGCGACCTGAACTATATTCCGAACACGTCGATCGAAAAGGATGTTCGTTACGCAATCAATAACAGCTTTGGATTCGGCGGACACAACGTCTCGCTGGTCATTAAGAAGGTTGAGGATGACGATTTGAAGCGCAGCTGACATCGGCGGATGTTAATGAGACGAAAGTGCTGCGGTTAAAAGGAAATGAACATGTCAACACGCAGCAATCCTCTGAGAATCGCCGTCAGCGGAGCCACGGGTCTGGTCGGCTCGGCTCTGTGCCCGCTTCTGACGCAGCAGGGCCACGATGTGCTCGCGATCAGACGTGACGATCGTGGCTCATATGATGAATCGATCCGTTGGGATCCGAAATCGGGCCTGACAAACCCGGCTCGACTGGAATCCGTTGACGCCATCGTGCATCTGGCCGGAGAAAACATCGCCGCAGGTCGCTGGAACGACGCGATGAAACGACGAATTCGCAGCAGTCGTGTCGAAGGAACACGAAGTCTGGTGGAATCCATTGCGGTCGTGGAAAGGCGTCCTCAGGTTCTGGTGTGTGCTTCCGCAATTGGTTTCTACGGAGATCGCGGGGCGATGGAAATGGATGAAACATCGGCGGCGGGCACCGACTTCCTGGCCGATGTGTGTGAACAATGGGAAGCAGAAGCCAACGCCGCGACAGAGCTTGGCGTGCGAGTTGTTAACGTCAGGATCGGCGTGGTTCTCAGCCCGAAGGGTGGCGCACTGGCCAAGATGTTGACGCCGTTCAAGCTGGGACTTGGTGGCATCGTGGGCCCCGGCACTCAGTACTGGAGCTGGATTGGACTTAACGACCTGAGCCGCATTCTTGCGTTCTGCGTCACAAACGAGGCGGTCAGCGGGCCTGTGAATGCGGTCAGTCCTGAATCATCGACCAACAGAGAATTCACGAAAACTCTTGGTAACGTGCTGCGTCGGCCAACCATTATTCCGCTGCCAGGATTCATCGCGAAAGTCATGCTCGGCGAAATGGCGACGACACTGCTGCTGGCCAGCACCCGCGTGCTGCCGGAACAATTGCAGGCCCACGGGTTCGAATTCGAACAGCCGGGACTAGCGGACTGTCTGCAACACGAACTTCATGGCTCATGAAAACGATGTCTCCGGCGCCACGCTGGCAACGGCTGACTCTGAAAGCGGCGTGTCTTCATTGTGTGTTGTGGGGAGTCTTCATCATGGCTCTGCCAGCACCATCCGCCAGTGTCTACGGTTTTGCGGAAACACCTCATGAGGTTCACCTGTGGCAGGGCACGGGACTGTTCATCACTCTACTGGGAGTCGGCTACGGCCTGGCTTCCTGCGACCCGCGACAACACTGGGGCATAGTACTGATCGGATTGCTGGCCAAGGTGTTCGGCGCAGCGGGTATGTGCTGGGCCGTGTTTTCCGGTCAGGTGTCGATCCACGTGCTGTGGTTGCTGCCCGTCAACGATGCGCTCTGGTGGTGGCCATTCTGGCGCATTGTCCGCGACGGTATGACCCCTGATGCCAGACCAGCGGATGGATAACCCGACGGTGCCGGTTGACCAGGCGTCTCATATTAGTTTGGCACGCGTCCCAGTGAAGTCACATCCAGCGACCAACGGAAGCGACCCATCATCTTCCGGGCGTCAGCCCGCATCGGCTGGCGGGCTGTCCCGCATCCATGCTCGAATGATTGCGCTGTTGTCGAGGTCGCCGTTGCCGGCCGATTCAGCCGATTCCAGCAGTTGTTGGTGTAGGAACGACAACGGCAGATTCGTATCGGAAGCATTCGCCAGCTTCAGCATCAGCCGCACATCTTTGAGATGTTGACTTAGTCTGGCCTGCGGCTCAAAGTCTTCGTCAATCATCTTCCGGCCTTTGGCATCCATCACCTTTGAATAGGCGGCACCCGATTTCAAGACGTCCAGCACAAGGTTCAGGTCCAGTCCCAACGACTTCGCAAAGCTGAGACCTTCGGCAAGAGCTGCCCGATTGAGGCCCAGCACAAGATTCGCCACCAGTTTCATCTGTTGACCGCTGCCCACTGGTCCGACGTGAATGATGTTTGCGGAAATTGCGTCCAACACGTGTCGAACACACTGAAACGGTTTCGGTGCAGATCCAACCATCAGCACGGCATTTCCGGCCCGAGTGACGTCGCTGGAACCCAGCACTGACGCATCCAGAAAATCGACGTCGGCGACCGCGAGACGTTCTGCCATCTCGATCGTCCTGTCTGGTTCGCCCGTGGTGGTGTCGATCAGAGTGGTGCCCGGTTTCAGGCGGGGTGTCATGTTGACCAGCACCTGTTCCACCACGTCCGAATTTGGCAGACACAGCACGATCGGATTCGCAGCGATTGGAATGTCGCCAATACTCAGAATCGAATGGCCGCCCTTCGCCGCGAAGGCGTGCTGCGCCTCTGCTGAAGTGTCGCAGCCCCAAACTGAAAAACCAGCCGCCAACAGGCGGTCCGCGATTGCCGAGCCAAGCAACCCCATCCCGATGATCCCGACCGTTCGGACGGCGTCGCCTTCATCGCTTGCCATCGGTTGCCTCGGCATCAACTTCGTCCAGAGATTCGGGCGACTTTGGCACGATCAGAATGATCAGCATGCCCGCCAGGTAAACCCAGCTGGTGATCGAGCCAATCCGAGCGTAGTTGTTGTCCAGCGTCGACACAAAACCGGAAATCGTAAGCACGACAATCGCCGAGATCACTCGGCCGGAATTGAACGAAACACCACTCCCGGTTGAGCGGACTCGAGTCGGAAACATCTCGGGCAGAAACAACGGCAGCCAGCCGAAATACACCGTCGCAATCATGCCCAACAGAAAGACGGGCCCCATGAACTTCCAGTCGGATGACGGTTCCAGTCCGGAAAAAATTGCCTGAGCCAGAATCAACGACAGCAGGCTGACCACGAAATAAGTGGTTCGACGACCAAAGATCGTCGCCAGCCAGCCACCGCACAGACTTCCGATGGCGGCACCGATCGCCCAAATGGTCTGAGTGTCCGCCTTCAGTGATTCCTGTCCGATCTGAGCACCCACCTGCCCGGCCCACGGCAGGATCCATTTCTGCGATCCCCATGCCCCCAGCAATGGAATCGTTCCCAGCGCAATTCCGGCCAACGTATACCGCAGTAACGGAGGACGCAGCACTTCGGCCAGCGGCGCAAACTTTCCCGCCGCTGACTTTTCGAGAGCCGACTTGCGTTCGGCCAGCCAGCGAGGCGATTCCGGCACCACAAAGTAAACCCAGACACCCAGCACGAAGGGCACCGCGCCCAGCAGCATCATCCACCGCCAGGAATCCGGTGTGAGTTCATATTGCGGCGACATCTGGCCGATCTGTTTGACCACAATGCTTAACAGGGCGATGCCGACGTTGGCGGAAGTTCCGATCAGTCCTGCCAGCGTCGGTCGGGAGACATTCGGCCATGCTTCCGAGACCAGGGCGACTCCCGCAGGCCACATGCCGCCAATTCCCATGCAGGCGACGAATCGCATGACGCACATCTGCAGCGGAGTCTGAGCAAAATAGCTGAGGCCCGTGAATCCGGAGTACCAGACGATACTGAGAGCCATCGCTTTCACACGTCCGGAATGGTCTCCCAGCCACCCGAACACCCAGCCACCCAGCGCCGCTCCAAACAGGAAGGCTGCGATGTAGCGAGCAAACCATTCACCGACGACTTTGTTCAACTGGTCGGCTGCAGCGGAATCCGCGGCCGTCGGTGCAGCGTCTTTTGTTTCGAGAACCACGCGAGCCCGGGTGACCCAATCGGCGTGCGCGGCGTCATCCTGCAACATGCCGATCGTCACTGATCGCGCCGATAGTGGCAGCAGCGACATTTCCCAGCCAGCAAACATCCAGCCCAGAAATGCCCCCAGAAGAATAAGAATTCGCCCCGTGCGACTGATTGTACCGGACGGTTTATCGGACTCTGACATGTTGAATCCTGCAGTTTCCTGATTCGATATTTTCCAGCGGCGTGCCCAACGGGCCGCGTCTCATTGTTGGAAACTGGTTCGCGGTCCGTTGTTCTGCGGTTAAATCATGGCCCTGTCTTCAATGGCGCGACCCCGACATCTGCTTCGACAGTACAAGATGTGGCACCTGATGGCTATGCTGTAGCTGAACAATTTCTTGCCAGCAAGTCAGCGTCAGAGACTCCTTTCAAGAGGTTCGCCCATGCACGCCACTGCCGAACTCCAGCAAGGTGCTGCCACAGTTATTAATGTGGCGCAGCACTTTTCCCGCCTGAAAGATCGGGCCGCCCAACTGACGGATCAGATTGAGGCGGAAGATCGTGGCTTCTTTACACCGACAGAAGACGAACAGACGCGGCATCTGTTGATTTCATACTGGCAGTCGCGCAATGCGTTGTTCGAACTGGTGTCGTCGTTT
>JBDONA010000232.1:0-8600 GCA_039831575.1 Fuerstiella sp. | reverse complement strand
AAATCTTCCCTGTTGGGCACCGCCGTTGGTGATGCCCTGGGGTTGCCGTATGAGGGACTCACGGCAGAGCGAGGTCGGAAGCTGATCGGAGATCCGGACCGTTTTCGTTTCCTGCCGGGACGTGGCAAGTTGTATGGTTTACAGCGTTTTACGCTGACTTGTGGCCTCGACGGACGGGTTTCCGGCCTGAGAAGCAGCGGACCCGGGAGTCTGCAGATGAGACGGCCGTTTGGCATTTCATGCTTCGGGCGGGCTTCTTATTGCGGCGCAACCGCTGGTTGCGAGCAACCGGGACCACCCGATGGAATTAAACCGTTGCTGGCGAGTGGTCGTGGTGGTTGATACGATCACAAGTTGTTTCTGCTGTGCTGCACCCGTCTTTGACGGATTGTAAGACCTAATGCCCGGTTGTTACCGATTGTTGGCTGGCGGTCGATCTATTAATGCGCGCACGACTAAAACTCACTTCCCACCCCATTCGCCGCTTCCGGACGTCTGATTGACTCGGAGCGGTTTTCTTCTAAAGGACTTCATCGATGCGATTTCTGTCATCAAAGCTGGCGAAGGCTGCTTTGTTACCATTTCTGGCAGCTGCTCTGCTTGTGTATGCAGGCTGTTCGAATGACAGTGGAGACGGCGGCGGAACGTCGTCCGGCGGTGGTGGCGGTCGTCGACAGTTTCTCAGCATGGGTACCGCACCTGTAGGAGGGGCGTTTGCTGTTGTTGGTCAGGCGGTCTCAGAAGTCCTGAACGCGAATAAGGGCGACGCGAACTGGAAAATGCAGGCCAAGGGGACAAAGGGGTCTCAGGAGAACATCCGTCGGCTGGCGAAAAACGACCTGCAGTTGGCGCTGTCGAATTCGGCCATCACTTATTTCGCAGTTCGCGGAGAATCCGGCTGGGAACAGAAGTACGACATGCGGGCCATCGCGACTCTTGCACCAAACGTGGCCATGTTTATCACGACGGCGGATTCGGGCATTAAATCGATCGCGGACCTGAAGGGGAAAAAAGTGGTGGTGGGTCCGGCCGGTGCGGGATTCGAGATGTTCGTGCAGCCATTGCTGGCGGCTCACGGAGTGACCTACGACGATTTTTCTCCGCTGAATCAAACTCAAAGCGGTGCCGTCGACATGCTGGGTGACGGGTCGGCGGATGCGGCGTTTCTGGGAGGAGCTGTTCCCACCGGTTCGATCAGTCAGGCCTGCAGCACTCATGACATTCATTTCATTCCTTTCGGGGCATCCGAACGGACGAAACTGGTCGACGACTTTCCGTTCTTCCAGCCGTTCACGATTACCAAGGACAAGTACCCGGATCTGAAGGGCGACTACGATGGTTTGAATGTCGGTTCGATGCAGCTGATTACTTCGGCCGATCAGGATGAAGAACTGATCTACGAAATCACGAAGTTGATCTGGGAAAACCGCGAAGCCATTGCCACGCAGCATCCGGCCGGGCGAGCCATCAATGAAAAGAACGTCGCTCGCTACACGGGCACGGACTTTCATCCGGGGGCGATAAAGTTCTACAAAGAAATCGGAATCTGGCCGGAAACAGACAGTGCCGACGAACCCGCCGCATCGGCAGACGCGGAAACCACCACCGAATCGGCAGCCGCTGAACCGGCGACACAGGAGTAGCCGCGCGTGTTTGATCGTATTCGGGGTGTCTCTGCAACCGTGCTGTCGGTTGCACTCTGTCTGTTTACCCTGGCGGAAGTGAATTACAACTGGCTGCAGCCGCAGTCTGCGCTGGCGGTGTTTGTGGGCATCGGCCTGGTGCTGTGTTACCTGACCACGCCGATTCATCCGAAGCTGAAGAACAACACGTTCTTTAACTCGGTCGATTGCGTGCTGGGTCTTGCCGCCGGGGCCTGCTGTGCTTACGTCGTGGTGCAGACGGAGCCGCTGTTTAAGAGCTCATGGGCCGAAGGGATTTCACTGGCCAATCGCGCCGGCATCGAAACGCAGACAGACTTTGTGATCGGCCTGATCGGTCTGGTCCTGGTCTTTGAAGCCACTCGGCGGTCGATCGGGTTGATCGTCCCGCTGCTGGCACTGGCGTTTGTCGGCCACTCGTGGTACTGCCACGCCAGTTACGTGAACGACTGGGCCGAGATGCCCGGCTGGATGCTGCCTCACGCCGGACAGAACGTGCGTGATATCGTCAGCACGACGTTCCTGCAGACGCTGGGCGTGTTCGGGCCGGCGGCCGGTGTGATGTTCAAATACGTGTTTCTGTTCGTGGTGTTCGGAGCGTTTCTGGAAATGTCCGGTGCCACTCAGTTCATTATCGACTTTGCGGAAAAAGTATTCGGAAACAGCCCGGGCGGTCCGGCCAAGGTCTCGGTGCTGGGTAGTGGCCTGATGGGTTCGTTATCCGGCAGTGCTGTGGCGAACGCGGTCACGACCGGCGCCTTCACGATTCCCATGATGCGCAGTGCCGGATTCCGTCCGCACGTGGCGGCGGGGATTACGGCAGCGGCGGCGTCCGGCGGGGCTCTGGTGCCGCCGGTGATGGGTGCCGGGGCGTACATGATGCTGGAGCTGGTGCAGCCTCAGGTCACGTTTCTGGAAATCGCCAAAGCGGCGATGGTCCCCGCGATTCTGTACTACCTGTCGATCTTTCTGATCGTGCATTTCTATTCATGTAAAGTCGGCGCCGCGGCCAGCGGTATAGCCAGCGGCGAAGCGAAGGAACCGAAACGGATTTCGAAATTCGAAGCCATGGTTTTCTTTGGGGCACTGGGAACACTGGTTCTGCTGCTGGGGCTGCGATTTTCACCGTTCAAAGCGGTCACCGGAGCGTTGATGGTGATCCTTGTGCTGTCGGCGCTGCGTAAAGAACTGCCCATTGGTGTTGGTCCGCGGACGCTGGCCCTGGCATTTTTTGCCATCGGTACGCTGCTGTACAGATTCATGTTCGTCGATCTGGCGGACGACGCCTCCGGCCGCCTGGTGTTTGAAAGCTGGCTGTCGTCCGGGATCGTGGGTATGTTCGCGCTACTGGCATTCGGCATTGCTCATCCCGCGTGGCGTCCGTCGGTTGTTGACGCATTAAAGAAGTCGGCACGGAACGGAGTCTCACTGGTCGCGGCCAGTGCGTGCGTCGGAATCATCATCGGCATCGTGCAGCAGACAGGTATCGCCACGGACTTTAGCGCGGTGATCAAGGGGGTTGTCGAAACAAACCTGTTTCTGGCGCTGCTGGGCATCATGGTTTGTTCCATCGTGCTGGGTATGGGCGTGCCGTCGGTGGTTTGTTATCTGCTGATGGCGACTTTGATGGGTTCACTGTTGAGTGAACTGGGCGTCATTCCACTGGCGGCCCACCTGTTTATCTTTTACTTTGGCATGATGAGCATGGTCACTCCGCCAGTGGCGCTGGCCGCGTACGCCAGCGCGTCCATCGCCGAAGCACCAATCATGAAAACGTCTTTTGCCGCCTTTCGGTTTTCACTGGTCGGGTTCACACTTCCGTTCATGTTTGTGTATCGTCCGGAATTGCTGCTGCTGAGTCCGGACGGCGGGCCCGCAGACATTTTGCCCGTATTGATTCAGGTGTCGCTGGCTGTCGCCGGAATCGTGGCGCTGGCAGTCGGTATTGCGGGCTACATGTTCACCGATGCCCGCGTGCTTACTCGGACGGTGGCCGTGGCGTCGGCTGCGATGTTGCTGACACCGGATGTGACGATCTCCGGAAATAATCTGGGAGTGGCGACAAACATCACAGGACTCGTTCTGCTGGCGATCGCAGCGACCATGAACTACAGGCAGTCGCGATCCGCTCCGGTTTCGACGGTTTAGTCGAGCTACCGTTCGGAGGCTGGTGGTCCGCTGCTGTTGGTCGCTTATCAGATACAATTTTGTTTTGCCGGAGTCAGACACGTCGCCCTGAAATCGGATCTGTCAGGGTCCCGAATCAAATAACGCGAGATTAACTATGAGATACGCGGTCTGGGGGCTGGTCCTGCTGCTTGTCATTCTGCACCAGGACAACTGGCTGTGGGATGACGCCACACTGGTTGGTGGTTTTATGCCAATCACTCTGCTGTTTCATGGTGGACTGTCGATTGCTGCCGCGTTTACCTGGTTTCTGGCGACGAAATTTGCGTGGCCTGCTGACGTTGCTGAACCTTCCAACGCGGAAGGCGGCGAAGCATGACACAGTTGATTATCATTTCTTGCTACCTTGCACTTCTGCTGGGGCTGGGCCTGTTCTCCAGCAAATTGTTTCGTGGCACCAGCAAAGACTACATGCTGGCCAGCCATTCGATCGGGCCATTCCTGTTGCTGATGTCGATTTTCGGCACGACCATGACAGCGTTCGCTCTGGTCGGTTCCACAGGCGAATCGTTCAAAGAGGGCGTGGGCGTCTACGCGCTGTTGGCTTCATCCAGTGGCATCATTCATTCGCTTTGTTTTTTCGTCCTGGGAATTAAACTCTGGTCACTGGGACACAAGTACGGCTACACGACCCAGATTCAATTCTTCAGGGATCGACTGCAAAGCGACCGCATCGGACTGCTGCTGTTTCCGATTCTTGTCGGCCTGGTGATTCCTTATCTGCTGATCGGTGTGATGGCTTCCGGGTCAGTGATTAACGGAGTGACGCAGGGAACGTTTGAAACGTCCTTTGGTTTCGATGCGGATGTGACAAAAGGGGGAGTGCCCAAACAGATCGCGTCGCTGGTGATTTGTGCCGTTGTGCTGATTTATGTCTTCTTTGGAGGCATGCGTGGAACAGCATGGGCCAACACGTTTCAGACAATCGTATTCATGATTCTGGGCGTCATCACGTTTTATATGATCGCGATGAAGCTGGGCGGAAAGGACACGTTGATAGAAAGTCTGCGGGCTGCCAGCAGTGAGATACCCCGGGAAAAACTAATCCGCGGCGCTGTGGGTGACCACCATGGGATATCAAAGCTGAAGTACTTCACGTACATGTTGGTGCCGCTGTCTGTCGGCATGTTTCCCCATGTGTTTCAGCACTGGCTGACGGCGAAGAATGCAAACGCGTTTAAGTTGCCGATCATCGCTCATCCGATCTTTATCATGATTGTCTGGCTACCCTGTGTGCTCGTTGGTGTCTGGGCTTCGTCGGATCTTTTCTACGGTCAGCTGCCGGAACCGCTGCAGGTGGCATTGGATAAGAATCCCAACATTGTGCTGCCGTTGCTGGTGAAGCAACTGGCTGGTCCCATGCTGGGTGGGTTTCTGACGGCCGGGATTCTGGCCGCGATCATGTCGTCATTGGACAGTCAGTTTCTGTGCATCGGAACAATGTTCACAGAAGACATTGTGAAACATTACGTCGGGGCAGAGAAAATCGATGACAAGCGATCGATCCTGATCGCTCGGGCCTTCATCATCCTGATCGTGGCGATCACTTACGGATTGAGTCTGTTTGAACCGCGTGCCGTGTTTACTCTGGGCGTCTGGTGCTTCAGCGGTTTCACATCGCTGTTTCCTCTGGTCTTTGCGTGTCTGTACTGGAAGAAGCTGACAAAGGCGGGTGCATACGCGGCCGTGATCGCAGCGTTTGGGTCATGGAGCTATCTGTTCTGGCAGTCCGACTTCGCGAAAATCCGTGACTACACCGTCATGATCCCCGGGACTGATTACGAAACAATGCCGGTGGCGACCATGTTCTTGTGCTCGACGATCGCAATGGTGGTGGTGTCGCTCATTACGAAACCTCCGGAAGAGGAACATCTGAAGCGATTTTTTGCTTAGAGGACGTCATAATCTTACGTAAGGCAGCATCGCGTCCTGTCCAGACGCGTTGAGTACACTCTGTTGGCTGATTTTCGGAGACCGCGATGAAGCATTCCCAATACCCGCCGATCTCCAGTCCATGGCCGTCGCTGCTGCGGCGCGATTTTTTGACCAGTGCCGCCAGTGGTCTTGGTGGCGCGGCGCTCACGTCGATGCTGGCGGCTGATGGCATGGCGGCAGACGCAGGGACGGCAGGCGGGCCGTTGGCCACGAAGTCGACTCATTTTCCTCCCCGGGCGAAGAACTGCATCTTTATCTTTAACGCCGGTGCACCGTCGCAACTGGATCTGTTCAATCACCGGCCCGAACTGACAAAGCTCGACGGTCAGGCGCTGCCGGAATCGCTGCTGGAAGGTGTGCGTTTTGCGTTTATCGAAAAAGAGTCCGCCCGTCTGATGGCGGTTCGTCGTCGCTTTCGTCAGAACGGCGAAAGCGGCATGTGGTTTTCAGAACTTCTACCCAACATCGCCACGTGTGCTGACGACATCTGCATGATCAACAGCATGCATACGGATCAGTTCAATCACCATCCGGGTCAGTTGATGATGCAGTGCGGGCAGGCTCAGTTCGGTCTGCCATCGATGGGGGCGTGGATCAGCTACGGACTGGGCACGGAGAATCAAAACCTGCCCAGCTATGTCGTGCTGACGTCCGGTCGTGGTTCCAGTGGTGGAGCAACATTGTGGAACAGCGGCTACCTGCCGTCCGTGCATGCCGGCGTTCTGTTACGGAATCAGGGGCCACCGATTCTGAATCTGGAATTGCCCCCCGGGCTGCCGGCATCGCTGGAGCGCGCCGGACTGGACGCTATTCGTGAGCTGAATCAGCAGAACTTTCAGCGTATGCAGGATCCGGAAATCACCAGCCGAATTGCGAATTATGAACTGTCGTTCCGCATGCAGTCAGCCGCACCGGAACTGACCGATCTTAGCGGGGAAACCAGTTCCACTCTTGAGGCCTACGGAGTCAATCGCCCGGAACCGAAGAAACGATCAGGCCGGGTCGGCACGGGTGATCACTTCCCGTCCTTTGGACGGAACTGTCTGCTGGCCAGGCGGATGGTGGAACGCGGTGTCCGTTTCGTGAACATCGTGTTCGCGTCGTGGGACCATCATTCGAATCTGAACAACGACCTGAGCTACAACGCTGCCTGCGTGGACCAGCCCATTGCAGCGCTGATCAAGGATCTAAAACAGCGAGGTCTGCTGGACGAAACGCTGGTTGTGTGGGGCAGTGAATTCGGTCGTACGCCGCTGGGCGAAAATCGAAACAAAAGTAAAAACGTCACCGGTCGAGACCACCACCCGAATGCCTTCAGCATCTTCACGGCGGGTGGCGGATCACGCGGAGGCTACACGCACGGCGAAACCGACGATGTGGGCTGGAACCCGGTTGTCGATCCCGTCCATGTTAACGATTTTCAGGCAACGTTGCTGAAGCTGTTTGGCCTGGACGACAGAAAACTTACGTACCGCCATCAGGGTGCTGACAAACGGCTGACCAACATCACTCGCGAGGCATCCGTGATTGAAGAGCTGATCGCCTGAGTCTGCCGGCCAAACCAACCGGCCGCAGATTACCAGTAGCGTACGCGGTAAACAGATCGGTGTGGATTCGCTCGGTAGCGAATTGTGGTGACCGGCGGAGCGTAGCCGTACACCGGCGCGATAACGGCAGGCTGCACAACCGGGACACGATAGACCGGCGCTGGATAGTAGGCGACCGGTGCAGCCGGAGCATAAGCGACACCATACACCGGTGCGACATAGCCGTAGCCGTACACAGGCGCTGCATAACCGTAGCCATACACTGGCGCAACACAGCCGTAGCTGTAATGGTGGTGATGGTAGAGACCTGCTGAAGCATCACCGCAGGTCGCGACGGCAACAACCATAGTCAGGGCCAGTTTTTGAATCATGATTCTCTCCGGATCGCACAGAAGTTGAATGGTCGGTAGGAACGTCGAATGCCATCTTCCTTCCCTGGACAATGCCATCATTGATAACTGTCCTGCAGGCTATCAGCAGGCACAAGTGATTTCACCATGTTCTTTGCTGGATTTCAATTTTGGACACCGTCGCCCCCAGCCCCACTCAATTGTTTTGGACTGGGCGATCAGTTCGTCGTTTGGCGGCTGGGGCGAGACCGTGTCGTTATCCACAAGTACAAAGCCGCGAAGCGGCGGCAGCAATTCGAGATTTGCTGCCGCATCTTCGCGGCTCAATTCACGTGGTCTTTCCGTGACTCACGCCGCACGCCGTGGGCTAAGTGCTGTCGCCATTTCGCGGCTAACGAGATTTGTGGTTCTCGACCCAGCCTGCACGCTGTTCTGCACGGCGCAGTATGAATTCCTGCGTTCAGCGGAAAGGACGTTACCGGTCGACCAGTCTATCCGGCAGGGTTCGTGCCCTTTGCCAGTTCATCTTCCCATTCGTCCAGCAGTGGCCAATCCACGGCACATGTTCCGAAGTCGGCCATGTGTTGATACTTTTCCAGTCGGTCGATCGTCGCCTGCAGCAACGCGTGATCATTTTTGAAGGCGGGGCCGTGGCTCGGCAGCAACCACTCGACACCACTGTTTTGAATTCGCGTCAGCGATTCGATAAAGGCGGGAATGTCGGAACCGTGGTGAGCATCAATGCCGCCCACGCAGCCATCTCTAAAAATATTGTCACCGGACATCAGCAGATTGCCAAGTCGAAACGACAGCTGGCCCGTTGCGTGTCCCGGCGTATCCCAGACATCCAGCTTCAGATCACCCAATTCCAGCGTGTCTCCTTCGGTGGCCGTTTTGGCAATACTAAAGTTTGGCATTTC
>JBDONA010000747.1:0-2029 GCA_039831575.1 Fuerstiella sp. | reverse complement strand
CAATCGCAGCCCGGCAAGAGGAGTGTCGGTTTGAGGTAGATCGAACTTGCTGTCGGTTGTTTCTGGATTCTGTGATGCGTCCACTGTGAATTCCTGTCCTTGGTGGCAGAGTCTTTTCATTGAAACGGCCGACGAAATTCCCCGCCAGACTACGAAACAATAGGTTGCGGTCTGGCAATGTGCATGCCGGGAAATCGCTGAAGTCAGGTTTGTATGGGTGGGGGAAGCGATACGTCAGTGGTAGGAATCGCTACGAACGGCACAGTCGCACGTTCAGACATGGGGGTGATGTTCTACGTCCGTGGAAGACGGACGGAACAACTACGTAGGTCCGGTCGTAAAGGCAGCGGGGCAGCTTACATGTGTCGCGGCCAAAAACCCAGGGTTGTTGGGAGCCACGGCGGCATCGAATCGGGCCCGGATGGCCTCCCCAAAAAAATGGCAACCGATGGCAGATCTCTTTGCCGGCGATGATCCTTGGTGTCTTCGGAACGGCCCGTGCAGCGTTTTACGCTGACTGGTGTCCGCGACAGACGCGTGCCAGCCAGAGAAAATGGTCTGCCGCGAGCCAGCACGGTGCCGCAGCATAAGCAAACGGCTCTTAGCCACCAATAGAATACATCGGGCGATCGGGCTGAATGAACTGTGCCGAGTTGATCTGATGCCCCTCATTCTTGGCGGCGATGCAGGACAACATTGAATCAGCAACTTCAGCGTCTGTTCCTCCGTCCCGCAGCAATCCACGGATGTCGGTTTCTTCAAGGCTGAACAGGCAGTTCCGTAACTTGCCTTCGGCGGTCAGCCGGAAGCGGTTGCATGTGTTGCAGAATGGCTGGCTGACGGAAGCAATCATGCCGATTTTTCCCCTGCCGTCAGCGAATTGAAAGTCGTTCGCCGGTGCGTTGGGATTCGCCGACGGAACGGGTTGCAGTGGTCCGAACTCAGCTTCCAGAATCGCAACAACTTCATGCGCGAACAGGACTTTGTCGCGTTCCCACTGGTTGTCCGCGTCCAACGGCATGAATTCAATAAACCGCACTTCCGTATCGGTTTCCCGCGCCAGTTCGGCAAACGGGATAATCTGGTCTTCCGTCATGCCCTTAATGGAAACTGCGTTGAGTTTGATCGGCGAAAACCCGGCGGCACGAGCGGCAGCAATACCTTCGATGACTTTGTCATAGCTGTCCCGACGCGTCACTCGCTTGAAAATCTCAGGATCGAGCGCGTCGAGGCTGATGTTCAGCCGTTTGAGTCCCGCATCCTTGAGTTGCTGAGCCTGTTCGCCCAGCAGGACCGCGTTGGTTGTGAGTCCAATGTCCACAATGCCGGGGACGCGCACGAGGCGTTCGACAAGGCGATACAGTTCGCGACGCACCAGCGGTTCGCCGCCCGTCAGTCGAACACGATCGATCCCCAGTGTTGCGCCGATCCGGACCACGCGTTCGATTTCCTCAAACGAAAGCAGTTCGTCGCGAGGCATGAACTGCACATTGTCTGCGGGCATGCAGTAGAAACAGCGGATGTTGCAACGATCTGTCACGCTGATTCGCAGATTATTGTGCACTCGCCCGAAACGGTCGATCAGCCTTCGTTCGACGTCAGGATTCTGAGGGGCGCTCATGACTCGGCTCCGGAAAAATCTGATTCGCCTGCTGGCAGTACGCCATCCGCCAGTCCCGGCGGATGCACCCACTCAGTGTTGCCGCTGGCGTAGATCTCCTTCTTCCAGACTGGGACGCGAACCTTCAGCGTGTCAATCAGCCACTGGCCGGCCTGAAAGGCTTCCTGACGGTGTGCGGAACTGACGGCAACGGCAACAGCAATGTCTCCCAGTTGCAGAGTGCCCGTCCGATGAACCATCGAAACAGCAATCACCGGCCACTTTTCCCGAACGTCCGTCTCCAATCGCCGCAATTCCAGCAGCGCCATGTCTGGATAGACATCGTATTCCAGAGATGACGTCTGTATGTCACCGGTGAATTCCCGGACCGTCCCTAAGAACAGCACGACAGCGCCGGCAGCATGTGAT
>JBDONA010000985.1:0-2030 GCA_039831575.1 Fuerstiella sp. | reverse complement strand
CCTTTCCATGTGCGTACGAGCGAAGCGACGACACCGCTGGGCATGGTCTGCAACGGCGACAGATCTACAAGGACCGAATTTGCAGGAGCATCATGGACCAGCTGCGTGACGCGTTTGGTTGCTTCCTCAACATCCTTCCACGGCATTTCTGACAGCTCGGGAGTAAATCGCAACGTGCAGTAACCGGAATGCTCTTCAAAGGTGACGCCGTTCATGGACCCTCTTCACGACTCTGGTGTTGATAGTCGACCGCAGATCCACCAGAATCAGGTGACGAGCAGTCATACCGCTGGATTGTGTGCCAAATCCTGCCTATGAGACATTCCCGGCGACCAATCGTCAAACAATCGCGACCTTTTTCCCGTGTGCCACGGTCCCGGCCACGCTCGGGTTAACGATCAAAAGTCGGTCGCCCTCTGTCGATGTTTACCTCCGGGAATTGAGCAAAATGCCTCAACGACGTGGGAAATGACTGTATTGCCTACATCCGTGTGGACGAACCTTATCGCGTTCATCGGAGGATGGCGAGGAGTCCGGTGAATCAAAATGTGTATCTTCTTATACCGTTTCGTCATCAGTGAACTGCGAATTGCATGAGTTCCTTCCAATCTGACGTCTGTAATCTGGTGCTGATCGGATCAGCGTCTCGCCGCGAGTTTTCGACGATCGTCTCCTGGCTGAGGCAGAATCCGTCGACCAGCGTTGTTGCTCACTTTAAGGATGTCCGGTCGGCGCTGGACGGGTGGGACAATCTTGCGGCCGCACCGCAAATGACTGTCGTCCTGCAGTCCTGGTCTGATGAGTATTCACGACCGGACGTGAATCAACTGATTGGCAGGACGTTGTTCCACCGCCTGCTGTGCTGCTTTGGAACATGGTGTGAATCCGATGGACGAAATCGAGACGTATGGCCGGATGCACTTCATGTCCCCGTCCGATTGGCGGAATCGGTGATCGCAGCCGAATTGCACAGAATCGAATCAGGTGGACCGGCCATTCCTGCAACTTCGGCGCGCGATGAAGTGTTTGCTCACCGGATAGACGCGACTACGGACGGACGGAGCCTGTCAGGGCTTCTGGGCATGAACGGCGCCGTGATTAGTCCTGATCGAGTCTTCCGAAAAACTGTTTGCTCGACGCTCGGCGACTATGGTCTGCGTTCACTCCACCTGCCCCTGATTAGTTCACGTGACCGGATCGTTCCCAGGGAGACGCCGCGTGGTCCCATTCATCTGGTGTTTCACGACCTTGATCCGTGGGGCCAGCTGACAGAAGATTCACTGATGGCCGCGCGTCGAATGTTTCCATCATCCACCGTACTGGGGATGGCCACGATGCCGGATGCCGGGATCAGCACGGAAATCGTCGATGCGCAAGTCGACGTCGTGATCCCCAAACTCGATTTCGAAAATGGTTTGCGCTGGCATTTGAAGTGTCTGCTGGAATCGAACAGTCAGCAACGGGTACACTCGCACAGTTAGTGCGTATTCAAGTCTAAGAATTGGGGTTGTTCCGTAGACGAACTCGCCAGAGTTTAGACGTTTTTCTCTATGTTGTCCAAAGTCTGGCGACTTCGGCTACCCCGGCATTAAGACTTGACCACGCACTCGTGCGTTGTGGAGACTTCAAACGACGGTCTCGGTTCTTTGGAGAGACCGGGGATCGGCCGAAGACAGTCCATTTGCAGTGAATCTTTTTGTGCCCGCGCCTATGTCAGAGTCTATTCAGCATTCCAGACGTGCCTTCTTTGGAGACATGGCCACGGGGTTGGGCAGCATTGCGGTGACACATTTGCTGCAGGACGACGGACTGCTTGCCGAAGAGCCCGGCGACGACGGTCCGATTCGCCCGCAGATCGATCCGGGGAATCCCTTCGCCGCACGAGAATCGCATTTTGACGCGTTCGCGAAGAACGTCGTCGTGATTTTCTGTTCGGGGGCCTGCAGTCATATCGACACGTTTGACTACAAACCGGAACTGATCCAACGACACGGCCAGGCGATGCCCGGAGCAGACGGTCTGCTGACGTT
>JBDONA010000409.1:0-2030 GCA_039831575.1 Fuerstiella sp. | reverse complement strand
TCAAATGGTCTCGCCAGGTCATGCTGGCAGACAAGCTGCGGATGATGTTCGAAACGTACTGGAAAGACGGGGAAGTCTTCGCCATGCGTACCTCGCGTCCCAGCCGGTGGCCGATCAGCCTGGACATTCGAACATTTGAGGCGGAACAGTGTGCTGCTCCGTGGATCGGCCAGAGGCTCGGCGACCCATACACGGATGACGGAATTCGCACGGACCCCAACAACAACGAAATCGAATACCACTTTTATGATCAGCATCCCGGCGATGTTGTGTTCACACCGACGTTGAGTGGCAAGTGGTTCCCTGACAAAGACGTCGTACATCTTTTCCGGCGAGAGCGTCCGGGGCAGGTGCGAGGAATCCCGCGAGCCACCAGCGCCCTGAACACACTGCCGGTCATGCGTCGACAGGAAATGGCCACACTTTTGGCATCAGAAACTTCAGCCTCTTTCGCAACCTATCTGAAGAGTACGTCTCCCGCTATCCCGTCAGTGCAGTCTCCCGAGGACTTCGCGGAGCTGGAAATCGCATTCAATATGCTGACGACTCTGCCGCAGGGATGGGATATTTCCCAGGTCGACAGCAAACACCCGGGCCCGCAATACGAAGCCTTCCAGCGTCAGACCCTGACCAGCTTCTGCCGCTGTACGAACATGCCGTACGCACTTGCGGCTGGAACATCGCGCGACAGCAACTTCAGTTCAAACAAGGGTGACGTTAAAAACGTCTGGGAGCCGGAAACCAAGACCGAGCAGGATCGCATTGAACTGTCGGTCATTGAGCAGATCTGGTCGTGGTTTCTTGAAGAAGCCGTGTACGTGCCAGGCCTGCTGGATGGTCTGCCGTCGATTCATGACATCGACCATCAATGGTATTGGTCGCCACTTCCCAATCTGGACGAAGTGGATTCCGCGACGGCTGCCGCAAAGAGAGTGGCGACCGGTCAAAGCACTCTGTCCAAAGAACACGCCAACCGCGGGACGGACTTCGACACGGAGGTCACGCGGGCAGCAAAAGACTTCGGAGTCGACGAGACGACGTACAGAACCGTGCTCTTCGCCGCGATCTTCGACCGCCAGCCTGCAGTGCCGTTTGTGAATACGACCATGTCTGATGAATTCGTTGATGATGACATCAAAGACGCTCCCGGCGCAACACTGACACCTCAGGAAGTACCAGAGGTGACGATATGAAAGCCACTCTGAGCCATACCCTGAAGGTCGGCACATTTGTTCTGGCGGCCGCGGACTCGGACAAACCGCGTCGGTTCGATATTAATGCCTACGATGGCGGACCACTGCCAGTCAGCGGCTTTGAGTACCCAGTGATCGTGGATCTCTCATCACTGCAGTATCCGCAGTCCATCCCACTGCTGATCGATCACACGGCCAGCGTTGAAGCCACACTCGGTTCCACGGATCTCATTGAAAATGATGGCCAGGAACTGCGGATGAGCGGTCTTGTTACGGCGACCAGCGACTTGGCGTTTCAGGTTGTCGAACAACACGACAAGGGGCAGCAATGGCAGGCGTCGATCGGCGTTCGCGTGGGCGATGTCGACGAAATTCAAGCCGGTCAGATTGTGATCGTGAACAAACAACAGTTTCGCGGGCCTGTTCTGGTGGCTCGCAATTCCCAGATGTATGAAACGTCCGTTCTGCCGGCGGGTGCCGACTGGACAACAAAAGTCAATCTCGCTGCGACAGCGGCAACCTCTGTAGAAGGAACGGCAACAATGCCCACGTTTGAAGAATGGCTGGTATCTCTCGGCCTTGATGAGTCGACGCTCGACGAGGACAACATGGCGGCCCTGATGCTGGCGTTTGACGCCCGGCAAAACCCGGAACCGTCGCTGGAGCCAGCAAGTCCTGAGCCCGTGCCAGCGGTCGTGTCCGTTCCCGCAGCGGTATCTGTCGAGCCTGTTGCTCCGGCGCTGACAGCGACAGCCATTCAGGAGATGCAGGACAAGGCCGTGGCCGATGTGCAGGCTGCCATGCGGACAGGCCAGGCAGCAGAACTCAACCGGCAGC
>JBDONA010001052.1:0-8632 GCA_039831575.1 Fuerstiella sp. | reverse complement strand
GCACACACGCCGTGTCCAGAGTCTCCAGCTCGAAAGGAGTCGTGCGATGAGTGAGAAGATCACTGGTCATCATCTGCAGCGCAAAGCCATTCTCTACGTGAGGCAGTGGAATACCTGCCTGTGGAAGGCGGCACGTTCTGCTACCTGGCAGTGCTGATGGATCTGCATTCCAGAAGGATTGTGGGATGGCATCTGGACGATGACATGACGGAATCGCTCGTGCTTCGAGCCCTGCGCTCGGCCGTCAAACAAAGGCCGCCGGAAGCCAATTTCATCCACCACACAGACCGTGGTGGACAATACGCCGGAAACGAATATCGCGCCGTCCTTCGTCGCGCTGGAGTACTTCAAAGCATGAGCCGAGCCGGCAACTGCTACGATAATGCATTCATGGAAAGCTGCTTCGGAACGATCAAGAACGAACTCGAAATGACCGATTACGAAGATAGCCGCGCGGCTCGCACAGAGATCGCTCAATACATCCGCTACTACAATTCCGACCGCCGACATTCAGGCATCCCATACTGCTCACCGGATCAGTTTGAACAGATCATCAATCTCCAGAATTAAGAGTATGACCTGTCTGTGATCCTGTCACCACCTCAGGGAGTTGATTCGCCACTCCCTTACACACTTAGGGTGCGTGTGCCGAAAAACGCGGCCCGCTGGGCAACGCGGTTAAACGAAAATATCGTTCCATCGCGGTCTCCACGTGTTGGCGCTGCTTCGCGGCGAATCGCGAACCCACTCGCTGGCGCGTCGAGCTTGTAGGGTGCGTTTGCAGAAGAACGTGCCCCGCTGGGCAACGCGGTTAAACGAAAACTTTTCCGTCACATCTGGAATTCGCGGGCGCAGCTTGAGTCAGCGAAGAGAGTTCGACGTCTGTTTCACACGAGCGTGGTCAACGGCAGCGCCGTTTACCGGAAACGAATACGGGGTCAGCCACCATTCTTCGGTGAAGCTGGCGGATTCGCCGGGTGCGAGTCTTTCGCGGGGTCCGATCGGTTCCAGTTCGACCATTTCTCTGTCGGGATACCAGACAGAAATAGTCAGGCCAGCGGCTTCGTTGTACACTCGATCCGGGAACGTCTTAAAACGCTTCAGGAACATCAGATCGTTCGGTGCGAGATAAATGATCTCTCCCGCATAACTGTCGAAGCCCAGTTTGGGCTTGCGTGGCGTCGGATGGATTTCCAACGCGTTTTCTATAAGCCGAATATTCGGATCTTCCGGTTTTGCATTGATCACGCCGCTGTCTTCGTACATCACATATTTGTTGGGAAACCGGCTATACGGTGACCGCCCTGGCTCGGTCAACGGAATGACACAAATCCCCTTGCCGACGACAAAAGTGCGACTCCAGTGGCACCACTCTCGCGACTGCTGCGACACGTTGACGATGGTCTGACGACATTCCAGCAGGCTTGATTCTTCATGCAGTCGGAAATCGCGAATCAGCTGAACGCCGGACGCCGGATCTGGCTGACTGGTCAGCGTGGCAGCCCGTTCGCCTATGACTTCGGCCTGCCACTGCCCGCTCCAGAGGATCTGCCGACGAGGCACCACAAATTCCGGTCCGATGTCGAATCGGCCGGCGGACGATTGAGGTTTGTCGCCCGGCTTCCAGTGTTTTTCCTGATCTGACAAATACAGAACGTTGTTGCCACGAAAGGAATATTCCAGCACACGTCCGCCGACCTCCGGGCACAGGACCACTCGCACGTCTTTGTTTTTCAGCTCAATCGCATTTGAGTAGCCGTGGTACTGAATCGTTTCGCCGGCGCTCAGAATGCTGCCACTGCAAAGAATCCAGGCAATGCAAGAACGTCGTGTCGCGTGCTTGCAGCCGAACGAAGAGTGCATCGCCCACATGGAAACGGCTCCGTGTTTGAAGAAAGAACTCGTAAGCGGACCGACAACGCGCGAATTTGCGACGACAGACGGTGCCACAATTCCGGAGACAGCACAAGCTCCTGCACATCGATATGCTGAGCGGCAGCAACCTGCCGCTGCAGCATATGACGCTGACTCGTGACCGCGACCGATTCGAAGGCAACCGCTATTCGGAAGCTGGTTTCTCTGACGCGGGCGCTTCCTCAGATTCCGGCTTCTCTTCCGTTTTCTCTGGTGCGTCGTCAGAAGCGTCGGCAGCTTTCTCTTCCGTGGGTTCCGCTGCCGCCTCTGTCGGCTCTGCCGGCTTTTCTTCGGACGGGGCCGCCTCTTCTTCGTCCGAAGTGTCAATCGGTGGACGTCGTCGTTCACCCCTACCGCCCCCGCCGCCAGCAGGTCGCAGTTCGTCCGGAGTCAGCGTTCCGTCACCGTTTTTGTCTGCCGCAAGCAATGCTGCACTAGCGCCTTCCAATTCCTCTTCGCTCAGTTCGCCGTCACCGTCTTTGTCGAGCATCGTCACGGTGGGATCCTGCGGTGGAGGACCGCCACCACGAGGCCCGCCGCCACCGGGGCCACCGCCGCCACCGGGACCACCGGGACCGCCGCCACCAGTCGCAATGGCAGTAAAGGCCGCCGCTTCCGGAGACATCTCTGTTTCGCCGCTGAACTCAGCTGCCCGAGCCGCCGCAGCCAGCTCTTCTTCGGTCGGTGCTTCGCTGTTGTAACGTCGAACCTGCGACGGTGTCGCCTTGCTGGCGACGATGTAATACGCAGCTTCAGGACGCGAAAACAGTGGCCGCAACAAACTGAACCAGGCATACCTGTATTCGATTTCCTCGTCGGTCTCACGAATAGTCGTTCTGGCCGGAGCGAGACTCAGCATCGGTTCAAGCTCTTCCAGCGTCAGCGTCTGGAACACTCCGTCCGGCGACTTTTCCTGCAGCATCTTGCCGGACAGCATATGTCCCATGCCGGCACGAACTTCGATGATCAGCACAATCGCAAGGCCACACAGGATCAGTGCCGAGATTTTCTTTCGCGCCGGCGAAACTCCGCCCACATTTTTTTCAGCAGTAACGTCGTCAGACATTTGAATGTCTCCGAAAAAGGGAAAAGAGACCGCTGCTGGAAGTCCGGCGGCCGGGAAATATCGTGACTCCCCGCGTTCCGACACCGCATTGCGGAACCAGTCAGCCTATCACGGAACGTCCGTGAACGGCACCGAACCCATGATCTTTTGCTGACAAGGTCAAATATTTGAACGGCCAATATTCCCGCTGAGTATTTGCCCCGACCCGGTTTCCAGCGACCTTTCGGTAACGGCTGATCTGCAGCAGAGGGTACTGGCGAAGCGCATTCGTTGGACAGCGCCAGTTTCTTCTTCATGCTCACCCGCAGCGAAAGCGAGGAGACAGGTTGCGTTGATCGCCTCGCTTACGCTGCGGGTTACTAAGAACACTGAACAAACGACACAAGTGGCGCTGTCCAAATAGAATTGTTCAAAGCGACTCTGAACCAGCAACCAGGACATAACGGGTGGTTGTGAATGCCTGGCGACCTGCCAGTTCAGCAATCGGTGACAGGCACGGGAGGCCACTGATCTTCAACGCCAAGCAGGTCCAGCATCCTGGTTCGCAGGTTGACCATCAGAGGGTCGCTACCCCGGCTTCGCCTGGCGGAAGGATCGACTTCAATGGCCTCTCCGATGCGGATATCCACGTGCAGGTCGTTGTACAGAGTGACGCTGTCGGTCAGCTCCTCCTCCAGTCGTTCGACGGTTTCGAACAGGCGGTGATTCAGTCGGCTTTGGTCGATGCTCGGATCGAGGTAACCTTTCGGGTGCAACGACATGGCCTGTGCATAGTACAGATCTGTCAGTTGTCGCCAACGCCGCTGCTTCTCAGTCGCATCAACTTTGTTGGTCACCATATCTGCAAGAATGGCTGTTCGCAGATCTTTAACACGCGCGATGACGTCACCTGTGCGCGTCTTGCCCAACCATTCTGCTTCGTAGGTCTGCAGGATCCGGTTCACCAATTCCGCAATCCGTTGTTCCACATCCCCGGCCTTCGCGTGTCCCAGCCATTGCACCTCACGAGTACTCTGCAGCGCCCGACGAATGCGTTCGATTCTGTCGATCAGCGGCAGATGCTCCTGAGTCTGCCAGAACAGATGCTGCTCAAGATTTGCAACGACCGGACTCAGGCGTTCCTCCGGGTCGGCACGATGTTCATACCGAAATGCGACCGGATGAATGACAACTTTTGAATTCGGATGAGCCTTGGCTCGCTTTCTTGCCGCAGCTCGGGCGACAAAGGACGTGCCTTCCATCAATGACATCAGTCGATCGTTGGCGGCGGAGATGCCCCCTTCCGGAAAAATAATCAGCGGGCGTTCGGCTGTCGCGACAATACCGATGGCCGTATCCAGCGCCTTGCGGTCCAGTCCTTCGCGGTACACGCTGAACCCGCCAACACGGTGACATACAAAGGCGGCCAACCAGTTCTGTTTAAAAACATGCCAGCTGGCCATGGCAAAGGCGTGGCACTGCGTCCCGGTCGTAATGGCACCACTCATCAGGGGATCGGATAAGCGGGTGTGATTGGGACACAGAATTATCCCGTGGTCGGCGTCCAGTGACTGACGCAGGTGATCGAGTCCGTGACATTTCCAACCAGTGATGCCAAATCGTTTGCGCAACAGTCGAGGCAAATATCGACCCACAGCCCATGACCAGAACCGACCCCGATAGGGCGGCACAAATTTGTAGGGTTCGTCAAAAACGACCTCTTGCATTCCGTTGCTTCCAAAGGCAGATCGACGAATCGAAGTGGAACTGTGAGACAGATGAACACACCGAACGGCGAACACCAACGTGGCGTCGCCTGAGACAACGTATGACGCTGATTCGTGACCGCGAAAGACGCGTTCCAGCCTGAGAAACAGGCCTCCCCATGAGCCAGAACGGTTCCGAGAATGAACGAACTGCTCTAGTTGGCCAGCGCCATTTGTTTCGTTTGTTCAGTGTTTTTCTTGTAACCCGAAGCGTAAGCGAGGCGATCGCCGCAACTTGTCTCCTCACTTACGCTTCGGGTTAAAATGAAGAAGAAACTGACGCCGTCCAACTGGACAGTGTCGAGAAACGACCCACGCAAGCCATTTCGATACCAGGAACTGACGCCCCGGCAACAATTTTTCTTCGAGACGAAGTCTAAGCGATTTCGCATAATTTACGAGACCGCCTGTGGCCAATTCTGTACGTTCCTGGAGGACTCGGCGTCGCTCGCGGGTTCCGCACGACCAACGGGTCAGATCAATGGCCGCAGGCGGCAGCGCTGCAGCAGAGCGTCGTCCACAATCATGTATTTTTGACAGAAGTTAATGGAAAAACGACGTTCCGTCAGCAAGAGTGAGCCGGGCCATCTTCCGATGTTTGAGGTTGGTCCAGTCCGTAATTCGATGGTCATTGAGACGATAAGAAAACGATGTGAACAAGAACTACCAAATATCACTCTCCCTCGGGGAGAGTCGGGCTATCAGGCCCGCAGAGGGCCTCTCCCCGGCCGTTACTGCGTCCGACCCTCCCGCCTGCGGGAGGGTTTTACGAAAACGCGAAACTTTAAGGACTCCGGTCACAGGCCAGGGGTCACCACCCCTATCGGCGTTCCCAAACGGCAGGCAGGTCGATTGACGCCGGACCGTACGTTTGGGAAACGACAAAGCCACTGGCCTGGGACATATAAAAGATGCGGCCGTTGGAAACGACAGCTCCCAGACACTCGCGGGAGTCAATCGCCGGCCCCGTGGATACCAGTTTGCCGCCATCAGAAAGATCGATCATGTCCATATTCGCGCCCAGGACATAGGGTTCCGAAAGCGTGAAGCGGCAGCAGGCGTAATTGTGTCCGATGCTGTCGACCACTTTTCCGGTGTCCCGGTCAAAGACATTGCCTTTTCCGCGAAGAGCGTTGGAGAAGATGAATTTTTCTCCGACGGTGACCACGTTTAAAGCAGACGTGACCGCGTCCGATTGCCACGCCAGCGAACCATCAGCAGCATTCAGGCACCAGACAAACCGATCGTCGGTTCCTTCTTTGGCTCGGTTGAAGCCGCCGATGTAAAGGCGTCCGTCGCGGGCGCTAAGCGTACATTTTGACGTGACGTAATAGTCGGTCGTCTGCCAGATGACGTCGCCGGTGGCAGGTTCGATACAGGCCGTCAGCCCGTTGTTCTCTTCCGGCAGTCCGCGTCGCCTGCGTTGACTGGCGGCATACCCAAAGAATACAGAATAGTAGAGCTTGCCGTCCAGGATGCAGATACCGCAATCGTTGCCGCCACGACCATATTCAGAGAAGTCCTTTTCCCAAACGATCTTTCCGGTGTCCAGATCCCACGCCCAGACGCGCGGACGATGATCTTTCGGATAGTACGGATTGTCGTTCGAATAAATCCAGCTCATCACCTCGCGGCCATCGCGTTCCACGGGCTGCCCGCGGAATACGAACGGCTTTTCCGTCCCCTGAGCAGCATACTCACCAGAACCGGAAGCATAGATCGCCACGTTGCCGTGCACGACCGGCGGAAACTGACGGCTCCAGCTGGGCGACCCGGTGAACGGAGCTTCCCATAACAGTTTCCCGGTGGCCGCGTCCAGACACCGCATCTGCGATTGTTTCAGCCCGCCCTGCGGCACAATCAGTTTGCCGTCGATGTACAGCGGCGAGGTGAAGGACAAGTAGACGTCAGGCCAGTAGCGTCGCCACAGCAGTCGGCCGGTGTCCTGTTCGACGGCGATGATCTGCCCCTCAGCGGTGTGCATATACAGTCGGCCGCCACCGCACACCGGCAAATGCTTAACAGT
Organism: Fuerstiella sp.; assembly: GCA_039831575.1. GTDB lineage: Bacteria > Planctomycetota > Planctomycetia > Planctomycetales > Planctomycetaceae > Fuerstiella. The sequence continues at coordinate 1,881 of JBDONA010001052.1, read as the reverse complement.
GCCCTCAAGCCGCCTGGCCCACCGCATTCGCAGCGGCGGGGCCAGTCCCTGGTCGTTGGCGTTCGTGCCGCTGAAGTCACCGTAGTTGGTATACCAGTCAAATTTCGCGGCGGACAGTGGCCCGGTGAGTGGACTACGTATCTGCGACACCTGCAGATCATTCTCCGGCAGCGGCGCTGTGCCATCCTCACCCAGAACGTACAGGTATCCGTCTTCGCAGGGAACGTAAATTTGTCCGTCAGCAATCGCCACCGGAGCTGTGATCGGCGCACCAAATGCCGTGGCAAACGAAGTTGTCTCACCTTCTCGCAACGGCACGATGTGCAGTTGGCCGTCCAGTCCCCCGTATACGGCGTGGTCATGAGTCAACACCGGTGGACAGATCGCCCCGGCTGCATTCAGAACGTCAGGCTGTTCGCGTCCGATGGTGTGCCGACAGAGTCCGACCCCGTGTTCCGGACGAACGCGGTAGACGTCGTTACCACGTACGCTGACCGACGTAAAACTCAACAGGCCGTGGCGGTCGATTGATGTCTCGGTCCCCGGCACAAAGCTGGTTTTTAGTTCGTCGTCGACAAGCTTCATAATTTCAACGCGACCGGCATTGTCGCGTCGATGCCATTGCACGTACACGTTGCCGGCAGCGTCGGCACATTGACCGAAAGTCGCGGGGAACTCCTTGCCGGCGTAGGCCGGGATTTCAGCGACGGTACGAAGTTTCGGGCTGTCGCCGGCGTCTTCCAGAAATATTGTACGCCCGCCCGCCGGCATCACGACCGTTTTGCCAACCAGACAAATATCCCGCGAACACACAAAGTGATCGCGCCACGTGACGCGATCCCCGCGAAACGTGACCCAGTCTTCGCCCTTCCAACGATCGCCATCGAAGCCCACCACTTCCTTCACAAAGTCCCAGGTCCAGACGATGTCCCCGTTTGTCTTGACCGCATAAACCCGAGCCCCAAGCGTCGCGAAGTAGACTCGATCATCACCCACAACCGGCGCCGCAAAGATGGGTTCGGAGCAATCGATTTTCCTGACCACAGTGCCGCTGTCGCGGTCCAGCACATAATAATGTCCGGCCATGGTGCCGACGTGGACGTATTTACCGACGACCGCCGGAGCCGCGACGTTGTTGCAGTTGCCAGGCCCTCCGCTGGTGGCAAAGTTCCAGACCACCTGCAGCGTGTTTGTATCGATGGCAAACACGACTCCGGACGCGTCCATCACGAACGCTTTCCCGTCGCTCACCACGGGCGCGGCCAGAACAGCGTCAGTCAGCGGAATGGCGGCCAGCAGTCCCCGCTGTTTCGGCAACAGGACGTGCGGCGCGTTGCCCGAGTGTTGTGCATTTCCCTGCAACTGCGGCCAGTCGTCCGCCATTGCCGTCGCCGGCAGACCGACCACACAGACACACGCGAATAAAATCATCGACAAGCGGCTGGTCTTCGACATCGTGGTTTCTCGCTGCAGTAGTCCGATCGGTTTGACGGATATTGTAACCTGCTGCCCAGGAGCGATGTCAGTCCGACGCCCGAATAGTTGGTCTCACCTGCGTTTCGTATTTGTCATGACGTTGCGATATTGACCTTGTGCCTGTTACGTACTTTTCAACCACGGTACCATGCGATCGTCATACTGGTTGGCAAACACGGACGCAACGATTGTTCCAGCAACCTGATTGGACAGCACCACGTGTTTCGCTGGTCCAGTGTGTCTTGTAACCTGAAGCATAACGGCGTATTGATTTAATGGGTTTCCGTAACCCGACGCGTGAGTTTTGAAGTTGCGCTTATTGGAGTGTGTTTATGTTGTGGATCGGTACTCGCTTGGTAGAGCGTTCATAAGCAAACGTTTCACTTTTTTGAGTCCTCCCGGAGT
>JBDONA010000898.1:0-2039 GCA_039831575.1 Fuerstiella sp. | reverse complement strand
GTCAGTGGTCCCGGCGGCACACCTGCGGTGATGGATGAGGACTGGTGGGACCACTCCGCTGCCACCGGCCGTCCGGAATTTTCCGTTCGCTCGATGCGACCCAGTGAACATCACATCGCGGGATTTACGTCGGGGGGAGTCGCTATTCGCCGATACCTGGATGCCGAAAATGCTGCTGACGCTGCTGCCATCGCGAGTTTGCCAGGAGCCCACGGGGCTTTTCCACTGCGACCGGGAGAAGGAGTCAACTCCAGCGACTTCGGAAAACTCGGTGTGTTCACCGGACATGATCCAGGAACAGCCGGCGGACCGGACGCTGATAATATTCAGCTGGATTCGGACAACGATGGTGACAGTATCAGAGAAGGCATCTGGCTGGATCTCGCCTACCCGATTCAGGAGACCACCAGCGGTGAGCTGTATGCAACAATGTTCTCGTTCACGATCTACGACCTGGATTCGCTCATCGATCTGAACAGCCATGGCAACGCTTCAGAACTGGTCCGGACTGAGACGGTTACCAATCAGGTTGGTACCACAGTGGTCAGTTCTGGCACAAGTTCACCGTTCGGATCGACGTTTCTATCCGCGTCGAATCAGGGATTAGGACCAAACGAAGTCAACCCGTTGTGGGCACTGGCACCTTCTGGAACCACACCCGATACGGGTTCTCCGTTTACCGGCTGGTACGGTGCCGACCCGATGAACCGACTGGAACAGGCCAACATGGAGTGGCTGTGGTTGCTGACGGGACGAATTGACGATACCGACAGCGTTTATGATGGCCGCTGGGGTGACGCCAATGCACTGTGGTATCACTTTCATCACAATGATGGTGCAGGGGGCTCTGCTGGTCTGCGGCAGATATCGTCGTTGCCCCGTCCCGGCCGAGCAGGGCGTCTGACAGACGGGACGACGTCCCCCGTTCGCTTTGGTACGAAACAGGGATTTGATGATAATCAAAATGCGCTGGAAGGAATCGCCAGCACTCGCACCGGAGTCATCAGAGGATTCATGCATCCGCTGGATGTCGGTGGCACCGGCAAGTGGCGTGGATATGCCGGGAATGCTCCATTGACCGAGGATCCCCGCCTACCGATTCAAACGACTGGTGACATGACCCGACCGGAGCAATGGCTGCAGTACGACGGGTACCCCGTTGTGGGCACATCAACCAGCGTCCTGAATGATTCAAGATTCCTAAGCGGTCGTGATCAGAACTACACCTCGACCGGAGACAATCAGTACTCCAATCCGCGTTACAACATGGCGTTTGAAGACCCGTTGGAATTTCTGAATGATCTTGAACGGGCCGTGCATCCCGACGATCAGATTTTCCGACCGTCCGATCTGGTGCCCGCCCACCTGGCTTCGACCGACATCACCAGTGCTCAGACGACTCTCAGCAGTCGCCTGAGTGACCTTGCTCCGTTCGCCTTTGCCAATGGCTCCACAATCTCCGAACGTTTCACCACCATTTCCAATTCACTGCGAACAATTATCCATCGACACGATCTGGGCCTGAATCTGCTCAACGATAGTGGGACGAGTGATGATGGCGCACGCTGGTGGGAATGGACGACCGACTATGATGGCGATGGACGCGGCGAATTCCCGCCACGTTTTTGGGACGACACGAACAGTAGTGGTGTTCGTGATCCTGGCGAATCAATCGATGCTTACAGTGTCACGGATCCGTTCCGAAAGGTAGTCCGTCGATTATTGACATCGGAAGCTGGTGAAGCGCGAGACCTGATTTCTCAGTTGCCACTCAGCGTGAATCACATTCTGGATGTCAATCGCAGTTCTGAGACTCCGCTGGAAACGTCCCCTGCGTTTCTGGAATACATGTTGCGGACAGGTATGCGGTTTCGACCGGTCACAGAACACCCGGACGCGAACGAAACCGATGCCGCTGGTGCCGCGGCGGCCGCGTCTGTGACGTCCGTACCAACCGACAACACACTAACGGGAATTGAAAAGGCACTGCAGACGTTTCCGCCGAAAACGCCTGGTGACCGCGAATTCTGGGCCAGACG
>JBDONA010000280.1:0-2040 GCA_039831575.1 Fuerstiella sp. | reverse complement strand
GATGGTCTGGACGAGTATACGGAAACCGTTATTCTGGAAATTTCGACCGTCACCAATGCTCTGGAAAACGGCGATCAGCGGGCCACAACCGATATTGTCGATACAGATATTGAACCGACAGTGACTCTGTCGGTCGATCAGAATGCGATCTCTGAGAACGGCGGCGTTGCCGTCTTTTCTGCGACTTTGGATGCTGTGTCAGCCAAGTTAGTGACGGTTGAATTGCAGCTACGTGGAGCGGCAACCATTGGCGTGGACTATGTCGATCCGGGTTTGGGTTTGATGACTGTGGAAATTCCTGCAGGCAGCCAGAGCGGCACAGTCACTATCACTGCAATCGATGATCCGAATGACGAATTTGACGAGTTGCTGATTCTTGAATTCGTGAGCGTGACGAACGCTGTCGAAAATATTGTGCAACAGTCCTCCACGCTGATTTTGGATGACGACGATGCGCCGACAGTTGTGTTGACCGCCGCTCCGCCATCAATTTCGGAAAACGGATTCGACCTCACGACTGTCACGGCCACGTTGCCGATTGTATCGGGCAAAGACATCGAAGTTAATCTGGGGCTCACGGGATCAGCGACCGGCGGTGGTGTCGACTATACGGACTCCGGCACGCAGATTCTGATTCCGGCCGGACAGATGTCGGGGTCAGTGACAGTGACGTCGGTGGCAGACAGTCTTAACGAAGGCGTCGAAACCGTTGTGATCGTCGTTGCTGGTGCCGTCAATGCGACGCCGGAAACCATGCCTGGCAATATTGTGACAACGTACGCGTCCACGGACGTACCAATCCCGATTCCGGATCAGGCGACCTCGTTGTCGACGTTGACCATCAGTGATGCAGGCACGATCGCCGACCTGAATGTTCAACTGGACATCACCCACGGCGCTGATTCCGATCTGATTGTCACACTCGTGGCGCCGGACGGAACCCGCGTTGAACTATTCAAAAACATTGGAAGTGGTGATCCTGACTTTACCGGCACCGTGCTGGACGACGAATCTGCAGCGGATATCGCTACAGGAATGACGCCGTTTACCGGGGTTTTCTTCCCACAGAATGCTTTGGCAGCGTTTGACGGGAAACCTGCTGCGGGCACATGGACGCTTGAGATTCAGGATACAGGCATGGGGCAGCAGGGCGTGCTGAATTCATGGTCACTTGAGATCAATCGCGATACGCAAGTGCCCGTTCCGCCGCTGATCGTTACGATTCTTGACGACGATGCGATGCCGACCGTCGACCTTGCCGTTGATAATTCCAGTATTGTGGAAAACGGCGGGACAGCGACGTTTACAGCAACGTTGTCCGAGGTTTCCGGGCGTGACATCACGATCGATCTGGGGATCACCGGTGCGGCGACCGCCGCCGCTGACTTTGTTGCCACGGGGACGCAGATTGTGATTTCCGCCGGCAGCCTGTCAGGTTCTGTTGATGTCACTGCCGTGCAGGATCTGCTGGACGAAATTGATGAGGACGTGGTCGTCGACATCACGAATGTTGACTTTGCCGTCGCAGTGATCTCTCAGGCGACGACGATAATTCTGGATGACGATGTGTTGCCCACGTTATCGATTGGAGTGGACAATGGCACTATCGTTGAGGACGGTGGAGTTGCCATTTTCACGGTGTCTCTGTCTGAAGTGTCCGGCCGCGACGTGACCGTTAATCTGTCGCTCGCCGGACTCGCTGTTGGCGGTGGAGACGACTTCTCCAGTCCGGCGCCGGTTGTCCTGATTCCGGCCGGAGCCCTGGCGGCCGTGTTCACTGTGACAGCCGACGATGATACCCTGGACGAGTTCGACGAGAGCGTGACCGTTGAACTTGATTTCGCGGACTTCGCATCAAATGGCCCGATGTCGTTAGCCACGACATTCATCGTGGATGACGACGTATTGCCGGGTGTTGGTCTGAGTGTTGATACGGCAACGATCGCAGAGGCCGCCGGCTCTGCCGTATTCACTGCAACACTATCCGTAGTTTCCGGCAGAGATGTCATTCTTGACCTGAGCACTGCCGGCACGGCGACG
>JBDONA010001041.1:0-8661 GCA_039831575.1 Fuerstiella sp. | reverse complement strand
GGCCGAGTTACTGGGAAGAAATGATTCCCATGCATTACGCGACTCATGTGGTGAGTCCGTGTCTGGGGCTGATGAACGCGTTGGCAGAACAGGTCAGTTGTTTTGGCTCAGGGACTGTCCGGGACGACATCGCGCAGAAATCCGGTAACAAGTTTGCCGTTCAATCCTGTCACATCAAACTTAAGGACAGCGATGTCACAGCTCATATCTGGCGGTGTCTGTATGACGTGGCTCGCCAGTACCGTGAAAGCTTCGACGTATACGGCACAAAGAAGAGCTTTGAATGGACGCTCATCGAAGACGAACCGCACGTACTGCACACGGCCAAGAAACCTGAAAATGAAATAGCGGAAAAGATCGAAGTGACCGACTTCGCCCATCTGTTGCCTGCCGAGATTCAGCGTTTCACTCAGGCACAGGAAATCCACGACTCTGAACACCTGAGTTTTCTTCAGGGCGGCGGCCACGGTGGTTCGCATCCACATCTGGCCCACGAGATGATCAGTTCGCTGCTTGACGACCGTGACCCACGTCCCAATGCCGTCACCAGTGCAAACTGGACCTGTGTCGGTATTTGCGCACACGAATCCGCTGAAAAAGGCGGCGAGATCGTGAAGCTACCAGAATTTACGCTGGGGTAAGAACGACAGAGAAACCGTGCAGAAATCGGTTTTTTCAAAACGTAGACCTCCTCCGGAGCCACTCGATGGCGAATTCCTGAGCGCCCGGCCCCTAATACTTCGGAATAAACAAATGCGAGTGTTCGGAAAACGTCGATCGCGCGACCTGGCGCTGCTGCTGGCTGTTACGTCCTTGTGCTGCGTTCACGTTGCGCACGGCGCTGACCTGCAGTTGCTGTTCATGGGCGATAATGGGCACCATCGACCCGAAGCCCGGTTTCAGGAACTGGCTCCTGCGCTGGCCGCTCGCGGTGTTGAACTGAAGTACACCGACCGCATGGAAGATCTCGACGCTGACACGTTACAGCAGTTCGACGGGCTGGTGCTGTATGCGAACATCGACCGCATCACTGACGCTCAGGCGAAAGTCGTGCTGCACTACGTGGCCAGCGGCAGAGGCTTTGTCCCATTGCATTGCGCCACCTTCTGCTGGCGCAATAATGCGGACATGGTTGCGTTGATGGGAGGCCAGTTTCAGCGGCATGGCGGTCAGGTGTTTACGACGCAGATCGCCGCAGCCGACCATCCCATCATGAAAGGATACGGCAGTTTCACCAGCTGGGACGAGACCTACATTCACCACCTGCACAACGAAGAAAATCGCACGGTACTGGAATACCGCGTTGAAGGTGACCAGGCAAATGGCAACGATCGCGAGCCGTGGACGTGGGTGCGCACTCATGGTAAGGGCCGAGTCTTCTACACGGCGTGGGGCCACGACCAACGCACGTTTTCCAATCCGGGGTTTCACAATCTGGTGGAACGAGGCATTCGTTGGGCATGCAGTGATGATCCCGGAATCGTACCGGATTTCAGCGGTCCGGACACATTCGCCATTCCCGAATTGGCGCCGTTGCGGGCGGACGCGGCGGACTTTGAATTCGTTGAGGTCGGACCAAAGATTCCTAACTACACACCCGGACAAAGATGGGGCGTACAGGGCAAGCTGCGAACAACAATGCAGAAGCCTCTATCGCCCGAAGAATCCATCAAACATTTTGTCACTCCGCAAGGCATGGCCGTTCGATTGTACGCGGACGAGCGGAATTTCCAGGCCAAGCCAATTGCGATGAACTGGGACGAACGCGGCCGCCTGTGGATCTGTGAAACCGTTGACTATCCGAATGAACTCGGCGGCAACCGCGACCGAATCCGAATCTGCGAGGACACCAACGGCGATCATGTCGCGGACAAGTTCACCGTGTTTGCCGATGGACTCAGTATTCCCACGGCAATCATGATCTTCCGTGGCGGAGCGGTCGTTCAGAACGGTACGCAGACGATCTATCTGAAGGACACGGACGGCGACGACGTGGCCGATCAGAAGACAACGCTGATCGCCAACTGGACGCTCGGCGACACTCACGGTGGAGTCAGCAATTTTCGCTATGGGCTGGATAACTGGATCTGGGCCATGCAGGGCTACAACAACAGCACTCCGCATGTCGACGGCAAGCCACTGCAGACGTTTCGCATGGGCTTCTGGCGATTCAAATTGTCGCAGACCGATCCGCCAAACGTGACGGACCTGGAATTCATCCGATCCAGCAACAATAACACGTGGGGCCTGGGCATCAGTGAAGATGGCCTGATCTTCGGTTCGACGGCCAACCACAATCCCAGCATGTTTGTCCCGATTCCCAACCGTTATTACGAACAGGTACGCGGCTGGGCACCTTCCACTTTGGGAACGATTGCCGACACGTACATGTTCCAGCCGATCACAGAGAATGTGCGGCAGGTGGATCAGTTCGGCGGCTACACGGCCGCGGCAGGCCACGCTTTATACACGGCACGTGCGTTTCCGCAGCAGTGGTGGAATCGAACGGCGTTCGTCTGTGGTCCGACAGGACACCTTGTGGGCACGTTCGTTCTTCGTCGCGATGGGGCCGATTACAAATCGACGAGCCCCGTGAATCTGCTGGCCAGCGACGACGAATGGAGTGCCCCCATCATGGCAGAAGTCGGTCCGGATGGAGCCGTCTGGGTGCTGGACTGGTACAACTACATCGTGCAACACAACCCGACACCGCAGGGATTCAAGACCGGCAAGGGCAATGCCTATGTCAGTGATCTACGGGACAAAAAACATGGACGAATCTATCGCGTGGTAGCAACGGACACGCAAAGAGACCCGGTCTTTTCAAAAGACCGGGTCTCTGATGTTGACGACGTCCTGCACGAATACGCGAGCCTGAAGAATGTCTCCAACGAAGAACTCGTCGCAACTTTAAAACATCCGTCAATGCTCTGGCGACTGCAGGCTCAGCGATTGCTGGTGGAGCGTAACGCGGCCGACACCATCCCGTCGTTATTGCAGTTGGTGAGTGACAGGTCGGTCGACGCCATTGGACTGAATGTCGGTACGATTCACGCTCTGCATACGCTGAACGGATTGGGCGCCATTGCCTCAAACAGTGCAGTACGAAACGCAGTCACCATGGCCCTGCGACATCCGTCGCACGGAGTTCGCCGAAATGCGGTCAACGTTTTGCCGATATCAGAATCCGGACTCAACGCCATCCTGAACACAAAAGACGTGTTGTTGCAGGAATCCGGTGACCAGGTCCGGCTGCAAACGATTCTGGCAATCGCAGACATGCCGTCGTCGGAGAGCGCCGGACAACTGGTGGCTCACATCGGCCGAACTGCACAGGACTCCGTCGTGATTGATGCATTGACGAGTGCTGCAGCGGCTCATGCATTGCCCTATCTGCAAGCAGTGTCAGGTCAGCCCGCACGTGGTAACAACATCAGGATCTCGCGTCAGATCGCGAAACACGTGGCCCGTGGCAAGCCGTCCGCCGTTGATCTGGAGAACATCGTTGTCAGTCTTCAATCTGCGAATGCTGCGGTGGTCGACGCCGTCCTTGGTGGATTGACGAGCGGCCTTCCGTCGGACTTTGAGCTCAACACAACAGAAGCATTTGATACCGTCCTGGTCAACCTGCTTCATCGCGGCGATTCTGGCACCAAAAGTAAGCTGGTGCGGCTGGCGACGCAGTGCGGTACCAACGCGCTGGAGGCTCATGCGGAGGAAATCGTGGCCGCTCTGCTGGACACCGTTTCTGACTACAAGGGCACGGACGAGACTCGAATTTCGGCAGCTCGCGACGTCGTCAGCTTTCGAATGGACGATGCCGCTGTCGCGCGGCGCATCATTGATCAGTTGGATGCACAGATACCCCCACAGCTCGGCATTCAGTTTCTGCAGACAATACGACTAAGCCAAACGCCGGCAGTCGGTACGATTATCGTGAAGAAAATGTCCGGCCTGACACCTCGATTGAAGTCAGCGGCAATTGGCACCCTGCTTAGCCGTCCGGAATGGGCCAGAGCGTTGCTGTCGGGACTCGAGTCTCATGCCGTCGAGCTGACTGATCTGACACTCGATCAGAAACAGGCACTGCGGGATTTTCCGGACAAACAACTACGCAAGCAGGCTGAGAAACTTCTCGCCATGAGCGGCGGACTGCCGGATGCCAATCGGGATAAGGTGCTGAAGTCTTTGCTGCACCTTGCGAACAGGCAGGGCGACGTCGAGGGCGGGCGGGAGATGTTTAAGAAACACTGTTCCAAGTGCCACGAACACGGCGACATGGGCAAGGCGATTGGTCCCAATCTCACAGGTATGGCCGTCCATCCAAAGGCCGAATTGCTGACTCACATCATTGATCCGTCGCGCAGTGTCGAAGGCAACTTCCGCATTTACACAGTTGTCCGCAAGGACGGGCGAGTGGCCAATGGAATGCTGGCCGCTGAGACTCGCACCAGCATTACACTGATCGATACCGAAGCAAAGGAAACCAGCATTCAGCGTGTCGACATCGAAGAGCTGCTGGCGTCCCGCAAGTCCTTGATGCCCGAGGGTTTTGAAAAGCAGGCCACAGAGGACGAGATTTCAAACCTGCTGCAGTTTCTGACAAACAAGGGCAAGTACCTCCCGATTCCACTCGACCGTTATGCCACGGCCATCAGTACAAAGGGCATGTTCCACAATGGCGACAACGGTCCGGACCGAATGATCTTTTCGGATTGGAAACCAAAGAGCTTCAAGAACGTCCCCTTCGTACTGACGGACCCGCGCGGCAAGACGACGCCGAATATTATTCTTCTGCACGGTCCTCAGGGCCCCGTTCCGCCAAAGATGCCAAAGAGGGTTTCACTTCCGTGCAACACGGCTGCCACGGCCATTCACTTTCTCAGTGGCGTCGGTGGCTGGAGTCACCCGTCTTTCAGGGGAAAGACAGCTTCAGTGACAGTTCGCCTGCACTACGCAGATCAAACGACGGAGGACCACGCTCTGTTGAACGGAGTCCACTTTGCCGACTACATTCGTCGAGTCGATGTACCAGGCAGCGAATTTGCGTTCAACGTCCGTGGACAACAGCTTCGGTTTCTGAGCGTGATGCCGCAGCGAAACCAAAAGATCAACACGATAGAGTTGATCAAGGGTGATGACCCTACGGCACCGATCGTCGTGGCAGTGACCATCGAACGGTGACAGCCCAATGCGTTTCCTGTGTACGGATGCGGGGCACTGAAAAGTCTTCCACGTGTCTTCACGACGGATCATTTCCGGGCCACTGCCGGACCGGAATACATGTATTTCGTCAATGAATTTGCTGCATGAAGGATTTCTTCCGGAAAGGCTGTAACAAATTGGTTTTCTTCGCACTGAGGGTAATCAGACCCACTGATTTATCACTCAATGCAAACTCAGGAGAACGCCATGAAACGTTTCAGCAAATCACTGCTTTTTGTGGCAGCCATCTGTTTGGTTGCCGGAAGCAATTCCACATTCGCTCAGTTCAAGTTCAACAAGAGCAGCAGCCCAAAAAGCTCACGCAGCTCTGTTTCTAAGATTCAGGGATTCAACAACAGTTCACGAAACTCATTTTCTCGCGGTCAGATTTCGTCGAATAATTCACGCAGCATTTCTTCCGGAACAATCAACAGGTTTCGGAAGTCACCCACGACCAACAGCACCAATTCAAGCAACAAGGGGTTCGGCCGATATACGCCTGGGACGAGAACAGCTCCGTCAATCCGTCGCAATATTGGTATCGGTTCTTCGAAACTCTCAGGGAATTTCGGAAAACAGCCCCTCCAGTCGAAGGTCGGGTCGAACAGATCGTCGCGATTGGGCAGCCGTGGACTGTCAAAGGTTCTGCCGCAGAAAGGCTCACAGCCACTCACGGGTGTAACATCCAACACGAAATTCAACCCGTTCGGTTCAAAATTCAACAATACAAAATTCAAGACTCTCCCGTTCACCTCCAATCACATCAACAAGGGTCTGCCCAAGTCACTGAAATCGAGCAACGGACACAAGTGGTGGCACAATGCTGTACAGCACATCATCAAGCACAACCAACATCACTGGTGTCATACTCGCCCGGCCACATGTCACTGGTGGACACAGTACTGCCAGCCGATTGCTCACAGCCATCACAACCAGGTGATCACCTGCGACTGGAACCGAGTGCACTGCAGTACTGTGCTGCATGTCGGAGCTCCGCCACAGAACGTCCAGTGGTATCTCGGACTGAAGGGCATACTGCTGCCGGGTAAGGGATTGGGCATTGATGCGGTTGAACCCAACTCTCCGGCAGAACAGGTTGGCCTTCGAGCGGGCATGGTGATCACGGTGTGCAATGGAATTCAGCTTGTTGACGAAGCCTCTATGCAGGAAGCCATCCGAATTTCCGGAGGAATTCTGCAGATGACGCTGCTGTCGGCTGATGGCAGTCAGGTGCTGGAAGGCACAGTCCGCATGACACGAGTTGCCGCCGTGGCCTTCTAAAGTGGACCGTGGATCAGGTAACTCAGGATCCGCAGGAAACCAAAGCCCCGGTCTCTTCAAGAGACCGGGGCCTTTTTATGCACCGTCGACATCGCTGCAATCGTGACGGCCACAGCTGAGGCGGATATTGGTGGTGGTGACGTTTGATCCGGGCAGTCCAGGAAACAACAACCAGTTTGTCCGAAGACGTCGATTCGTTTCACTGTGGTCTCAGGTGAACGTCAGGCAGCCTGTCGTTTGTAGCCGAACCATTCGAAGAACTCGGCACAGTGTTCTTCCACCTGACTCACTTCCGCGGATGTCAGGACGTTCAGATAATTCCCAACACGTGCCTTTGTCAGTTTCTTCCCGCTGACCTCAGTCTCCCATCGCGAGTATAGCGCACTTTTGGTTGTTAGTTTCTGTTGCACGTGGCCCGGATCGGGTGTTTCATCGGTGTCGATCTGGTCAAACGAAATACCGGTAAAGGTCGCGATGTCACGCAGCATCGGCGCCGGATCGCCAACCAGCTCTTCGTAGTGTACGACTGCCATCTGCTGGCGAAACTGCTGGTCCTTCACCGCGAACGCGGGTTCGTAAAACGACAGGAAGTGACGGCACAATCGAACCATGTCGCGGTCAACAAATTCGTACTGCTGTCCGGCTGACTTTTGTCGTTCAGCGACCTGCACCATCGAGGCAATCGCATCGTGTGGGTCGCGAACAATCATCAGAAACAACGCCTCAGGCACCAATTCGAACAGACAGGGCCAGACTAGCGTCAGGTGTGGTTCCTTCAGAATCAGATGCAGGTGATTGCCGAGTCTTGCCTGCGCCTGCTCAAGAAATGCGTGCACCACCCCGAAATTGAAGTTGCGAAGGTTTTGCAGGTCGCCGAAGTAGCTGACGTGATTCTGGTCGAAGTGATCGCGGGCTTCACTGTAGCAACAGACCAGTTGTCTTAGAAAGCTACATTCAAATACGTAGGGATTGGCATCCGGTTGCTGGCACAGGATTTGTTGCGCGATGGACGTGCCCGTCCGTTGGCTTCCATCGACAAAGATGTAGGTCATGATCGTTCGTGCTCCTGAAGCAACGGTTCATACTTCATTCATGGGCATTGCCGAAAGATCGGACCTTCTTTGGCGACTCGCTTCGCGTTTTCAATCTATAGCGGGCCTCTCCGATCGGACCTTGCACAAGCCGACAGGTCGGGAAAACGCGTAGGCCGATATCGCGCTCCGTGATCCGCCCGACAGGCGGCAATCCGCCTCGGTAGAGGACGTGTTTCGAAAACACCGCAACCGGCACATTCTGCATGACGCAACCAGGTGGCTGTTAAAGTGTCGGCATTGTATTGATGTTGACGACTGTACCGATCGGAATTCATTCGTTGATGTCGCCACAACATATGTTGCCGTCGATTCGCGCCTGATGGACTTTTACATCCTAAGTTCACATATCCCTTCTCAATTACCCGGTAATCGGGTGCGTTTGTTGTTCAACGGTGTTCGGACACAACTCCTTGACGACTAAATGCATCCGGCTCTCCGGGATGTGCTCCCAATCATCACTTGAAAATACGTGACGCGCCCTGCGCTGTTGCAGTCTTTGGGAAATACGAGGGGACAACTATGGCATCTGGCACACCGGGTTCGCTGCTGGTCGTTGACGACGATCTACACATCCAAAACGCTATGGCGGACTATCTCCGCAGTCTCGGCCATCGCACAGAGACGGCTTCTACATCCGAAGAAGCGATTGAACGGATGCAGGAGTTTCCGTTTGCGGTCGTTGTCTGTGACGTCAATCTACCGGACAAAGACGGCTTTGAGCTGCTGCAGTGGACACGAGAGAACACACCGGACACGTCCGTCATTCTGCTCACCGGCTTTGGCACTATTGAGAGTGCAGTCGAAGCCATTCGGATGGGGGCCTTTGACTATCTGACGAAGCCCGTCATTGACGAAGAGCTCAATCTTTCGATTGAACGAGCGCTCAGTCAACGTCAGATTCTGCAGGAGAATCTGCAACTGAAGGCTCAGTTACACGAAAAGCACGGTCTGTCGAACATCATCGGCAAAGACTACAAAATGCTGCGGATGTTCGAGCTGATTGAAAGTGTGGCTGACACACGCACAACAGTGCTGATTCTTGGTGAGAGCGGTACGGGCAAAACGATGACCGCTCGTAGTA